>NZ_JBSKBR010000001.1:0-522500 GCF_053714315.1 Mesorhizobium sp. PL10 | reverse complement strand
TCGGGCTCGAAGTGCATGGCGACGCCGCCAAGGTGGTCCGCACCAGCGTCTATGACAAGACAACGCACATCGTCACCATAGCGCTCGACGATCGCGGCCAGTACGTGCCGGCGCAGGAACCGGAGCCGAATCCGGAATTGCTGACGGCGTTCGATGATTCGTCGGCGCCGGTGGTGGTGCGCGGCAACCTGCCGAACGTCTATGACGGCATTTACCGCGCCGCCTATTCCTATGGCATGTCGAAGAAGCTGACCCAGCAACTGGTCAAGCTCCTGGCCTCCGGCGTCGACTTCCAGTCGAGGCTCAATCCGTCGGACCGCATCGACGTGCTGTTCTCGCAGCCGGACGGTGACGACCAGGCCTCCGACGATTCGGAACTGCTCTATGTCTCGTCGACGTTCGGCGGCCAGACGCGCAACTTCTACCGCTTTCAGATGCAGGACGGATCGACCGACTATTTCGACGAGGACGGATCGAGCGCCGAGCAGTTCCTGCTGCGCAATCCCCTGCCCGCCGGAAAATTCCGCTCCGGCTTCGGCGCTCGCCGGCATCCGATCCTCGGCTATGTCCGCATGCATACCGGCGTCGACTGGGCAGCCCCCATCGGAACGCCGATCATTGCCGCCGGCAACGGCACCGTCGAAAAAGCCGGCTGGGCCGGCGGCTATGGCAAGCAGATCATCCTTCGCCATGCCAATGGCTACGAGACCTCCTATAACCACCAGAGCGCCTTCGCCAAAGGCATCGAACCTGGCGTCCACGTCCGGCAGGGTCAGGTCATAGGCTATCTCGGTCAGACCGGCCTCTCCACCGGGCCACATCTTCACTACGAGCTGATCGTCAACGGTACCAAGGTCGACCCGATGCGGGTGCGCCTGCCGGTCGGCAAGGTACTGAAGGGCGACGACCTGGTCGCCTTCAAGCGCGAACGCGAGCGCATCGACGATCTGCTCAAGCAGGAAGACGGCAATTCGCTGAAGGTCGCGAGCGCCAAGATCGAAGGCTGAGCCCTCACACTCGACACCGTCGAAAATCATATTTGGCCCAAATCAGAGCATTTCGAATCGGACCGGCTCCGAATCAGGTCGGCTGATTCTCTTCGGCGCGTGACCAAGGCAGCTTTTGCCCCGAAACGGTTGCCCAGGCGATGACAGCAGCAAGCAGGCAAAGCACGGCCGTCACCGTCGACACCGCAGAGAACGCAGCATCGCTGGCGGCGAGCCGCGTCGCTTCGAGTTCCGGCGCGAGCGCCGCCGAGACTGGTTCGCCGAACCCCGGAATGCCGGGCCTGACGCTGGTGTCGAGCATCGTCGAATAGACCCAGGCGGCCAGCGACCCCATCGCCGCTACCGCGATCAGTCCGCCAATGCGCGAAACCGCGTTGTTGATGCCGGAGGCGGCACCGGTATCCTTGTCCTCGACCGCCGTCATGATCGCCGTCGACAGCGGCGACACCACCAGCGCCATGCCGAGCCCCATCACCGCCATTAGCGGAAACGTGCCGGTCCAGAAATTGTGCATGCCGCCATGGGTAAGCAACGCAAGCCCGGCAAAGGCGATAGCGACGACCAGGCAGCCGCTGGCAATCGGAAACCGCGGACCGATCCGGTCCGACCACTGGCCGACGGGACCCGACAGCAGCGCGATCGCCGCCGACAGCGGCAGGAAGATGAAGCCGACTTCCTTGGTGCTCAGCCCCCATCCGGCGATCAACAGCATCGGCAGGTAGAACAAATTGGCCGAGAGCGCGAAATACAGGAAGAAGGTGGCGACGTTGGCGCCGGCGAAGGCGCCGATCCGAAACAGCTTGAGATCGATCATCGGCTCGCTCTGCCGAAGCTCGAAGACGATGAAGACGACGAGCAGCACCGCTCCCGCGGCGATGCTCGGCCCTGACATCAGTCCACCGCCTTCGGCGCTCATCGCGGTCAGCCCATAGGCAAGCGCCCCGAAGGCAAGCGTGGCGAGAGCGGCGCCGCCGAGATCAAGGCTTCGCTTCTCCGTCGGCGCGTCTGCGGGAATCTTGGCCAGCAGCAGATAGATCGAGATCAGGCCAAGCGGCAAATTGACGGCGAATATCGCCCGCCAGATGCCGCCGCCAAAGGCCGACAGGACAAAGCCGCCCAGAACCGGACCGAGCGCCGTTGTCAGCGCCGAAGCGGCGGCCCAGATGCCGATCGCCCGGCCGCGCTCCTTCTTCGGATAGGCCTTTGCGATGATGGCAAGGCTGCCCGGCACCATGATAGCCGCACCGATGCCCTGAATGGCGCGAAAGGCGATAAGCACCAGCGCATTCGGCGCCATCGCGCAGGCAAGCGAAGCGACAATGAACAGCGCAATGCCGGCCACGAATGCGCGGCGCAGGCCGAACCGGTCGCCGGCAGCACCCCCCGCCAGGATCAGCGCTGACAGCGTCAGCGCATAGGCGTTGGAAATCCATTGCGCTTCGGCGAGGCTGGCGCCGAGATCGACGCGCATTGCCGGCATGGCGATGGCCAGGATCGAGCCGTCGATAAAGCCGAGCGCGGATGCCAGGATCGCCGCGACCAACACGAATTTGCGTTGCGACCGCGGACAGAACGTGCCGTTGGAAACAGAACTGCTCGGGGAAACTGCTGCATCGCTCGGAGACTTCATGAGCGTCTGCTTAGGCTTGTTGCAGGCAGGCAACAACCAGCCAGCGCCCCACCGTCATGACTCCAGTTCCGGCAAAACCCTGCCCCCATGGGCAGGGTCACATCAATCCGGGTGTAAAGCGCCGAGGCCGTGTTAGGTTCAGAGATGCAAGCAAAGGGGAAGCCGTATGAAACGACCACTCGAAGCATCGGCGGAGGCGCGCGGACGCGTCGTCGGCATCACCGATGGCGTCTTTGCCATCGCGCTGACCCTGATCGTGCTCGAGATCCGGGTCCCGGCGCACCAAATGGTCCACTCCGAAGGCGAACTGCTTTCGGCGATCGCAGCATTGGCGCCGCGCTTCCTGACCTATGCGCTGAGCTTCCTGACGCTGACCATCTTCTGGTTCGGCCAGCAGGCGCAGCACGGGCTGATCGCCAGGTCCGACCGGCGGCTTGCGACGCTGAACCTGTGTTTTCTGGCCTTCATCGCCCTGCTGCCGTTCTCAACCGACCTTCTGGCCGACTTCCTCGAATTCAGGACCGCGGTGCTGGTCTACTGGCTCAACCTTTTTATGCTCGGCGTGACGCTGTTCTGCAGCTGGTGGTATGCGGACAAGAACGGCTTTCTGGCGGAAGACCTCGACGCCGAAACGACGCACACCGTCTATATGCGCATCGTCAAGGCGCAGATCCTGTGGGCGATCGGCGCAGCGCTGTGCCTGATCACGCCGCTGCTTAGCATCGGTTTCATCCTGCTTGTGCAGCTCATCTATGCCGCCGCGCCGCGCGCCTCATTGCTGCGTAAACTCATCGGTTGAGGTCCCGCCGACATCCGCGATTGTTGGTCCGCCGACGAATTCCACCGTGACGCCCGGCGAGACGAGTTTGGCCAGTTCGCGCGCGTCCCAGTTGGTCAGGCGCACGCAGCCATGGCTTTCGGTCTTGCCGATCTTGGAGGGGTCGGGCGTGCCGTGAATGCCATAAGTCGGCTTGTCCAGCGCGATCCAGACCGAGCCGACCGGGCCGTTCGGTCCCGGCGGAATGGTCAGGATCTTGTCGTTCTGGCCCTGCTTGAAATTGATGCTGGGGTTGTAGGTGTAGTTCGGATCGAGCGCGACGCGCGACACCGTGTGTGTGCCGGTTGGCGACGGCGTGTCGGCCGAACCGATGGTGGCGGGATAGGCCGCGACCAGCTTGCCGGCGGCATCGTAGGCGAACACCTGCTTCTTGTCCTTGTCGGCGACGATGCGGGCAACCGGGGTCGAGACCAGCCTGCCAAAATTGGCGACCTTGATAATCGTGCCTGGGCGGTCGAAGCCGCCTTCGGGATTGAGCGCCTTCAGGTAATTCTCATCCATGTGGAAGCGCTCGGCCAGGGCTTCCGTGACGGAGGTGTAGGCCATGCGGTCGAGCTGCGCCTTCTGGCTGTAGTCTTCCGGTATCGAGGCGACATAGGGACCGGCTGCGTCCTCGGGCGTGATCGTGTAATTTGCGAAAGCATCGCCGCCGGATTGCGCAAGGGCTGCCTGGATGCCGACCGCGTCGGTCGAGCGCAGATTGCTGCCGGTGATCTGGTTGTAGGCGGCCAGCGCCTTGTCGACATTGGAGCCGAACCGCCCGTCGATGACGCCGGGCGAGGCGCCGGCGCGGTCGAGCAGCACCTGCAATGCCGCCACATCCTGGCGCGCGCCGAGTGAAAGCGAGGGATCGACGACAGTCTTGCCGCCCTCGGTCTTAGGCGGCAGAGCAGCCTGATCGCCGGGCGCCGCCGGCTCGGCGGGATCGATCGAAGCTTCGTTCAGCGGCTGGCGCTTGACAGGGCGCGGCTCGGCCGAGTTCGGCGCTTCCGGATAGGTGTCGCTGTAGTTGCCGTCATCCTGCGGCGCCGACGGATAGGCATCCACCGAGCTGTCGGGATCATACTCGTCGTCCGGCGGAATGACCCTGCCTTGCTCTTCCAACTGCTTGCGGCGGAACCGCGCCATGTCTTCGGGATCGTCGAGATAGTAGCGGTCATCGTCCTCGACCGGTGCGCGGCCGAGTTCGCGCGCCCGCAGCTCGCGACGCAGCGCACGGCGGTCGAGCCTGGTCTGCGGCGGCTGGATAGCGATGACCTTGCCGGTGTCGGCATCTACGATGACGCGATTGCCCCTGGCATCGTAATAGATGTCGAGATTGCCGTCCTGGGCAAGCACAATGCCGCCGCTATCGGCAGCGCGAACAACCGGCAATGCGTCATCCACCGTCGGCGATGCCATGGCGCTGGATGCAAGCAGCCCGGCGGCAAACACCGAAAAGGCAAAGATCGTGCGGAACATCGTGGTCAAACTCTCCGGTACTTACAGCGCCGCGCGTCCATCCGGATGCGCAAGGAGGCTGTAACACTTCATATCTGCGCATGATCCTTTCCGAAAATCGCATCCGATTTCGGGGTCATGTGTAATTGCCGCCGCTCCGGCAGTGTTCCCTTCAGAACGCACTCGCCTCCGTTTGGATGCGCAAGGAACGCCCTGACCGTCAAAAGCTTGCAGGCAAACCCCTTTGGCAGCAATCCAGAACATAAGCTTTCCAACATGAACCGGGCATGAAGATGGCGGATTTCACGTCGCTACAGGCCCAATTCCTTGCGCATCTGCTTCGTCAGCTTGAGGACGACGAGGCGATGGCTTTCGCCGAGATAGTCCTTCAGCGCATCATCATCCATGCTTTGGCTTGTCTGACGCTGGATCCATTTCATGCCGCGCGAGGCCAGATAGGGCGCAGGTCGGCAGCCCGGCTCGTCCTTCAGAATGTCATAGGCCATTTCAGAACATTTGAAGGTGACGAAAAGCTGGCCGCCATCATTCCAGCCGCCGATGGCAAAGACCTTGCCGCCGACTTTCCAGACATGCGCGCCGCCCCATTGCACGACATGAGTCGTCTGCGGCAGCGAGGCGCAGAAGCTGTTGTAGTCGTCCAGCGTCATCTGAACCCCGCCAAAGGATTGTTATTTCATAAGAAAATGCCGCGCGTCCGATAGGACGCGCGGCACGGTGTCAGGCTGCGGCTTCGGTCGCCACCACCGTAGGCTTCGACCGGAAATTCAGCCTGTCGGAGCCGGCGGTGACCTTGACGGTCGAGCCGTCGAGGATCTCGCCGAGCAGGATCTTCTCGGCCAGCGGGTCCTGCAGGTCCTTCTGCATCACCCGCTTCAGCGGCCGCGCGCCATAGGCCGGGTCGTAGCCCTTTGCCGCCAGCCAGTCGATCGATTCCTGGTCGAGCGACAGCGTGATCTTGCGGTCGACGAGCAGGCTTTCCAGCCGCTTGAGCTGGATCTCGACGATGCGGCCCATATCCTGCCGGCGCAGCCTATGGAACAGGATCACCTCGTCGACGCGGTTGAGGAACTCCGGCCGGAACGATGTCCTGACGACGCTCATTACCTGGTCGCGCACGTCGTCGACATCTTGATCCTCGCGGAGATCGACAAGGTAATCGGCACCGAGGTTCGACGTCATGATGATCAGCGTGTTGCGGAAGTCGACCGTGCGGCCCTGCCCGTCGGTGAGGCGCCCGTCGTCGAGCACCTGCAGCAGCACATTGAATACATCCGGATGCGCCTTCTCGATCTCGTCGAACAGCACGACCTGATAGGGCCGGCGCCGCACCGCTTCGGTCAGCGCGCCGCCTTCCTCATAGCCGACATAGCCGGGAGGCGCACCGATCAGCCGGGCGACCGAGTGCTTTTCCATGTATTCCGACATGTCGATGCGTACCAAGGCACTCTCATCGTCGAACAGGAAATTGGCCAGCGCCTTGGTCAGCTCCGTCTTGCCGACGCCGGTCGGCCCGAGGAACATGAACGAGCCGATCGGCCGGTTCGGATCTTGCAGGCCGGCACGAGCCCGACGCACAGCCTTGGACACCGCCTGCACTGCCTCGCCCTGGCCGACGACACGCTTGCCGATCTCGTCTTCCATGCGCAGCAGCTTGTCGCGTTCGCCCTGCAGCATCTTGTCGACCGGAATGCCGGTCCAGCGCGACACGATATGGGCGACGTGGTCAGGCGTGACCACCTCTTCGACCATGCCGGCCTTGCCGTCCTGGGCCTCGGCTTCCAGGAGCTTCTTCTCCAACTCCGGGATCTTGCCATAGGCAAGCTCGCCGGCGCGCTGGAACTCACCCTTGCGCTGGGCAATGGCAAGCTCGTTTCGTGCCTCGTCGAGCTGCTTCTTGAGATCGGCGGCGAGCCCAAGCTTTTGCTTCTCGGCCTGCCATTTGGTCGTGATCTCGGTCGATTCCTCCTCGAGGCCGACGAGTTCCTTTTCCAGACGGGCGAGCCGGTCCTTCGAGGCGTCGTCGGTCTCGACCTTCAGCGCCTCGCGCTCGATCTTGAGCTGCATGATGCGGCGGTCGATCTCGTCCAGCGCTTCCGGCTTGGAATCGACCTGCATCCTCAGCCGTGAGGCGGCTTCGTCGACGAGGTCGATCGCCTTGTCCGGCAGGAAACGGTCGGCGATGTAGCGATTGGACAAGGTTGCCGCCGCCACCAGTGCCGAATCCGAGATCCGCACCTTGTGGTGCTGCTCGTATTTTTCCTTCAGGCCGCGCAGGATCGAAACCGTGTCTTCAACCGACGGCTCGTCGATGAAAACCGGCTGGAAACGACGGGCAAGTGCGGCATCCTTCTCGACATGCTTGCGGTATTCATCGAGCGTGGTGGCGCCGACGCAGTGCAGCTCGCCGCGCGCCAATGCCGGCTTCAACAGGTTCGAAGCGTCCATGGCGCCATCGGCCTTGCCGGCGCCGACCAGCGTGTGCATCTCGTCGATGAACAGGATGATGCCGCCGGCCGCAGAAGTGACTTCGTTGAGCACGGCCTTCAGCCGCTCCTCGAACTCACCGCGATATTTGGCGCCGGCAATCAGCGCGCCCATGTCGAGCGCCATCAACTGCTTGTCCTTCAGCGATTCCGGCACGTCGCCATTGACGATGCGCAACGCCAGGCCTTCGGCGATCGCCGTCTTGCCGACGCCGGGTTCACCGATCAGCACCGGGTTGTTCTTGGTGCGCCGCGACAGCACCTGGATGGTGCGGCGGATCTCGTCGTCGCGGCCGATGACCGGGTCCAGCTTGCCGGCGCGTGCGTCGGCGGTCAGGTCGCGGGCGTATTTCTTCAGCGCATCATAAGCCTGCTCGGCGCTCGCTGAATCGGCGGTGCGGCCCTTGCGGACATCGTTGATGACCTGGTTCAGTGCCTGCGCGGTGACACCGGCCTTGGACAGGATATCGGCCGTCTTGGCAGATTTCTCCATCGCCAGCGCCTGCAGCAGTCGCTCGACGGTGACAAAGGAATCGCCGGCCTTCTTGGCCAGCTCTTCCGCCGTCGAAAACACCTTGGCCAGCGGCTGCGCCAGATAAAGCTGGCCGTTGCCGCCTTCCACCTTGGGCATTGCGTCAAGTGCGGTCTCGACGCCGAGCTTGACGTCACGGACGTTGCCGCCGGCGCGCTCGATCAGCGAAGCGGCCAGCCCCTCATCGTCGTCGACGAGGACTTTCAGCATATGTTCGGGGGTGAATTGCTGGTGATTGCGCGAGAGCGCCATGGTCTGGGCGGACTGAATGAATCCGCGGACGCGCTCGGAGTATTTCTCGAGGTTCATGTCTGTCTCCTTCCATCACCGGCCCGCTTGCGGCACCGGATCAGATTGCGGTGACGGACCCGCTCATCGGAGCCGGGTCCAGTTCCCGCCAGATATGGGGCGCAAACCATTGCCGCTCAAGACTCGCCGCACAGGATATTGCATGCCCGGGCAAACGAAAACGGCGGAGATTTCTCTCCGCCGTTTCAAGGATTACCGTCTTGTTCGGTCAGTTGTTGGCGTCGACGACGAACGGGTCGCCGGCCGGGCTTTCAGCCGGTGCCGTATCCACCACCTCGGTGGCTGCGGCGGTTTCGCTGGCGCTATCCGCCTGTTCACCACCGGACTGGTTGTCACTGACGTGATCGGCATTGGTGCGCGGGCGGCGCGGACGCCGCGGGCGGCGGGCAGCGCCGCTGTCGGCGGCTGCCTCATTGAGCTCGGCCTGGGCAGCAAGAGCCGCCGGCGACAAGTTTTCGTACAGCGGTGCCGGCTCGGAGAAACCGGTCTCGGCCGCAGGCTCAGCCGCAGCGACGGATTCCCCCTGTGCCGGCGTCTCGTTGAAGCGCTGCTGGTCGCCGCGCTGACCGTTCTGCTCGCCGCGCTGGGCAAAGTCGCCACGCTGCTCGTTCTGGCCATAACCGCCAGGACGACGGTCACGGTTGCGGCCATTGTTGTCGCGCCCGTTATTGTTGCGGCTATTGTTATCGCGGCCATTATTGTTCTCGCGGCCGTTTTCCTGGCCATATGCCAGTTCGGCTGGCGTGCCTTCGATCGTCGGCTGCGGACCGTTGCCGGGATTGGCCAGCGGAGCCTGTGTCTCGCCGCCATTGCCGTTGCCGGCATTGTCGAAATCGTCGCGATCTTCATCGTCCTCGAAATCGTCGCGGTTCTGCTGGGCATTCTGGATCGGCATCTGCGCCTGCGCGGCGGCGATGATGCGATTGTAGTGCTCGGCGTGCTGGAGGTAGTTTTCCGCCATCACCCGGTCGCCGGAGCTTTGCGCGTCACGGGCCAGAGTGGCGTATTTTTCGGCGATCTGTTGAGCCGATCCGCGGATCTTCACGTCCGGGCCGTTGCTCTCGTAGTTGCGCGTCAGGGGATTGGGGCCCTTGCGGTTGTTGTTGTTATTGTTGTTGCCACCGCCGCCGCCATTGTTGTTGCGACCGCGCATGCGCCTGTTCTGCTGTTGTGGCCTCATAAGACTCTCTTCATTTTGAAATTTTCGAAAAACGTTTCACGAACGGAGGCGCTCATGCAGCCAGCCGTTTCGTTTCTTCACCGGCGTTCGCCCGCATCAATTGCGTTGGCGCCACGTGTCATCCTGTTCCGGTTACATCACTTGCCGGACGATTCCCGCACGAAGCTTGGGCGTCGTTTGCGCAAGAAGGCAGCTATTTCCAAGGAAAACCGAATCGCTAAGAGCACTGCCTGCTTCGTCTCATCCGGTTAAGGCGGACCCTAGCCGCATTCCCCGGCATTGCCAAGCGCTTTTTTGCACTGCGTCAAGGCTTTCCCTGTTCAAACATAAGAACCCTGTCGTTTCCGCCAAGATCGACAAATGCCCCGGTCAGCCTGTAGCCGGCTGCCGCGAATATGTCTTTGACCTCATTGCGCTGCGTGTGGCCGATCTCGACCGCAATCTTGCCTTGTGCTTCCAAAAACCTTGCCGCCTCGGCGGCGATGATCCTGTAGGGGCCAAGACCGTCCACACCGCCATCGAGCGCTCTGTGCGGATCGAAATCGCGGACCTCGTCCTGCAGATTTCCAATGTCTTCGAAGGATATATAGGGAGGGTTTGCGGCAATTACATGGTACCGGCCGCAAACTTTTGCGAACCAGTCGGAGTGCAGCGCCTCGAACCGGCCGGCTAGCCCGGTTTGCCTGGCATTGCGCGTCGCGGTCGTGAGCGCATCCTGTGAAATATCCACGCCGGTGGCGGTCGCGGCGGGAACGGCGCTGAGCAAAGCCAGCGCAATGGCGCCGGTGCCGGTGCCAAGATCGAGAATGCGGCATTCCCCCAGCCTTTCAGCCGTTTCGCTGGCAAAGGGCAGGACCGCCTCGACCAGCGTTTCGGTGTCCGGCCGCGGCTCCAGCGTTTCCGGCGACAGCGCGAGCCGCAGCCCATAGAATTCGCGATAGCCGAGGATGCGGTGCACCGGTTCGCCGGCCAGGCGGCGGCGCAAGGCGGCGTCGATCGCAGCAACGGCTCCGGCGTCGACCGCACTTTGTGGCTCGGCTATCGCCTGTGTGCGGCCGGTGCCGGAGAAATGCTCGACGATCAGCCTGGCGTCCAGCGCCGGATCGGCGACGCCGGCCGCGGCAAGCCGCTCCCGCGCTGCCCGCAGCAGCGGCCCGAGCGTGCCGGGCAGGGTGTCAGCCATCGAGGCCGATATCGGCAAGCAGCTTCGACTGGTGGTCGGCGATCAGCGCGTTGATGACCTCGTCGAGCTCGCCCATCATCACCCGGTCGAGCTTGTAGAGCGTCAGGTTGATGCGATGGTCGGTTAGCCGCCCCTGCGGGAAATTGTAGGTGCGGATGCGCTCGGAACGGTCGCCCGACCCGACCTGTGATTTGCGCGCTTCGGAGCGCTCTTCATCCGCCTTGCTGCGCTCCATGTCATAGAGCCGCGCGCGCAGGATCTGCATGGCTTTGGCCCGGTTCTGGTGCTGCGATTTCTCCGCCTGCACCACCATGATGCCGGTCGGCAGATGGGTGATGCGCACCGCTGAATCGGTGGTGTTGACGTGCTGGCCGCCCGAACCCGAGGCGCGCATCGTGTCGATACGGATGTCTTCGGCTCGGATATCGACATCGACCTCTTCGGCCTCCGGCAACACGGCGACCGTCGCGGCCGAGGTGTGGATGCGCCCGCTGGCCTCGGTCGCCGGCACGCGTTGCACGCGATGCACGCCGGATTCGAATTTCAGATGCGCAAAGACGCCCCGGCCGGAAATGGTGGCGATGATTTCCTTGAAGCCGCCGGCATCGCCATCGCTTGCCGACACCGTCTCGAAGCGCCAGCCGCGTTCGGCGGCATAGCGCTCATACATGCGAAACAGGTCGCCGGCGAAAAGCGCTGCCTCATCGCCGCCGGTGCCGGCGCGGATTTCGAGGATAGCGTTCTTGTCGTCGGCGGCATCCCTGGGGAGCAGCAGGATCTGGATATCCTTCTGCAGTTCCTCGATACGCTCCTCGACGCCGGGCAGATCGGCTTCGGCCAGCGCCCGCATCTCGGCATCGGTGCTTTTATCGGCAAGCATCGCTTCGAGGTCGGCCTGTTCATGCTCTGCCGAACGCAATTCCCTGACCTTGGCCACCATGTCCTGCAGCTCGGCATATTCCGATGCCATCTTCACATAGGCATCGGCCGCCGGCCCGGCCGACATCTGCGCTTCGAGCATCTCGAAACGCTTGACGACCTGATCCATACGCTCGCGGGGAAGGTTGACCATGGGCTGATGCTATAGCGGGATGGAGCGGTCGTCGGCAAAGGCCTGCAGCAGCGCCCGCATCGGCAGGCCATGCGCCGGCGCCATCAGATTGTCGGCGAAGAAGGCCTCCAGTTCCTCCAGCGGCAGTTCGGTCAGCATCGCCTTGACCGGACCGATCGAGGCCGGTGACATCGAGATCGAACGGTAGCCCAGGCCGATTAGCGCCATGGCGGATATGGGTTTGCCGGCAAGTTCGCCGCACAGCGTCACCGGCGTGTGATTGCGCGCGCCGGCGTCGGCAATTTGCTTCAGCACCCTGAGGAACGGCGCCGACAGCGTGTCGAAGCGGTTGGACAGCTGCGTGTTGCCGCGATCGACCGCCATGACGAACTGGAACAGATCGTTGGAGCCGACCGAGACGAAATCGACCGCCTTCATCAGATCGTCGAGCTGGAACAGCAGCGACGGCACTTCCAGCATGGCGCCGAGCTTGAGGCTCGTCGGCAGATGATGGGCAAAGCGCGAGAGGTGCCTGACCTCACGGTCGATGATTTCGCGCGCCTGGGCGATTTCGCCGAGTTCCGTCACCATCGGCAGCATCAGCTTCAATTCGCGCCCGCCGCAGGCTTTGAGCAGAGCGCGGATCTGCGTCCTGAGAAGGCCCGGCCGGTCGAGCGTCAGGCGGATCGCCCGCCAGCCGAGCGCCGGGTTTTCTTCCTGGATGGCGCCCTTGAAGTAGGGCAGCACCTTGTCCCCGCCAATGTCGATGGTGCGGAAGGTGACCGGCTTGCCGCGCGCCGCGTCGAGCACGTCGCGGTAGAGTTTCTCCTGCGCCTCGGCGCGCGGGAAGGTCGAGGCGACCATGAACTGCAGTTCGGTGCGGAACAGGCCGATGCCGGCCGCACCCGCTTCGGCCAGCTGCGGCAGATCGACGGCGAGGCCCGCATTCATCAACAGATCGACCTGGACGCCGTCCTTGGTTACAGACGGCTTTTTACGCAGTTCCCTGTAGACTTCCTGCCGGCGCGCCCGGAAGCGGACCTTTTCGGCATAGGCGGCTTCGAGATCCGGCTGCGGCCGCAGATGGATCGTGCCTTCCTCGCCGTCGACGATGATGGCGTCGCCGTTTTCCGCCATGGAAACGGCACCCTTCATCTGGCCGGCGACCGGAATACCCATGGCGCGGGCTACGATGACGACGTGGCTGGTGGCGGCCCCGTCTTCGAGCACCACGCCGCGCAGCTTGTCCCGGGGATAATCGAGCAATTCGGCCGCGCCCATCGAACGGGCGACCAGGATGGCGTCCTTCGGCAAGGACGCCGCGACATCCTCCGGCCCGCGGCCCATCAGCTGGCGCAGCAGGCGGTTAGCGAGATCGTCGAAGTCGCTCATCCGTTCGCGCAGATAAGGGTCGGTCATGTGCAGCATGCGGGCGCGCATGTCGCTCTGCACCTTTTCCACCGCCGCTTCCGCCGTCAGGCCGTTGCGGATCGCCTCTTCCAGCCGCCGCACCCAGCCGCGGTCGTTGGCAAACATGCGATAAGCTTCGAGCACCTCGCGATGCTCGCCCTCGAAGGCGACATCGCGACGCTCCAGCATGTCATCGATGGAAAGTCGCAGCGATCCAAGCGAGGTTTCCAGCCGGCGCACCTCCTCCTCGCTGTCCTCGTTGAACAGATTGGTGACGACGATGCGCGGCTCGTGCAGCACGACATGGCCGAGGCCGACGCCGTCGTTGAAGGACAGGCCGGTGAAGCTGACGGGACGGCGCAGGTCGAGTTCGAGGCCGGGCCGGGTGAGCCGGGCGAGATCGCCGGTGGCGATCATCTCGGCGATCACCATGGCGGTCGTTTCAAGCGCCTCGACCTCGTCGTCGCGATAGTGGCGCATCGTCTTGTTCTGCACCACGAGCACGCCCAGCGTGCGCCCGGCCCTCAGCACCGGCACGCCGAGGAAGGAATTGTAGATCTCTTCGCCGGTCTCGGGCAGGTAGGCGAAGGCCGGATGTTCCTGCGCGTTGGAGAGGTTCAGCGGCCGCGCACTGGCGGCAATGGTGCCGACCAGGCCTTGTCCCAGCCGCAGCTGAGACAAATGGACGGCGTTCGGGTTCAGACCTTCGGTGGCGTAGAGTTCGAGCACCGAATCGGCGCGCAGCACATAGAGCGAGCAGACTTCGGCGACCATGTTGGAGGCGATGTCGCGCACGATCCGGTCGAGCCGCTCCTGCGGCTCCAGCGGCTCCTGCATGAGCTCGCGGAGCCGTTTCAGCAGAACGCGCGGGCCACTGGCCGTATCACGCATCGCGGCTTCTTCTCCAATGGGCATTTTGCCCGCCGCAGTTTCCACTGCGACCGGCGCACACGCAACAACTCAAATCGTTCTCGCTACTGCTTATCCAGACCGTAGACGGAATGCAAAGTGCGAACCGCCAGTTCGGTGTAGGGACCGTCGATCAGTATCGAAATCTTGATCTCGGAGGTGGTGATGGCCCGGATGTTGATGGCCTTGTCGGCCAGCGCCTTGAAGGCCGTGGCGGCCACGCCGGCATGGCTGCGCATGCCGATGCCGATGACCGAGACCTTCGACATGCCGGCTTCCGACTGCACCACATCGTAGCCGATCGAAGCCTTCAGGCGCTCGAGTACGGCCAGCGCCTTGTCGACGTCGCCGGACGGCACGGTAAAGGTCATGTCGGTGAACTTGCCGTCCTCGGAGATGTTCTGGACGATCATGTCGACATTGATGTTGGCCTCGGCCAGCGGGCCGAAAATGCCGGCGGCAACGCCCGGGCGGTCGCCGACGCGGCGCAGCGAAATCTGCGCTTCGTCCTTGGCGTAGGCAATTCCGGTGACGACCTGCTGTTCCACGATCTCTTCCTCGTCGCAAATGAGCGTTCCCGGAGGATTGAGCAAATCCCCCATTCCGGGCGCATCGGGATCGTCGAAGGACGACCGCACGAAAGTACGCACCCTGTGCACCATGGCAAGCTCGACCGACCGCACCTGCAGCACCTTGGCGCCAAGCGAGGCCATTTCGAGCATTTCCTCGAACGAAATCTTGCCCAACCGCCGCGCCTTGGGTTCGATGCGCGGATCGGTGGTGTAGACTCCGTCGACATCGGTGTAGATGTCGCAGCGATCGGCCTTGACCGCGGCTGCGATGGCCACCGCACTCGTATCGGAGCCGCCGCGGCCGAGCGTGGCGATGCGGTTGTCCGGCCCGATGCCCTGGAAGCCGGCGACGACTGCCACCTGGCCCTCCCCGAAGCGCTTGATCAGAAACGCGCCGTCGATGTCGAGGATGCGCGCCGCGCCATGCGCGTTGTCGGTCTTGATCGGGATCTGCCAGCCCTGCCAGGAGCGGGCATGCACGCCCATATTCTGCAGCGTGATCGCCAGAAGGCCGGCGGTGACCTGTTCGCCCGAGGCGACGACGGCGTCGTATTCGCGCGCGTCATGCATCGGCGAGGCTTCGCGCGTCCAGCCGACCAGTTCATTGGTCTTGCCGGCCATAGCGGAAACCACGACAGCCACCTCATGGCCGGCATCGACCTCGCGTTTGACGTGACGCGCCACGTTGCGGATGCGGGCGATGTCGGCGACGGAGGTTCCGCCGAATTTCATCACGATGCGCGCCATGGAAGCGAAATGCCTTTGACTGAAGCCGGCCGGGGGCCGTAAGGGGAAGAAACGTCCGGCAGAAGCCGGTCGCCGAATGCGCGCCTCCTTAGCCAAATGATCACGGTTTCGCAAGGCTGGCCACGGATTGCCGGCTTGAGGACGGCGGCATATTGCGTTCCGCCCCGCCGCCGCTTACCAAATGCTGCCTGCGGGGAACTCCTTTTGGTCCGGCATATCAAATGATTGCTCGTCTTCGACGTGCCATGCGATGGCAATCGCTGCCGCTTTTCATCGGCTTCGCCGTACTGGGGTTGATCGTCGGCACGCGCGCCGTTCTGGTCGAGGGCCAGAGGGCCAACCGCGAAGCGGCGCGCCAGGCAATCGATTACCAGGAATCGCTTTCGGGCCTGCTTTCGCTGGCGCAGGACGCCGAGACCAACCAGCGCGGCTATCTCCTGACCGGCGAGAAATCCTACCTCCAGTCCTATCGGCAGGCGGTCGAGGCCATTCCGGGCCAGCTTGCCCGCATCGACAGCAGGACCTTGGCGGACGATGAACTCGTCCAGCAGGTCAATCGCATCAAGGACGCGCTTTCGCTGAAACAGGCTGAACTGGCGCAGACGATTGCCCTTTACGATCGCGGCGATGCGGCGAAAGCGCTGGAACTGGTGCGCAGCGGCCAGGGCAAGGCCGCGATGGACCAGATCCGGGCCAGCATGGACACGATCCGGCGCATCGGGGGCGCGGCCATCGCTGCCCGCGACGAACATACCGACCGGGTTGAAAGCTGGCTGCGTATCGGATCGCTGGCGGCCTTGCTGGCGATCTTCCTGCTTGGCGCCTACACGATCCGGCTGTCACGCCGCCGCTTCCGCGACGTCCTCGTCGCCCAGGAAGAGCTGATGCGCAAGAACATCGAACTCGGCAACGAGATCAGGACGCGCGAAACAGCCGAAGCGCAGATCCGCCAGATGCAGAAGATGGAGGCGGTCGGCCAGCTGACCGGCGGTATCGCCCACGATTTCAACAACATGCTGGCGGTGATCATCAGTGCGATGAACCTCGCCCAGCGCAAGCTCGCGCGCGGCGAGCACGACATCGCGAAATTCATCGAAGCCGCGACCGACGCGGCGACCCGGGCCGCCAATCTGACAGCCCGGCTGCTCGCCTTCTCGCGCCAACAGCCTTTGGCGCCGCAAGTGGTCGACACCAATCGTCTGGTTACCGGAATGTCGGACCTGTTGCGGCGCGCGCTCGGCGAAACCATCCGCATCGAAACCGTGCTGGCCGGCGGTCTGTGGAAAACCCATGCCGATCCGAGCCAGATCGAGAACGCCATCCTCAACCTGGCGGTCAACGCCCGCGATGCCATGGACGACAATGGCAAGCTGACCATCGAGACCGCCAACAGCCATCTCGACGACAGCTACGCCACCACCCATGCCGACGTCAAAGCCGGCCAGTATGTGATGATCGCGGTCAGCGACACCGGCGAGGGCATGCCGGCTGACGTCATGGCCAAGGCGTTCGAGCCGTTCTTCACCACCAAGCCGGTCAACAAGGGCACCGGCCTGGGGCTGAGCCAAGTGTTCGGCTTCGTCAAGCAGTCGGGCGGCCACGTCAAGATCTATTCCGAACCCGGCGAAGGCACGACGATCAAGATCTATCTGCCGCGTTTCTTCGGCACGGAAGAGGCTGTCTTGCCCACAGGGCGAGGCGACAATCCCGCCGCCATCACCGAGACGATCCTTGTCGTCGAGGACGACGCCCTCGTGCGCGCTTCGACCACGGATGCGCTACGCGAACTCGGCTACACCGTCATCCATGCCGGCAGCGGCCAGGAAGCGCTGCAGAAACTGGCGGACAATCCAGGTGTCGCACTTCTGTTCACCGACATCGTCATGCCGGTGATGAACGGCCGCAAGCTCGCCGAGGAAGCGCTTGCGCGCCTGCCGCAGCTGAAGGTGATCTTCACCACCGGCTTCACCAAGAACGCCGTGGTCCACAATGGCGTGCTCGACCATGATGTGCATTTCCTGGCCAAGCCCTTCACCATCGAGCAACTGGCAGCAAAACTGCGCGACGTGCTGGACGCGAAGTAGCCGTACCGGAAACGCTCAGGGCGAAGCAGCCGTGGCTGTCCACAGGCCGGGATAAGTGACGACAAAGCCGGCCGGCGAGACTACGAGGATATCCTCGTAACCGAACATCGGCGCGGCATAGGCATAGCGGCCTTCATCGAGCCGCTGGTAGCTCTGCTCAAGACGCGTCAGCCTGAATTCGGGAAACGTCAGATAGGCGGCCGGCGCGGGCCTTGCCTGACCGACGCCGAGGTCGAACCGGCGGATCGCCAGAAGGTTCGATGCCGGCGTGAAACCGAGATCGACGTCGACCAGGCCTGCGACCTCCGGCTGGATGTCGCCGTTCAGCGTCCACTGGCCGGCATCCCGTTCTATGACATAACGCAGCTCGCGCAGTCCGAGAAAGCCATCGACCCGTGCCGCCCTTGTCTCCCAGCCAGCATCGCAGACCACCTCATAGGCAAGGCAGCATGGCTTGTCGTTCTGGACGAAAATGGCCTGCCCCCTAAGGCTGTAGCCGTCCGTGATCTGCGAAAGCTGGCAGGAATCGTGGCCCTCCACATCCAGCCGACGCCAGAGAATCGACGCTGGCGTTGATGTCATGGATCCACTCCGTCGAATTCGAATTCAAAAACGATGCTCCTCTTTCGCGTGGCATGCCAACCGTGTTTCATCGCGGCGTTCGGTAACTGACATGCCCCTGACAGAGCGCGCCACTTTGTCAGCACGGAAAATTGTTGCCTTGACATTCGCGGCCTCACACCCGACTTCCTAGCGCTCCCAAGCAATTCCAGGAAAAGTGGGAACCGATTTTCCGTCCGAAATTGCGTCAGAATAAAAGAGCTCTAGGAGACCCGCCCATGCCAGAGCCCCGTCGATCGACGATCGATGCTGGAGAAGTCGAACGCTTCTCAGCCCTTGCCGCCGAATGGTGGAATCCGAACGGCAAATTCCGTCCGCTGCACAAGTTCAATCCGGTTCGGCTGGCCTATATCAGGGACCAGGTGGCGGCGCGTTTCGGCCGTGACCCGCGGGCGGCTCGGCCGTTCGAAGGCCTGCGCTTTCTCGATATAGGCTGCGGCGGCGGGCTGTTGTGCGAGCCGATGGCCAGGCTTGGTGCCGAAGTGGTCGGCGCCGACGCATCGGCAACCAACATCGAGGTAGCCAAGCTGCACGCGGCCGAAGGCGGCGTGACGGTGGATTATCGCGCAACGACGGCAGAAGACCTTGCCGGTGCCGGCGAGAAATTCGACGTCATCCTCAACATGGAAGTGGTCGAGCATGTCGCCGACATCGACCTGTTCATCGGCAAATGCGCCGAGATGGTGAAGCCCGGCGGCATCATGTTCGTGGCCACCATCAACCGCACGCTGAAGGCGCTCGGTCTCGCCATCATCGGCGCCGAATATGTGCTGCGCTGGCTGCCGCGCGGCACCCACCAGTTCGGCAAGCTGGTGCGGCCGGAAGAGCTGGAAAAGGCGCTCGGCAGCGCCGCCATGACCGTCATCGACCGCACCGGCGTCATCTACCACCCGCTCGCCGACCGCTGGCAGCGTTCCAAGGACATGGACGTCAACTATATGGTGCTGGCCGAGAAAGGGTCGGTCTGACCACTTACGCCTTCTGGCTCTCACGCTTCTGGCTTTGCGCCTTGGTGGTGATGATCACACCGATGGTGATGATCACCGCGCCGGCCCAGGTCAGCAGGTGATAGTGCTCGCCGAGGAAGATCGTGCCGGCAAACAGGCCGACGGCCGCCGCCACATAGCCGATCTGGCTGAGATAGACCGGTCCGCCCACCGCCTGCAGCCGGAAGAAGAAAGCAAACATCGCCGAGGCTGAGGCGACCTGAGCGACGACGACCAGCGGCACGCTGGCGAGCGGGGCGAAGGCACTGAGGCCGAACAGCACGAGAATGCCGATCAGCAACAGCGTTGCCGAAGCCAGATGGCTGCCGACGGCAAGTTCGATTGGGCCGGTGCCTTCAGGCCAGTCCACGGTGCGGTAGATGTTGCCGGCGGCAAGGCTGACCGGGATCAGCAGCCCAACCACCACCCACAAGAAATCAGCCGGCTGGCCGGCCTCGCCGCGCGTCACCGCCACCATGACCGCGCCGATGAAGCCGACGGCGATGCCGACGATGCCGAGCATGCTGGGCCGCCGGACGCGCAGCAGGATCGAAAACACCAGCGTGATGACTGGCGACAACGTGAACATGATGCCGGTGTAGCCGGCGCCGAGATGCGGGATGGCCGAGAACATCAAGAGATTTGGCGCGGCATAGGACACGGCCGCGGTGATGAAGAAATAGCGCAGCCTGTGCGGGGTGAGCCGCATGCGCTGGCCACTGGAGAGCAGCGCGCACAACAGGACACCGCCGGCGCCGAACGAGATGACGAAGGCCCAGACCATGGCCGGAACGCCGGCAGCCGTCGCCAGCTTGCCGAACGGAAGCGTCAGGCCGAGCAGGCCGCCGGTGACCACCAGCAGGCCGAGCGCCGATTCCCAGATAAGTCTCATCGGATGGTCCCGTCCACTCACTTGCGAAATTGGCACTTGCGGCATTCGGCTCGTCCTGTATCTTCAGGTAAGATAACGCAAAGATTCTTAACGTCAAGATATCTAACGGAGAGACAAATGGATCGCGCGGCAAAGGCGGTCGAGCAGTGGACACGGGAACGGCCGGACCTGAATGTTTCGCCGATGCTGGTGCTTGGGCGATTGAACGAAGCCTCGTCACTGATCGCCCGCGAACGCCTTGCGCCGCTGTTCGCCCGCTTCGGGCTGCAGGCCGGAGAATTCGACGTTCTGGCGACACTGCGCCGTTCCGGATCGCCACACACGCTGACGCCGACCGCGCTCTACGAGGCGACGATGGTGACATCGGGCGCCATGACCAACCGGCTCGACCGGCTGGAAAAGGCCGGACTGATCCTGCGCGGCCCCCACCCCAACGACCGGCGCGGCATTGTGGTGCAGCTCACGGAAAACGGTCTGGCCTTGATCGATGAGGCCCTGACCGCCCACGTCGCCAACGAGCATGAAATCCTCGCCGGCCTGACGCAAACCGAGCGCGAGACACTGGCTCATCTGCTTGGCAAATTGATCGACAGCGCGAGCTGATCAGTCAGTTCCGCTCGTCCGGAAAGCTCGGGATCGGCATGAACTCGACGCCGTCCTCGGCCAGGCTCTTGGCTTCGTCCAGCGTCGCCTCGCCATAGATGCCGCGCGCATCGGTTTCGCCGAAATGGATCTTGCGCGCTTCCTCGGCGAATTTATCGCCGACATAGTCGGCATTCTCGCGCACCTTGTCGGCCATCGCCTTCAACTGCGCCAACGCCTGCTTCTGCGCTTCGCCCATGGCCAGCGCGATTGTTTCCTGCTTGCGCGCCGTGGAGACGGCCGGCGCCATCAGCGCCTTTTGCACCTTGTGCGAACCGCAGGTCGGGCAATCGACAAAGCCACGCTTCTTCTGCGTATCGAAATCGTCATTGCTGCGAAACCAGCCCTCGAACTCGTGCTCATGCTCGCAGACCAGGGCAAAGCGTATCACGAAGCCGCGCCCCTGAGCCGCGGCGCCTGGGCCGTGCCGGCATTGACGGCAAAATCGCGCGCGTTCTTGAGGTTGGGGATTTTTTTGCGCGCGGCCGACGACTGTGCGGTGTCGATCTCGGCGACGATCACGCAAGGCTCGGCATGTGCCGCCTCGGCGATGATGCGGCCCCATGGATCGACGATCAGCGAATGGCCATAGGTCTCGCGCCCGTCCTCATGCAGGCCACCCTGGGCCGCGGCGACGACATAGGCGCCGTTCTCAATGGCGCGCGCCCGCAATAGCACATGCCAATGTGACTCGCCGGTCTGGCGGGTGAAGGCGGCGGGCACCGACAAAAGATCGGCGCCGGCCAGCGCTTCGGCGCGGAACAGCTGCGGAAAGCGCAGGTCGTAGCAGACGGCAAAGCCCAGCCTGGCGCCGTCGATCTCTGTGACGACGGCCTCGGTGCCCGGCTCATAGGCGGCGGATTCGCGCCAGCTCTCGCCATTGTCGAGATCGACATCGAACATGTGGATCTTGTCGTAGGTGGCAAGCTTGGCGCCGTCCGGTCCAAACAGCAGCGCCCGGTTGGCGAGCTTGCCGTCGGCGCGCAGGATGGCAGTCGAGCCGATATGCAGGAAGACGCCGAGTTCGCTGGCGAGCTTGCGCGCGATCGAAACGACGATGTCCTTGTCTTCCGAGGTGAACGAGGCAGCCCTGGCTTCCTTGTCGCGGATCAACGCGCCGGTCATTTCCGGGGTCTGGATGTAGGTTGCGCCGAGGCTTGCCGCCTCACGCACCAGCCGCTCCAGATCGACCGCGTTGCGCTCGGGGCTTTCGCCCGAACGCATCTGGATCGCCGCCGCCTTGAAAACACCCATAGTTCTATCCTTGTGTCGTCGAGCCCAATGTCGTCGAGCCGTCGGCAAGCAGCCTGTCCAGCTGCCCCCGCGCCTCCAGTTCGTGGAGTTCGTCGGAACCGCCGACATGCGTGTCGCCGATGAAAATCTGTGGAAAGGTGGTTCGCCCATGCGCCCGCGAAATCATTTCCTGGCGCAATTCCGGCGAAAAGGAAGCGTCATGCTCGGTGTAGGCGACGCCCTTGCGGTCGAGCAGCCGCCTGGCCGCCGCGCAATAGCCGCACATCATGCGGGTGTAGATCGTCACATCGAGCATCAGTCTGCAATCCTGTCCTTCCCTGATCTTATATAGTCGCGGACTCCTCGGCCCGAAAGTCCCCCGGCAGGACACGCGCGAAGGTCAGGACGTCAACCGCTGCTGCGCCGCTCTTTTTCAGTGCCTTGGCGACCGAGCGCACGGTGGCGCCGGTGGTGTAGACATCGTCGACCAGAAGCACGCGGCGGCCGGCGATCTCGATTTCCGCTTCCGTGGGTACACGGAAGGCAGCACGCACATTATCCTCGCGCTCGTGCCGCTCCAGCCCGACCTGCTGGCGCGTGAGCTTGACGCGCCGGATCGCCGAGGGTGAGAAAGGCACCCCGCTGAGCTGCGCGACCGCCCTTGCGAGTTCCGCCGACTGATTGAACTGCCGCCTGAAAAAGCGCCGCCAGTGCAGCGGCACCGGCACGACGACATCGGCGTCCGCGATCAGTTCGGCGCCGGCGCGCAGCATCCAGCGCGCCATCCATGGCGCGAGATCGGTGCGGTCCTGGTATTTCAGCCCCTGCACCATCTGGCGGGCGACGCCCGAATAGGCCACGGCCGCCCGCGCCCGCTCGAAAGGCGGCGGATCGGCGATCGCTTCGGCCGATAGGAACCCCTCGCCCATGTCGTGGGTGAATGGCGTGCCCATCACCGCGCACCATGGCCGCTCCAACAGCCTGAGCTTGGGCCAGCAGGCGCCGCATAAAACGCCGGGCTGAGAGACATGCCTGCGGCAGCCGGCGCAGACCGGCGGGAACAGCACCCGCGCCGGCCAGTCCAACATCGTTTGAGCGAGGCTCTTGATCTCCATCACCGGATCGGCCACGTGGTTTGTCGTCCGCGCCACTTTTATCACAAGGCGGACAAACAGGGATGTTTGCCTTGCAGCCCATCATCGATACAGAGCTCTGGCTGGCACACAAGCGCCGGGCATTGGGCCATCCCCTGGCCGGCGCCGATTTTCTGATGCGGCGGGCAGCGGAAGACCTTGCGGACCGGCTCGGCGCGGTCGAACGCAAATTCGGCAAGGCCGCCGTGCTGTTTTGCCAGACGCCGGACGCAACGGACGTGGTTGCCGCAAGCGGCAAGGCAGCGGAGATCGTGCGCGTCGAGGCTGACGCGGCGTTTCTGGCCGACCGGCCAGGGCTGGTCGCACCGCCCGAGACCGTGCCGTTTCCGCCGGAAAGCCTGGATCTCGCCGTCTCGCTGCTGTCACTGCAGGCGATGAACGACATTCCAGGCATGCTGGTGCAGATCCGCCGCTCTCTGCGGCCCGACGGGCTTTTCCTAGGTGCCTTCGCCGGCGCCGGCACGCTTTCCGAACTGCGCGAAAGCCTGCTCGCCGCCGAGACCGAGCTTTATGGCGGCGCCAGCCCGCGTGTCATCCCCTTCACCGATGTCCGCGATGCCGGCGCGCTGCTGCAGCGCGCCGGCCTTGCACTGCCGGTGGCCGACGTCGAAACGGTGACCGTGCGCTACGATACTCTTTTCGACCTCATCGCCGATCTCAGGGCGATGGGCGAAACCAGTGTGCTGACCGATCGCAGCCGGCGGCCGGGTGCGCGAAAGCTGTTTGCCCGTGCCGCCGAAATCTATGCCGAACGTTTTTCGGACGCCGATGGCCGGATCAGGGCAAGTTTCTCTGTCGTCTGGATGTCGGGCTGGGCGCCCGATGCCTCGCAGCAAAAGCCCTTGAAACCGGGCTCGGCGAAGGTCTCGCTGAAGACGATACTGGAAAATCCCGGCGGGCGGTGACGCCGCTCCGGATCAGTGCTCGGCGAAGGCGTTGGCAAGCTTGCTGTTGGTGTCGCTGAACAGAAACTGGATCGCATTGCTGACCCTACCGACGCCGCCGACGATGGCAAGCGACAGCACGGCGACGATCAGGCCATACTCAATGGCCGTGGCGCCAGTCTCGTCTTCCAAAAATCGCTGCAACAATGTCTTCATGATCGTCGATCCCTCTTGTCACGACCATACCGCCGACCCGTTAAGAAAGGTTAACGGCACAAGCTTAACAGGCGATGAAACGGGGCCTGCGTTAAGGAAATCAATAAGCTTTTGTTGACCTTCTTTCTCAGCAGTCGCCGCTGCGCCGGCCGTCGGCGCGGATGATGCAGACCGAACTGGGTGAGGGCTGCAGCACGCTTCTGCGCAGCGTATAGGTGGCGCGCGAACCGACCGAGCCGGTGCTCATCGTGTCCAGGCCGCTTGCAAGAGCATCGCGGCTGGAAGATCGCGTCTGTTTGTCGAGGACGGGGACCGCAATCAGCGCCAGCGCCACCGCGGCCGAACCGAACAACAGCGTGATGCGCAATACGCTGATGCCGGCATTGGCGGCTCGAAAGCTGCGATCCGGCCGGATCGAGTCCCATTCCCTGTCGAGGCTCATGCAATCGCTCCCGGCGAATCCGCTTTGCCGCAATTTTTCACGACGAGATAAATCTTCCATTAACGCTAGCTACATCAGCCGGCGAAACGGTTGAGATCACAGTAGGTCGATGAGGAACTGGATCAGCGGTGCGTCGGCCGGCGGCATCGGGTAGTCGCGCATCTGCTTTGGCCGGACCCATTTCAACGCCTGCCCCTCTTTCGGCTGCGCGATACCGCGAAAGCGGCGACAGACGAACAGTGGCATCAAGAGATGGAAATCATCATAGGAATGGCTGGCAAAGGTGAGCGGCGCCAGGCAGGGTATGTCGGTCTCGATGCCGATCTCTTCCTGCAGCTCGCGGATCAGGCATTCTTCCGGCGTCTCGCCAGGCTCGACCTTGCCGCCCGGAAACTCCCACAGGCCGGCAAGTTGCTTGCCCTCCGGCCGCTGCGCCAAAAGCACGCGGCCATCGGTATCGACCAGCGCGCAGGCGGCGACCAGGAGCAGGCGTTTGCCGGTGAGAATCTGGCTCATGCTCCCGGGGGCCGTCGATAGTGGTAGCGATAGACTTCCTCGAATTCCAGCGAGCGATAGAGCGCCAGTGCCGGCGCGTTGCCGGCCTCGACCTGCAGCCAGGCTTCCCGCGCACCGCGCAGCCTGGCCCATTTCAGCGCCGACAGGATCAGGTTGCGGCCATGGCCCTTGTTGCGCGCCGACTTGTCGGTAGCGATCTCGAACAGGCCGGCAAGATCGCCGTCATGAACGCAGATCAGCACCGCCAGCGGGTCGGCCCCCTCCTCGAGCGCAAACAGTCCGACCTCGGGTTGAATCGCGCCGATGATTTCCGAAAGACCTGGCCGTAGCGATGCATCCGAGCCGCTGACCTTGAGCGACGCACCAAGAAAGCGGCTGATATCCTTCAGCGGAATCTGGTCCATGGCCGGCGCCAGCTGCGCGTCCGCCAGCGGCAGCCGCATCACCAGCGATTCGTCGAATGTGCTCCAGCCCTCATTGTCGAGATGCCTGGCCAGGTCCGGCCCCGACAGCGGCGAGATGCGGAAGGTCAGCGGCCTGCCATAGGCGTCGAAGCGCCGGCTGGCGCGGCCGATGCGCTCGGCAATGTGCTGGGTGTCGCCGGGATCGAGCGGGTTGACCGAGTTCAGCCGCTTGGCCGGATGACCGGCCGTCAGCCGCACCACCCAGGTGCCGTCATAGTGGACGGCCGCGGCTGGCCAGGCGCGAAAACCCGCCGCCTCGTAGCGGCGCACGATGGCGAGCATGCTTGCCGGATGCCTGGAAGCCAATTTCATCAGCTCCGGTAGTCGCCATTGATGGCGACATATTCCTTGGTGAGATCGCAGGTCCACACCGTCGCCTTGCCGCGGCCGATACCGATATCGGCGCGGATGCGGATGTCGTCGCGCTTCATATAGGCCGAGGTCGCTTCCTCGGAGTAGCCGGGGTCGCGTTCGCCTTCATGCGCCAGACGGTTGTCGCCGAACCAGATCGACAGGCGGTCGCGGTCGGCCGGCTCGCCGGCCTTGCCGACGGCCATGACGACGCGGCCCCAATTGGCGTCCTCGCCGGCAACCGCCGTCTTGACCAGCGGCGAATTGGCGATCGACAGCGCGATGCGCTTGGCCGAGCGCGCCGATTTCGCGCCGGTGACGGTGACTTCGACCTGCTTGCGGGCGCCCTCGCCGTCGCGCACCACTTGCAGCGCCAGCGATTTCAGCACCTTGCCAAGTGCGCGGCGGAAGGCGCCGAGGCGCGCGTCCTTTGGATCGCTGATGGCGGGCGCACCGCGCTTGGCGGCAGCACCGGTGGCGAACAACAGCAGCGTGTCGCTGGTCGAGGTGTCGCTGTCGACGGTGACCGCATTGAAGGTCTTGGTCGTGCCGCGCGACAACAAATCCTGCAACACGGGGGCGGCGATCGGCGCGTCGGTGGCGATGAAGGACAGCATCGTCGCCATGTCGGGCGCGATCATGCCGGCGCCCTTGGAAATGCCGTTGATGATGACGTCGGCGTCGCCGAGCTTGACCGTCGCGGTCGCCACTTTCGGATAGGTGTCGGTGGTCATGATGGCCTTGGCCGCTTCGGTCCAAAGGTCTGGCTTGCCGTCCTTGACCAGTCCGGCCAGCAAATGGCTGAATTTGGTGGTGTCGAGCGGCTCGCCGATGACGCCGGTGGAGGCGAGGAACACTTCGCCTGGCGTGCAGCCGGCGGCCTTGGCCGCCGCCTCTCCGGTCAATTGGGTGGAGGCGCGGCCCTTCTTGCCGGTAAAGGCGTTGGCATTGCCGGAGTTGACGACCAGCACCCGCGCCTTGCCGGCGCCGAGGTTCTGCCGGCAGAAATCGACCGGCGCCGAGGGGCATTTCGATTTCGTGAACACGCCGGCGACAGCGGTGCCGGCATCGAACACCATGGCCAGGAGGTCGGTGCGGTTCTTGTATTTGATCCCGGCCTCGGCGGTGGCGATGCGTACGCCCTCAATGGCAGGCATTTTGGGATATTTCTTCGGCGCGAGCGGCGAAATCGTTGCGGACATTGGGGACCTCGGGCGACGGAAAACGCTGGGGAAGGCCGGTTTGCCCGATACCACGGCCCGGCGCAAGGGCGTTTTCTTGGCCTTCGGCGTCGGCAAGCCACCTTGGATTAAGCTTGCATTTCAAATCCGTTGGCGTCACCGCGGCCTCTGGCGTTATGATATCGGCCATGGGCAGGCTGGTTATCTTGGCAGTGGCGTTTATGGGGCTTTTGCTCCTGAGCGCCGATGCGCAGCCGGAACGGCGCGTGGCGCTGGTCATCGGCAACGGCACCTATGCCGAAGCCGGTACGCTCGCCAATCCGGTCAACGATGCAACAGACATCGCCGGCAAGCTGCGCTCGATCGGCTTCGACGTCATCGAGGGCAACGACCTCGGCAAGCGTGAGCTTGAGCGCAAGATCGGCGAATTTTCCGATGCGCTGGAAGGTGCGGGCGTGGGGCTTTTCTACTACGCCGGCCACGGCCTGCAGGTCGAAGGGCGCAACTATATCGTGCCGGTCGACGCCCGCCTCGACATGCCGGTGAAGCTGCAGCTCGAAGCCGTGCCGATCGACGAAGTCCTCGACATCATGGAGCAGCAGACCAAGGTCAGCCTGGTGTTCCTCGATGCCTGCCGCAACAATCCCTTTGCCCGCAGCCTGAGCCGCACCGCCACGACGCGCTCGGCGACGGCGCTTGCCGGCCTGGCGCAGTTCGATTCGACGCGCGGCTCCTTCATCGCCTTCTCGACGGCCCCAGGTGCTGTTGCCATGGACGGAACAGGACGCAATTCGCCGTTTGCCGCCGCCCTGCTGCGGCACATGGCCCAACCCGGCCAGAGCATCAACGACATGATGATCGCGGTGCGCCGCGATGTAGTCTCCGAAACCCGCGAGGGACAGCGCCCCTGGGAACAGGGTTCGCTGCTCGAGCGGTTCGAGTTCGTGCCTGGCGGCGAAACGGTGGCGCAGCCGAAGCCTGCCGTCGCCGCGGCGCCCGAAACAAAAGTCGCGGCACTCGAACGATCCGTCGGCGACGACAAGACCGCGATCGAGAAATTCCTGCGCGACGACTATCTGGCGCCCGATGCCGCAGCGATCGGCGAAACGGTCAAGCGGCTCTATGCTCCTTCCGCCACCATCTTCGGCACGCGCTATGACAGCGACGCCGTCGTCAAGCTCAAGACTGACTGGTTCGCGCAATTTGCATCCTGGTCGTTCGGTCTCGAGCCCGGCAGCCTCGAAGTGATACCGCAGGGCGAGGACCGCGCTGAAGCCGCGTTCGCGATGAGCTATGACTATGTGTCGAAAGACAAATCGGCGGCACGCATGACCGGCAAGGCTCGAGTTACGCTTGGGCTGGTGAAGAGCGGCGGCCAATGGCGGATCGCCTCGGAAACCTCGCAAGCGATGAACTGATCGCTGTCGAGGGCGAGCCTCGGGCATGCGCCCTCCTGCCCCAAAGCGTATCTGCTGCCCCGCGATTCCCGACTTCCACACTATCGCTTGAAACGGGCCGTTTCGTTTGACTGCCGTCTCACCTATATTGCCGGCGAATTGTTGGCGAGGACAGACATGGGCGAGGATCCGGCGCGCAGATCGATAGGGGCGCGGCGCAACCCAGACAGCGCCGAGGCCATTCTCGAGGCTGCGGAGGCAGTGCTGGTCGAGGCCGGCTATGCCGGCTTTTCCATTGAAGCCGTCGCGCGACGTGCACGCGCCGGCAAACCCACGATCTATCGTTGGTGGCCGAGCAAGGCGGCCTTGCTGCTGGAGGTCTACAAGCGGCAAAAGCGCGTCTCCGTGCCCGATACCGGTAATCTCGAAGACGATATCGTCGGTTTCCTTCAAAACCTCTTCTCGCACTGGCGCGACACATCTTCGGGCAGCGTGTTCCGCTCGCTGATCGCCGAAGCGCAGTCCGATAAAGCGGCGGCCATGGCCCTGACTGGCTATGCCGATGGACGTCGGTCCCACACCGCCCGGATCATCGAGCGCGCCAAGGCGCGAGGCGAGGTTGCGGCCGATATCGATGCAGCGCGGGTCGCCGACCTCATGGCTTCCTATGCCTGGAAACACCTTTTGACCAACCGTCTCGACGAAGACGAGGTTACAATCCGTACCACCGTCCGCTATGTGATATCTGGCATCTCTCGCTAATCGCTGACTTATCGCCGGGGGGCGACTTGACCGAAAACGCGTTGCCAATTCTGCCCGTCAGCCTGGTCATCGTTTCCGACTATCTGACACCCGATGGCGATGAAGAACTGCGTCGGGCAGTGCGCGCCTATGCGCAGGATGCGCGTGGCGTGCCCGGTGAAATCATCATCATGCTGCCGCATGGCCACGCATCGTCGATCGAAGCCGAACTGTCCGACAAACCGGCCTTTTCCTGCCCTTCGGTGATCGTCGCGTCGCATGACAGCGACGAGTCCTCGCAACTGAAAGATGCCGCGCTGGTCTATTGCCGCCATGACCTCGTCGCCGTCGTCGAGGCCGATTGCCTGACGCGGCCCGGATGGCTGGCGATCCTCTACGAAGCTTTCGAGAGGAACCCGAAGATCGATGCGGTTTCCGGTCGTACCATTTATGACCAAGACACCATGATGATGCGGGTGATGTCGCTGCTCGATCGCGGCTTCATCGAACGCCGCAACCGCAAAGGCCAGATCATCCATGTCAGCAACAACGGCGCTCTGTACCGGCGGCCGGTTCTCGAGCACTACCGCTTCGAAGCCGACCACGGACCTTTCGTCTCCTCGCATCTGCGGCAGCATGCGATGTTGAAGGATGGCGTGGCGATGGAGGTAGCCACCGAGGCGGTCTCGATCCATGCCTATGAGGGGCTGGGCTTCATCTGGGACGTCAGGCGCAACAAGGGCTACCAATTCGCGCGCATGGATTTGCTGACGAAGGGCCGACGTTCGAGGCTGGGCCTCGCCTGCCGGGCGGTGAGAACGTCCTTCAAGGAAAACCGGCAGACGGCGCAGGCCGTCGGCACGGCGTTTTGCCGCTGGACAGACTGGCCGCTGTTCTGGGCGATGATGCTCCTGGTGCGCATCCCCGAATTCACCGGTGCCCTTGCCGCAGGCGATCCGGCGGCGTTCAAGGCTTCCACCCACTATCGCTGACTTCCGCCAGCCAAGGCTCGAAACGAAAAGGGCGCCAAACGGCGCCCTTTTGCATGCTTTTCGATGCTGGCCTACTTGCCGGCTTCCATCGTGTCGACAGCCTTCTTCAGATTGGCGTCGGGGATTTCGACCTTGGCGGCGCCGCGCAGCTGCTTGACCAGCGCGAAGTACTTGTCGCGGATAACCGCCTGCTTGGCCTGGTCCTTGACGTCGTCGAACGCCGGCGGTTGCTTGACGCGCTTGTCCTCGAGCTTGATGACGTGCCAGCCGAACTGCGACTGCACCGGCTCCTTGGTGTATTTGCCGACGTCGAGCGCGAATGCCGCCTTGTCGAACTCAGGCACCATCTGGCCAGGTCCGAACCAGCCGAGATCGCCGCCATTGGTCTTTCCGGAGGGATCGCTGGTGTGCTCGTTGGCGAGCTTCTGGAAATCGGCGCCTCCGTCGAGCTGCTTGATGATCGCCTCGGCCTCTTCCTTCGTCTTCACGAGGATGTGACGGGCATGAACCTCATTGACCGGCGGCGTGCTGGCGATTTCCTGGTCGTAGCGGGCGCGCACCTCGGCGTCGGTGACCTTGTTGACGACGCCCTTCTCGACCATCTCACCATGCAGCGCGCGCTGCTGCAGGAACGCCATGCGGCGCTGGAATTCAGGATCCTTGTCGAGCCCGGTAGCGACCGCCTGGGCGGCCATGACGCGGATTTCGATGGCCGCCGAAAGGGCGGCGGCGCGGCGCTGCTCGGGCGGCAACTGCGCGAACTGCTGCGACAGCTCACCCTCCGCAAGCCCAAGGTCCGCCTCGGTCAGCTTCTCGCCATTGACGGTGGCGACGACCGCGTTGGGATCGACGGGTGCGGCGGCCGGCGCGGCAGCATCGGCCGGGGCGGGTGCGGCTTCCTGCGCCATGACAGGCGACAGCGAAAGAGCCGACAGGCCGAAGACCAGGCCAAGGCTGGCGAGCGACGCACGGCGAAACAGTAAGGACATCAAGATTAACTCCAAGGGGGATTGGTCGGGCTTGCAGATCAGCCGGATTGTGGCGGAATTTGGCGCTGCCCATGGGGCTAACGCGGCGTTGACATCAGTTGAGCCCCCTCTTATCTGTCCAACGACTTTGCGTCCAGAACCGTTTTCCGGGCGCTTTTTGCGTTTGTCTGCGTTTCACGCGGAATTGATGGGGCCGGCCGGCGTTCATCTCAAGATTGAGAATTCTATCGAAAGGACCATTGGATGGTCAGTCTCGGCGGTCTCGCCCGTAAGGTTTTCGGTTCCTCCAACGATCGTCGCGTCAAATCGACCCGCCCTCGCGTCGAGGCGATCAATGCCATGGAAAACGAGATGCGGGCATTGTCCGACGCCGACCTTCAGGCGCGTACGGAGAAATTTCGCCAGGACTTCGCCAACGGCGCCACGCTCGATGACCTCCTGGTGCCAGCCTTCGCCACCGCGCGCGAGGCGTCCCGCCGTGTGCTTGGCATGCGCCCATTCGACGTGCAGCTGATCGGCGGCATGGTGCTGCATAATGGCGGCATTGCCGAAATGCGCACCGGCGAAGGCAAGACTCTGGTCGCCACCCTTCCGGTCTATCTCAACGCGCTGGCCGGCAAGGGCGTCCATGTCGTCACCGTCAACGACTACCTCGCCACGCGCGACTCCGAATGGATGGGCCGCGTCTACAAATTCCTCGGCCTCTCGGTCGGCGTCATCGTCCACGGTCTGTCCGACGAGGAGCGCCGCGTCGCTTACGCCGCCGATGTCACCTACGCCACCAACAACGAGCTCGGCTTCGACTATCTGCGCGACAACATGAAGTATGAGCGCGCCCAGATGGTACAGCGCGGCCACAATTACGCGATCGTCGACGAGGTCGATTCCATCCTTGTCGACGAGGCGCGCACGCCGCTGATCATTTCCGGTCCGCTCGAGGACCGTTCGGAAATGTACAACACCATCGACGCCTTCATGCTGCAGCTCGGCCCGGCCGACTACGAGATCGACGAGAAGCAGAAGACCTCGATCTTCACCGAGGAAGGCACCGAGAAGCTGGAAAACCTGCTGCGCGCGGCCGGTCTGCTCAAGGGCGAGTCGCTCTATGACGTCGAAAACGTCGCCATCGTTCACCACGTCAACAACGCGCTGAAGGCGCACCGGCTGTTCCAGAAGGACAAGGACTACATCGTCCGCAATGGCGAGATCGTCATCATCGACGAGTTCACCGGCCGCATGATGCCGGGACGCCGCTATTCGGAAGGCCTGCACCAGGCGCTCGAAGCCAAGGAGCATGTCGCGATCCAGCCGGAAAACCAGACGCTGGCCTCCGTCACCTTCCAGAACTATTTCCGCCTTTACAAGAAGCTGTCCGGCATGACCGGTACGGCGCTGACCGAGGCCGAGGAGTTCGGCAACATTTACGGCCTCGAAGTCACCGAGATTCCGACCAATCTGCCTGTCATCCGCAAGGATGAGGACGACGAGGTCTACCGGACGGTCGAGGAGAAGTACAAGGCGATCGTCAAGGAGATCAAGGAAGCGCGCGCCAAGGGCCAGCCGACGCTGGTCGGCACCACATCCATTGAAAAATCCGAGCAGTTGGCCGAGCGCCTGCGCAAGGAAGGGTTCAAGGATTTCGAGGTGCTGAACGCCCGCCACCACGAGCGCGAGGCGGCCATCGTCGCCCAGGCCGGAAAGCCCGGCGCCATCACCATCGCCACCAACATGGCCGGACGCGGCACCGACATCAAGCTCGGCGGCAACGCCGAGATGCGCATCGAGGACGAACTGGGCGACATGCCTGCGGGCCCCGAGCGCGAGGCGCGCGAAAAGGAAATCAATGCCGATGTCGAACGCCTGAAGGAAAAGGCGCTGGCCGCCGGCGGCCTCTACGTGCTCGCCACCGAGCGCCATGAATCGCGCCGCATCGACAACCAGCTCCGCGGCCGTTCAGGCCGCCAGGGCGACCCTGGCCGTTCGAAATTCTTCCTGTCGCTGCAGGACGATCTGATGCGCATCTTCGGGTCCGAGCGCATGGACGGCATGCTGCAGAAGCTCGGCCTCAAGGAAGACGAGGCGATCATCCATCCGTGGATCAACAAGGCGCTGGAAAAGGCGCAGAAGAAGGTCGAGGCGCGCAACTTCGACATCCGCAAGAACCTGTTGAAATACGACGACGTCTCGAACGACCAGCGCAAGGTGGTGTTCGAGCAGCGCATCGAATTGATGGACGGCGAAGGCCTGTCCGAAACGATCGCCGAGATGCGCGAAGGCGTCATCGAGGAGATCGTCACCAAGAACATCCCGGAAAACGCCTATGCCGAGCAGTGGAACGTCGCCGGCCTCAAGGCCGAAGTCGCCGAGTTCCTCAATCTCGATCTGCCGGTCGAGGACTGGGTCAAGGAAGAAGGCATTGCCGAGGACGATATCCGCGAGCGCCTGACCGAGGCCGCCGACGCTGCCGCCAAGGAGCGCGCCGAGCGTTTCGGCCCCGACGTGATGAGCTATGTCGAACGTTCCGTGGTGCTGCAGACGCTCGACCATCTGTGGCGCGAGCACATCGTCAACCTCGACCATCTGCGTTCGGTCGTCGGTTTCCGCGGCTACGCCCAGCGCGATCCGCTGCAGGAATACAAGGGCGAGGCGTTCGAGCTGTTCCAGGCGCTGCTCGGCAATCTGCGCCAGGCCGTCACCGCGCAATTGATGCGCGTCGAACTGGTCCGCCAGGCCGCCGAAGCCCCGCCTCCGGAAGCGCCGGACATGTTCGGCAGCCACATCGACGGCACCACTGGCGAGGACGACTTCCAGGGCGGCGAAACGGCGCTTCTGGTTCGCCAGGAGAGCAACGCCATCGTCGCTCCCGAAGACCGCGACCCGAACAACCAGGCAACCTGGGGCAAGGTCGGCCGCAACGAGGCCTGCCCCTGCGGCTCCGGCAAGAAATACAAGCACTGCCACGGCGCGTTTGCCTGACACCCCTTGCCTTCTCCCCGTTTACGGGGGTGAGGCGTGGTCCGCGCAGCGGACGAAAAGCCAATTGCTTGGCTTTTCGTACACGAGCGCCCGAAGCGGGAGCGAAGGGCTTGCCCGCAGGGCCGGATGAGTGGAAGCGCCGCCCATCGTTAATCTAGCTGGCTAAACAACCCTCACAACAATCCCGAATCGCGCGCCGCGGCAGTCGCTTCGCCGCGCGACACCGCATCCAGTTTGCCCAGCACCGCCGAGACGTGGTGATCGACCGTCTTCGGCGAAATCGTCAATTGCTCGGCGATCCGCTTGTTGGAGAGGCCGCGTTCGATCAGCTGCAGCACTTGCATCTGGCGCAAGGTGAGGCCGGCCAGGTTGGCGCGCGTCGAGCGGCGTGGGCCACGGGCAATGTTGTTGACGCCGCTGCGACGCATCGTTTCACGCACATGCTGGGCGACCGGCCTGGCTCCGAGCCTCTCGAAAATCTCCAGCGCCGTGCGCTGCGCCTCCTCGTCGCCCTGGGTGAGCACAAGCGCGCGTTCGTATGGCGCTTGCAATTCGTCCCAGAGTGCAGCGGCCGCCTGCCAGTCGCCGGCCAGCAGCAGGCGGTAGGGCTCGGCCATGCCTGATATGTCGCCCGGATCCTGGTCTGGAGCCAGCATTCGCCGCCATGCGGCCAGCTCGGCGAAAACCGCCCTTGTCGGCGCCATGGCTTCGGCACGATCGATCAGCAGCAAGGCCGCGTCCCTGTCGCCCTGGCCAAGCCATGCCTGCTCAGCCATGAGTGCCGCATAAGGCATCAGCCGCTGCAGCTCCGTGCCTTTTTCCAGGAACAGCATCATTTCGGCAAATAGCGGCTCGGCTGACGGATCGCCACGCCGCATCCGCAATTTCGCCAGCGCCACCACGGCGGGATAGCGAACCAGCATCGCAGTCTGGCCACTGGAAAGCACGTCAAGCGCCTCGCTGGCAGCGTCTTCCCAATGGCCTTGGCGCAGCAACAGCTGCGCCTTTACGCCGCGCATATAGTCGCGCCAGGTCACGAGATCATTGTCGACGCAGTAATCGATGCCGCGTTCCAGAAAGGCCTTCGCCTGGCTGAAGCCGAGCTGGTTCATCTCGGTGCAGGCGCTGTTGGTGAAGGCGCGCGCCGCATGCTCCTGAAGGTTCTGCTCCAGCGCGATTTCCAGGCTGCGGGCGAGATCCGCACGCCCCTTGGCAAAATTCAGCCATTGCCCGGCTGCGCCGACATTGTTGAGCGCATGGCAGACGATGTCGGCCCTGTTCATGCGCTCGGCCAGGCTGACGGCCTTCTCGCCAAGCTTCAGCGCCTTGTCCGGCCTCTCGGCCAGCATCGCCAGTTGCGACAGATTGGAATAGGCCATGGCCAATTCAGGGCCGGCAGGCACGGTTTCCAGCAGCGCGACCGCATCTTCGCCAAATCTGTCGGCGGCGCCTCGGTCGCCGGCGAGATAAGCAAGGCGCGACAGCCACCGCAGGCTGTCGCCTTCCTTCGCCCCGTTTCCGTTCGCCTGATGCAGATTGCGCGCATGGGTCTGCGCCTGAATCGCCTCGTCGATCCGCCCGATAAGATGGCACTCGAACGCATAACTCTCGTTGAGCGACGCGCAGTCTTCCGCCCGCTGGCAGTCGACATGCCGTAGCGCGACCTCATAGTATCCGGCGGCGTCGCGATGGGCGCCGACACGCGAGGCCTCGCGCGCGGCAATCGGTGCGAGTGCACGCACTGCCTCCAGATTGTTCGCCTCGACCGCATGATGGACCAGGCGGCCGGTGGAAACGTCGCCATTTTCGAGCAGCGCAGCCAAAGCGCGCTGGTTGAACTGCCGTCTGTGCGAGGTTGTCAGCATCATTTCGATGGCGCGCCGCGCAATGTCGTGGCGGAAGGCGTAGCTGTCGCCCAGATCGTCGAGCAGTCCGTTGGCGACGCACTCGGCAAGCTGGCCGGCGCTGGCCACGCCACACAGGCCCTGCAGGGCCCAGGCGTCGGCCCGGCGTGGAAACACCGACACCGCGTCGAGCATTGCGCGGGCCCCTGGCGACAGCCGCTCTGCACGCGCCAGCACGGCGTCGCGCACGCTTGCCGGCAACGCCGTTTCATTTTCGGCTGACAGCAGTTCGGTGACGAAGAAGGCATTGCCGGCGGTCGCCCGGTAGATGGCGTCGCCGTTGCGGCCGGCCGCATCGGCCAGCGACAGCACGGCCGCCTCGCTGAGCAGCGGCACGTCGATACGCGCCACGCTGCCTGCCGGGATTTCGCCCAGCGCGCGGCGGACCCTGACCTGCGCCTCGCTGCGGTCGGTGCGCGCGGTCACCAGGAGCAGAATCTGGGTGTTGGCGATACGCCGGCCGAGGAAGCGCACGAAATCGAGCGTCGCATCGTCGGCCCAATGCAGGTCTTCGATCACCAGCAGGCTCGGTCCTTTCGCCGCGAAGGCGTCGAGCGCATCGGAAAACAGCGGCAATCTCTGTCCATGCCGGGCGTCGATTGCGCGCGGCAGCGCCCATTGCGCCTCACGGGCCAGGTCGTAGAGAGGTCCCAGCGGGTCGGGAATCGACAAATCCTCGCAAGCGCTTCGCAACGTCGCCGCGCTGTGCCCGACACGGGCCGCGAATGCCTCGACAAGCGCTGTCTTGCCGGCGCCCGCCTCCCCCGCCAGCACCGCAACGCGGCCATGGCCGCCGATTGCATCGCCAAGCAGGCTCTCCAGCTGCTGCAGCTGCGTCTGCCGTTCCAGAAGCATCATCATCATCGTCTCGTATGATCGGAGTTTTCCCACCATGGCGGGCCGCTCACGATAGCCCGGGAAGAGAGCGGCGCAATGTGACTTCGCACACATTGCCGTGACTCTCTCCACAAAGAACGACGCCAACATAGGGAATCGTCCCGCCAAATATGGGGAATCGTTCCGATGCGCGGGCCGGCACGGCGTGGTCAACGTCCAGCCGCGCTCCGATCGAGCGTGAATCAATGGAAAAGGAAGCCTTCCATGCCTCGCTATCTGATTGAACGGACATTTCCGGACGGCCTCAACATACCGATGACCGACATCGGCGCCACCGCGGTGGGCGGCGTCGTCATGCGCAATGCCGAAAAAGGCGTCACCTGGATCCAGTCCTTTGTCACCCCTGACAAGAAGCGCAGCTTCTGCATTTACGAAGCGCCCTCGCCCGAAGCGATCCGCAGCACCGCCCAGAAAAGCTCGCTGCCGGTCGACAGGATCACGGAGGTGCGGGTTCTTGACCCTTACTTTTACCTCTGATCACACGCTCGATCGCTACAATGATGAGCATCAAACTGCCCTTCGCGGCCATGGCGAACTGCCTGATTGCCTGCCGGTCGGTGGAACCGAGCCTGTCCTGGGAAAGACCGGCCACTCCCTGCTCGGCCGTCTATGGCAGTTCGCGACGAAGCTGCCTGCGCATCTGTCTGAAAGGCGGCGCCTGCCCCCGGAAGGCGACTATCTGAGGCACGACATCGGGCTGGCGGAGCGGGAAGTGCCGCAGGAATATTGGCAATATTACTTTTGGGATCGTTGATTTTGCACGATTTTTAGCGGCCACAGCCAGAAGTCCGGCAACCGGCGCCGCATAGCCATCACATGAACCGGGACGAACAAGCCCGTCCCGCCAACCCAACGCCGCTGGCGTTTCGGCAGGCCCGATCGGCCGCCGTCGCCTCAAGCGTCAACAAAACGGACGAAACACCATGACCATAACTCTTTGGACGACACGCTTCGCGGCCCTGGCCGCCATCTCGATCGCGGCCGGCACCGCCCAGGCGCGCGACGCCAATCCGCTGGACGAAAAGGTGCGCGCCGCCAACAGCCGCTTCGAGAATGTGGCAGCCGCCACAGCCGAAGGCTACGCCCCGATCCCTTGCGCCAGCGGCATCACCGGCGGCGCCATGGGCATCCACTATGTCAACGGCGCCTATCTCAAGGACGATGCCGTCGATGTCGCCAAGCCCGAGGCGGTGATGTACGAGCCGATGGCCGACGGCAGCCTCAAGCTGATAGCGGTCGAATACATCACCTCGAAGGGGCCGGCCTCGCTCGAAGGCCAGCTGTTCAACTTCAACAGCGCCCCCAACCGCTACGGCCTCGGCCCATTCTACGAATTGCATGTCTGGGCCTGGAAACAGAACCCGACCGGCGCCTTCGCCGACATGAACCCCAACGTGTCGTGCGACGCGATGAAGGGGATGTAGCACTCCGGTACCTCGGGCACCGGACAAACCCCGGTGCCTGGCCTTCCCCCTTGGCGGGGGGAGGGGCGAGCGCAACGCCGACCGGCTCCCCAGTCTTCCCCGGCGTTCGCTCGCCTTTTGTTTCGCACCGGCGCGCGAGCGACGGACTTTGCACATGCGACTGTCCTTGGCTGATTGGCGCACCCGCCCCCCACCCTTTCTTAAGGTGTTTCGGATACACCGAAAACCTTGAAACGAGGCGGAAAACGGAGAGACATCGGGGTGCGCTTTTCCGCGGCGACGACGGCCGGGCGGTTCTTGCCGCAGCGCTTGGCGCTGCGCATGGGGCCGCTGCTTGGCCGCATCGATGCGGTGCTGTTCACCGCCGACGAGCGCGGCGAAGCCGGGCGCATGTCGCTGATCGCCTTTGCCATCCGCATCGTCAGCGCCGTCATCGCCTTCATCAGCCAGGTGCTGATGGCGCGCTGGATGGGCTCGTTCGAATACGGCATCTTCGTCCTCGTCTGGGTGACGATGGTCATCGTCGGCAACCTGGCCTGCCTCGGCTTCCATACCTCGGTCATCCGCTTCATCCCCGAATACCGCGAACGCAACATGCTGTCCGAACTGCGCGGCATCGTCGTCGCCAGCCGCCTGTTCGTGCTGATTGCCTCAACCGCAATCGCCGGCTTGGGCGCACTGGGGGTCTGGCTGTGCTCGGACTGGATCGAGAGCTACTATGTCATCCCCTTCATCCTCGGCCTGTTCTGCCTGCCGATGATTGCCATGGGCGACCTGCTGCAAGGCCAGTCGCGCGCCAATTCCTGGGCGCTGTTTGCGCTGTCGCCGACCTATCTCGTGCGGCCGGTGCTGATCCTGGCGCTGATGGCGCTGATGCTGGCGCTGGGCTATGCGCCCGATGCCAGGACGGCGATCTTCGCCTCGATCGCCGCCACCTACGCCACCACGCTCGCCCAGCTCATCGGCGTCACCTCGCGCATGGGCAAGAGTATCCCGGCCGGGCCGATGAAGGTGCATTTCGGCAATTGGTTCATCGTCTCACTGCCGATCTTCCTGGTCGAAAGCTTCTTCTTCCTGCTCACCAATGCCGATGTGCTGATGGTCGGCGCCTATCTCCAGCCCAACGACGTCGCCGTCTATTTCGCCACCGTCAAGACGCTGGCGCTGGTGCATTTCGTCTACTTCTCGGTCAAGGCCGGCGTTGCCCAGCGCTATGCGCAGTTCACCCACGGCGAACCGGAAAAGCTCGCCGCCTTCGCCCGCGAGACGGTGTCATGGACCTTCTGGCCGTCGCTGCTGATGGCGCTGCTGGTGCTGCTGCTCGGCGAGCCCATGCTGGTGCTGTTCGGCCCCGAATTCACCGCCGGCTATCCGCTGCTGTTCCTGCTGGTGTTCGGCGTCGTGGCGCGCGCTGCCGTCGGCCCTTGCGAAAGCCTTTTGACGATGAGCGGCAACCAGAACATCTGTGCCGCCGTCTATGCCATGACGCTGGCCTTCAACATCGGCCTCAACATAGTGCTGATCCCGCTCTTCGGCCTGTGGGGGGCTGCGATCGCCACCAGCCTTGCCATGGTCTTCGAGGCCAGCGCTCTGTCCTTCACCGTCTGGCGCAAGCTTGGTATCGTCATGCTGATCTTCGTTCCCGCAGCCAAGGGAGCCGCCTGATGGCTGCCATCCCGTTGATCGAGGAAACCAGCGGCGGTACTGCCGGCGCCATGGTGTCGGGCCTTGCCGGCCTGGCGCGTGATGCCGATCCGGCGCATCTCGAAATCCTCGCCAACAACCGGCCGCAGCGCAAGCTCGCGGTCTATCCGGCCTCGGCTGGCTTCGACCTGGTCGAGGAACTCGACTTTCTCTGCACCCGCACGATCGAACCGAACGTGTTCTTCAACCCGCGCTTCCTGGCGCCGGCCATGCCGCGGCTGGAAGACCGCGAGGTGCGGCTGGCGGTGATCCGCGACGGTGACGAATACCGCAACCGGCTGCGGCTGCTGGTGCCGTTCTCGGTCGAACGGCCGGCCGTGCCGCTCGGCGTTCCGGTTATGCGCACATGGTCGAGCCCGTTCGGCCCGATAGGCACGCCGCTGGTCGACCATGACGACCCTATCGGCGTCGTCGAGGATTTCTTCGGCATGCTGTCGCGGCCGCACCTGAAGCTGCCGAAAGTCTTCGTGCTGCCCGACATAAGGCTCGACGGCCCGTTGGCCAGCGTGCTTGCCACCGTTGCCGAGACACGCGGCCTGACAATGGTCACCACCGGCAAGGCGGACCGGCCGGTGCTCGAAAGTGAGGCCGACGGCGAAGCCTATCTGAAGGCATCGCTGCGCGCGCATCACCATCGCGAATTCCGCCGCCTGAAGCGACGCCTGGGCGATCTCGGCAAACTGGAACATGTCGTGGCGCGCGGACCGGACGAGATCCGCCACGCCATCGAAAGTTTTTTGACGCTGGAGGCCGCCGGCTGGAAGGGCCGCGAGCGCACCGCCATGGCCATCGACCGCTACCGCGCCGCCTTCGCCCGCGAGGCCGTGCACCGGCTGGCCGAACACGATCTGTGCCGCATCCATTCGCTGACCCTGGACGGTCGCACCATCGCCTGCCTGGTCGTCTTCGTCGAGGCTGGCGTCGCCTACACCTGGAAGACCGCCTATGACGAGACGCTGGCGATCTATTCGCCGGGCACGCTGCTGATGATCGAGGTGACCAAGCAGCATCTCGACGACCCCAATATCATGATGACCGATTCCTGCGCAGTGCCCGACCATCCGGTGATGAGCCGGCTATGGAGCGAGCGCAAGCCGATGGGATCGCTGGTGATCGGGCTGACGCCGGATGCCGACCGCCTCGCCCGCCAGGCCGCCTCGCAGCTGCATCTCTACCGCGAGACCCGCAACATGGCGCGCATCCTGCGCAACCGCATGAAGAGTTTGCTGAGACGGCGCTAGGCCGTGCACCCCGCGAGAGCCTTGAGAAAAGCCGCTGGATCAATGGCAAAACCCAAGCTATGGGTCGCGGCGGCAATTTCTGCCGACCTTCACGACAAGCATCCAATGATCAAAACCTTTTTGCGTCACGCCGGTCCCTGTGCGGCCGTCCTCCTGCTTGCGCTGCTGCCCGCTCGAGCCTGGGCCGATAGCTGTCCCGAGGATTGCAGCGAGCCCGCGCCGCCCATCAACATCTACAGCCACACCGCCGCCGACCATCTCGGCCCGGCCACGCTGGGCGCACTGCCGCGCGTCTATGTGCCGAACCGCTCCTCCAACAGCGTCACGGTAATCGACACCATGACGCTGAAGGAAGTCGACAGGTTTCCAGTCGGCAGCAAACCGCAGCACGTCGTGCCATCCTGGGATATGAAGACGCTCTGGGTCGCCAACAATGGCACCGGCAAGAATGGCAGCCTGACGCCGATCGACCCGATGACCGGCAAGCCCGGCCCGCAGATCGCGGTGGACGATCCCTACAATTTGTACTTCATGCCGGATGGCAGCGCGGCCATCGTCGTCGACGAAGCCCTGGAGCGGCTCGATTTCCGCGACCCACACACCATGGCTCTGAAATGGAGCCTGCCGACGCCGACCTGCGCCGGCATCAACCACGCCGATTTCTCGGTCGACGGTTCCTACGCGATCTTCACCTGCGAATACGGCAATGGCGGCCTGGCCAAGATCGACCTGAAGAACCAGAAGGTTCTCGGCCATCTCGACTTCTCGAAAATGGGCATGCCGCAGGACATCCGCCTCTCGCCCGACGGCAAGCTGTTCTATGTCGCCGACATGATGAATGACGGCGTCTTCCTCGTCGACGGCGACAGTTTCAAGGAAATCGGTTTCATCCCGACGGGCATCGGGGCTCATGGCTTTGTCGTCAGCCGCGACGGCAAGCGGCTCTATGTGTCGAATCGCGGCTCGCACAAGATGGAGCAGGGCAAGGCAAAGGGGCCGGGCAGCGTGACGGTGATCGACTTCGCCACCCGCGCCGTCGTAGCGCTTTGGCCGATCCCCGGCGGCGGCAGCCCCGACATGGGCAATGTCAGCGCCGACGGCAAACAATTATGGCTGTCCGGCCGCTTCGACAGTGCCGCCTACATGATCGACACGACATCAGGAGCGGTCACCAAATTCCGGGTCGGCGCCGAGCCGCACGGCCTGACGGTCTGGCCGCAGCCAGGACGGTATTCGCAGGGCCATACGGGAAATATGCGGTAGGCGTCGCGCCACCTCGACGGCTCTTGGAAGCGGGAGGATTTTACCCCGCGTTTACAGGCGATCAAAATAGGGATATTTAATATCCGTATTATGTATTGACTTCCCACTTTCGGAACGGATTTATGATTCTAAAGAGCCAAGTCGAGTGGGCATTGCATTGCTGCGCCATCCTCGCCGGCCTGCCGGAGGGGCGCTATCTGTCGACCAAGGCATTGGCGGAATTGCACGGGCTTCCGAAGGAATATCTTTCCAAGGCATTGCAGTCTCTGTCTCAGGCCGGGCTTGTTCATTCGACGCTGGGTCCGTCCGGCGGCTACCGCCTCGCAAGACCGCCGGCCAAATTAACTTTCCTCGACATCGTGGAGGCCGTGGAAGGCAAAGCGCAGACCTTCATCTGCGCAAACATCCGCGCCAACAACCCCTGCCGCCCGAAGGGTCATTGCGACAGCGGCCCGTGCGCAGTGGCGCGCATCATGGGAGAGGCCGACGAAGCCTGGCGCCAGAAACTGCGCAGCGTCACCCTCGCCGAGCTGGTGGAGACGCTGTCGCGGGAAACGCTTCCTGCCCTATGGAACGACACTTTTGAATGGGTCCTGGACCGGGCGGGATGAGCGCGCTTCGTCGCGGCCGACGGCGCGGTTCAATGCGGCGGCGCCGGGATGAAAGCGGTCAACGCCGCACAGCAAGCGACGGCAGCGAGACGGTGGTTGTCAGGCTTTCGGTTGTGGGCGCCGCGCCGTTGAATACGGCAGGTGCACGTGGGTCACCTTCTGGGTGTTGTGGCGAACCATTGATCGAAGCCGACGCGGCCAATGCGAGGGTTCTTGTCTGAGACCAGGGAACCGTCTTGCAGCTTGGCGCCGAAATAGCGCGCCTCCGGATCGCCAATAACGGTGCGTGTGTCGCCGATCGCCTTGAGATACCGGGCGGCGAAATCGCAGAGTCGCTCGCGCTCGGGCCCAGAGATCTCGATGATGCCGTTGACCGGTGCGGCAAGGGCTGCGTCCGTCACGAAGTCGGCCACGTCATCGGAGGCGATCGGCTGAAGATAGCCCGTCGACAGGCGCGCCGTATCGCCGACCGTACCCTCCTGGGCGATGCCGCCGAGGAATTCAAAGAACTGCGTGGAACGCACGATCGTGTAGGGAATGCCGGCTTCCCGGACGATCTTTTCCTGAGCCACCTTGGCTCGCAGATAGCCGCTGTCCGGCAGGCGATCGGTGCCGACGATGGAAAGCGCAATGTGATGCTTTACGCCGGCCTGCTTTTCGGCCGCGAGCAGGTTTCGGCCCGACGTCTGGAAGAATTCGAGCACGGCCTTGTCCTCGAAAGACGGTGAATTTGCCAGGTCGATCACCACCTCGGCTCCCTTGAGCGCCTCTGCGAGACCTTCGCCGGTGATGGTGTTGACGCCGGTGTTCGGTGAAGCGGCAATCACTTCATGGCCATGCTTGCGCAGGCGTTCGGCGGTTTTGGAACCGATCAGGCCGGTTCCGCCGATGATGACGATTTTCATAAGCTGTCTCCGTTTTCGCAGCCCGTGCGACGCGCGTCGTTCGACACGTCCGTGGGCAAAGGGTTTGGTTGTGGCCGACGGCCGACCGGGGCGCGGCCTTGAAGCCTCCGCGCGCCGGTTCGATCTTAATCCAACAAGCGGTCAGTAGTCCCAGAAAGCCGGCACCCAACGAAAAGCATCGCCGTCGACCGCCACCCGGCCGACGGATGGGAAAGGCAGGTGGGTGGCCACCAGTGACGCTCCGGTCTCCGCCAGTTCCGTCAGAAGACGGACCCGAACGCGGGCTGCCTCTTCGGGGTCGTGTTCGAAGCCGTTGTACCAGTCGGGATGTTCGAACCCGACCGCGAACACCGCGTCACCGGCGAACATCAGTCGGTCGCCGCGGGATGCCACCCGGACCACGCTGTGCCCGGGCGTATGGCCGCCGGTGCGCGTGGCGACCACACCCGGCGCTACCTCGTACTCCTCATCGAACGTTTGCAGCTGGCTGCGAAACTCTTTCATGAACCGGGTGGCGGTCGCCCGAAGCGCCTCTGGGAACCCTGTCGGTATGACCACGTGGGAGAAATCGGGCGATTCCCAGAACTTGACCTCGGCGGCCGCCACGTGGATCCGCAGGTCCGGACGCAGGCGCTCCTTCACCCCGTCGACGAGCAGCCCGCCAACGTGGTCCATGTGCAGATGGGTCAGTATCACGTCGGTCACGGACGAGATATCGATGCCGGCGGCCTCCAGCCGTTTGATCAACTGCCCGGCCCGCGGCAGGTTCAAATTGGGGTCCAGCCCCAGCCCGGCGTCGATGAGTATGGTCTGCGCGCCGCTATGCACCACGACCGCGTTCAGCGACCAGTCGAAAGCGTCCAGCGGCAGGAACATCTCGTCCAGCCAGGCTGCCCGCACGGCGGTTTCCACGTTATGGCCCAGCATTTTGGTTGGGAGCGGAAGTACTCCATCGCTGATCACCAGCACGTCAATATCTCCGACCCGTACCGCGTAGCGCGACGGAACCAGCTCTTCGGGTACCGCCCTGCCGGGTTGGGGGGCGTTGTTCAGGTTCATGCTTATCTCCTTTGACCGGTTTGGAACGGAGGCCGGCTCCACCGGCAATGTTTCGTACCCCGTTCGCAGCCACCCATGCGGACGTGGTTTCAGGTGCTGGTCGCGGCTCCATCTAATTAAGGATATCTAATATCCTTATGGATACAAAATATCCGTAATTTCCGAAAAGTAAAGCCCTTCCGACGCGATCGGCGGAATGGGGCATGACGCGCCAAAAACTCCCCGCTCAGGAGGCCTTGGACAAAGATCCCTGTCGTGTGGATTTGTGGCCTTCGGCTGTTGCGGAACCTATGACAGCCCGTTGGGTTAGGGCCGGAGCGCGCGAAATACCCGTATCGTCATTTGCTGCAGGCGCCGCTGCGGCAGGCCCCTGGCAGGTTTCGGCGAGACGTGTCGAACCGCGTCCGGCTCCTCGCAGCCTTGCAGGCCATTCCAATCCCAGCGGGATGAAGACCGCTGCGCTGTCCTCAAACTCGTGTTTGCAGACTGATTGCCTGACGGAACGCGGCCTATCGAACCGCAACGATATCAAGGCCATTCAAATTGTCGGGAGACATCAAAAAAATATGGTGCCCCTAGCCGGGATCGAACCAGCACTCCTTGCGGAACTCGATTTTGAGTCGAGCGCGTCTACCAATTCCGCCATAGGGGCTCAGGCCGGACGGCCTGGATGGGCGCGGACTATACGGTTGGAAGCCTGTTCGTCAACTGGCCAAATGCGCCGCCGTGCCCTGCTTGCGGCAAAAGCCCGCCTTTCGGTTTCATGAAGCTCCTGCCATTGTGCAGCGCGGAAAATCTTTCTAGACAGGCTCGCATCAAAGCGCGTTGCGTCTGGGCGACATGCATTAGGAGAGCCGATGCTTCGCGGACTTTACGACTGGACCCTGTCGCTTGCGGCCCGCAAATCCGCCGAATGGTGGCTGGCCTTCATCGCCTTCGTCGAAAGCTCGGTGTTTTTCATACCTGCCGACGTCTTGTATCTGCCCATGGCGTTGGCGCGGCCCGAACGCGCCTATCGCTACGCGCTGACCGCCACTGTTGCGTCCGTGCTGGGCGGCATTGCCGGCTGGCTCATCGGTTACTATGCCTACGACACGATAGCACGGCCGATGCTGGAGCACTTCGGCGGCCTCGACACGTTCGAGAGGTGGCAGTCGTCCGGCACCGGGCTGATGCTGGTGCTGCTCGTCACATCCGGTGCTGCGCACTTGCCGCCGATGAAAGTGGTCACCATTCTGGCAGGCGCCCTTCACGTCAATCTTGTTGTCTTCATCATCTCGGCCATCCTGGCGCGCGGCGCTCGCTTCTTGCTTCTTGCGTGGCTGCTGCGCCGCTATGGCGAAGAGATCAAGGAATTCATCGAGAAGCGTTTGGGATTGATCGTCGGCGCCGGCGCCGCCGCCCTGATTTTGCTCTATATCGTGGTCAAATACGCCTTCTGACCGCCCACGGCGGGCGGTGGTTCAGGACTATGCCGGCGGACGGCGAATTCAACGGACGAAACATGACAGCTACGATGACTGCCGACACCGGACGCCAGCGGACGCGCACCGCTTTGTTTCTCGCCGTCGCCATGGCCGCCACGGTCGGCTCCGCGCTCGCCTTCCAGCATATTGGCGGTTACATCCCCTGCCATCTCTGCCTGGAGCAGCGCACGCCCTATTACATCGGCGCCCCGCTGATGCTTCTGGCCGTGATCGCCTCGATGCTCCGCGCGCCTGCGTTGCTGACGCGCGGCCTGCTGGCCATTGGCGGCCTGCTGATGCTCTATGGACTTTATCTCGGCGTCTATCACTCGGGCGTCGAATGGGCCTGGTGGCAAGGCCCGGCTGACTGCACCGCCGGCGCCGGCCCGGTCGACACCGGCGGCAAGGGCGTGCTGGACGCCCTCGACAAATTCGTGCCGCCATCCTGCGACAAGGCAGCACTCCGCATCCTCGGCCTGTCGCTGGCCGGCTGGAACGCCATCGCCAGCTTCATCCTCGCCGCCGTCGCCTTCCGTGGCGCCCTGGCCAAGGACTGATAGAGCGCAAGAGCGCCGACGCGAGATCGTTCTAAAGAATTTGGCAGGCTGAGTCGTATGGAGTGATTGTCGAGAACCGAAGCGGAGCGTACGCAAGTACGTGAGCATCGGAAGCGCAGACAATTGCTCCAGACGACGGGCCTCCCGAATTCTCGAACGATCTCAGGGTTCGAGTTCGACATCCCAGTATAGATAATCCATCCAGCTTTCATGCAGATGGTTGGGCGGGAACAGCCGGCCATTGTTGTGCAGATCGTGCACGGTCGGCTGATAGGGCTTTTGCAGCGGCCACATCTTGGCGTGCGCCGGCATCATGCCACCCTTCCTGAGATTGCAGGGCGAACAGGCGGCAACGACATTCTCCCATGTCGTCGCCCCGCCGCGATGGCGCGGGATGACGTGATCGAAGGTCAGATCCTCGGGCGTGCCGCAATACTGGCACTGGAAGCGGTCGCGCAGGAAGACGTTGAAGCGGGTGAAGGCTGGATGCCTCGACGGCTTCACATAAGCCTTCAGGCTGACGACGCTGGGCAGCTTCATCGAGAAGGTCGGCGAAGACACCGCATGCTCGTATTCGGCGACAATGTTGACCCGATCGAGGAACACCGCCTTGATGGCGTCTTGCCAGGACCAGAGCGACAAGGGGTAATAGCTGAGCGGACGATAATCCGCATTCAGCACCAGCGCAGGAAGCCCATCCGGAGATACGGCAACCGTCACCTTGTTGACCTCCTCGTTTCGCACATGACCCCGAAAATCGAGTTCGATTTTCGGAAAGGATCATGTGCAACTTCAAAAGCTCTACCGCGTCCTTTGCGCATCCACTGGATGCGCGGCGCGGTAACCGATCGGCGCGGATACTGTAAGCCCGACATGACAGGGATGTGAAGCGGATTGTCGCTCGCCAAAAGCGGCAAAAATGCAGGATTTTCATGCTTTTTTGCGGTTTCAGGCCGGTGGCGCGGCGTCCCTGCCCCTGGTTTCGCGATAATAGGACCAGAAAAGCCGCGATGCGACACCTCGCCACGGGCTCCATGATTCGGCCAGAGCGATGAGTGTTTTCTCCGGCGGACGCGGCTCGATGCCAAGCGCATGGCCAACCGCGCTCTGCAGCGCGACGTCGCGCGCGGGAAAAATATCGGGGTGGCCGGCGGCGAACAGAAGATAGACTTCAGCCGTCCACGGACCGATGCCGGGTACCGCTGTCATGGCCGCGATCGCCTCTTCGGCGTCGAGCGAACAGAGGTGATGCAGGTCAAGCCCGTCGGCCACGGCCTGGGCAATCGCGATCAGGCCGCGCTGCTTTGGCCGCGACAGCCCGGCCTCGCGAAACGTGTCCTCGCCGGCGGCAAGGATGGCCTGCGGCGTCAACGGGTCGACCAGCTTCACCAGCCGGCCGAAAATGGCATCAGCGCTGGCGCGGGAGACCTGCTGCGAGACGATGATCGAGGCAAGGCTACGAAACCCCGGCTCCGACAGCCGCAACGGCACCTCGCCGGCCATGCCGCGCACCTTTTCCAGGCGCGGGTCGATTGTGCAGAGCGCATCCAGCCCCCGCGCAATGTCGTCCAGTGTCGCGATGCGTTGCATGGTATCCTTGTCCGCCGATGAGCAGCAAAGTAGCAATTGGCAAAACCGTTGCACAACCGGATTGCCGCCTCAGAGATGACGCTCCTGACATTCCGCTTCGCGCCGAGCCCGAATGGCGAACTGCACCTCGGCCATGCCTATTCGGCGCTGCTCAACCAAAAGCTGGCAAAGGCCGCCGGCGGCCGCCTGTTGCTACGCATCGAGGACATCGACACGATCCGCTGCACGCCGGAATTCGAGGCCGGCATTTTTCGTGATCTCGAATGGCTAGGCCTCGAATGGGAACGACCGGTGCGCCGTCAGGCCGAGCACTTCGCCGACTATCAGGCCGTGCTCGACCGGTTGATCCGCGAGGAACTCGTCTACCCCGCCTTCATGAGCCGTGGCGAGATCAGGGCCTTCATCGCCGACAGTGAAAAGCGCGGCCGCGACTGGCCGCGCGACCCCGACGGCGTGCCGCTCTATCCCGCCGCCGACAAGGCGCTGCCGATCAGCGAACGTAACCGCCGGATCGCCGACAATGCGCCCTTCGCCTGGCGCCTCGACGTCGAAGCGGCACGGGCGCGCGTCGGCACGGATTTGTCCTGGCGCGAATTCACCGACGAGACGTTATCGGCGACGCGAACCATAGAGGCGCGGCCGCAGGACTGGGGCGACGTCATTCTCGCGCGTCGCGACATCCCGACCAGCTATCACCTGGCCGTCGTCGTCGACGACGCGCTGCAAGGCGTCAGCCATGTCGTACGCGGCCAGGATCTGTATTCCGCGACCGGCATCCAGCGCTTGCTGCAGGAACTGTTCGGCCTCGACCGGCCGGACTATTTCCATCACCGTCTCGTGCTCGGATCGGACGGGCGTAAACTGTCGAAGAGTTTTGGCGACACCGGCCTTGCCGCGCTCAGGCAGTCCGGCGCTTCGCCGGACGATATCAGGCAGCTCGTCGGTCTCTGGCTATAACCGTGCCAGCCCCGCCTTGAGCAGCGCCAACGCGCCGATAAACGCGAAGGCACCGCCCAGTCCCCAGGCAACCGCGAGCTTCAGATCTCTAAGGACGATGCCATGCTCGTTCGCGACCATGATCGCGACGAAAAAGCCAAGCGTGAACAGCAGCGTGTTGCCGGTCGAGCCAAAGCCGTCCTCCTGCATGATGGCGTCGAGCGCCGAGCCGAAGAAGAAGCCGAACACGGCCACGCTCGCAACCGTCATCAACAGCCAGCTTGTGTCGAGATGCAACAGCATGCGCGCTCCCCCTCGAAGCCGAAACGCGGTGTCGCCGGATCGATCGACAGAAGTCGATTGCCCCCGACGACGCCCTTTGAGTTCGGCCACCCATTACATTCCAACAAGCTTATGGATCAATTGTTTCGCTTTGCTTGCCGGATTGAACCGCATTAGAGCAATTGCCGTAGTTGACTCTTCACCCAATCGGGCCTCCCCCCGGACGCGAAACGGCTTCCCCCAAAATGCACAGTCTCAAGCGGTTCATCCCCGCCTCGTTCGTCGTCCTGTGGGCGACCGGCTTCATCGGCGCGCGCTATGCCATGCCCTGGGCGGAACCCTTCACTTTCCTGGCGGTGCGCTTTGTCATCGCCGCCTTGCTGCTCGCCGGCCTGATGCTCGTGCTTGGCTCGAAGCGAGCCACAAGGGCCGAAGCGCTTCACGCCACCGTCGCCGGCATCCTTATGCATGGCGTCTATCTCGGCGCGGTGTTCTGGGCGATCCACAGGGGCATGCCGGCCGGGCTTTCGGCGCTGATCGTCGGGCTGCAGCCGCTGATCACCGCTGTGCTTGCCGGCAAGTTCCTCGGCGAGGCCATCCTGCCACGCCACTGGGCCGGCCTCGCTGTCGGACTCGTAGGCGTCGTCATTGTGCTGTGGCCGAAGCTCGGCGCGCTCGGCGGCGGCGTTACGCCGGAAACGCTGACCGCTTCGCTGGTCTCGGTGCTGGGCATGAGCGCCGGCACCATCTGGCAGAAGCGCTATGCCTCGGGCGGCGACCTGGTGGCGGCGACGATGTGGCAGTATATCGGCGGCGGTGCCCTGATGATCCTGGCTTCGCTCGCCTTCGAAACACACACGGTCATCATCAATGGTGAGCTGATCTTTGCCATGGCCTGGCTGGTGCTGGTGCTGTCGATCGGCGCCATCTTCCTGTTGATGGTGATGATCCGTGACGGCGAGATGTCGAAAGTCGCCTCGCTGTTCTACCTGGTGCCGGCCGTCACCGCTGTTATCGCCTGGGCGCTGTTCGGCGAACAGCTCAGCCTTGTACAGATTGTCGGCATGGCGATCGCGACGTTCGGCGTTGGCCTGGCCACGACTCGGCCCGCCAAGGGGAGAACTGAGGAATTGAAGAACTGGGGAACCTGAGGAAATCTGGCGCTGTGTGCTCCTTCTCCAGTTCTCCAGTTCCTCAATCCGGCCGGGATCGACTCATCCGACCCGGGCGCGCGCTTCGAGAAAGCGGCTGATCGCGGCGTTGAGCTCGCCGCCAAGGATGAAGATCGCCGACAGCATATAGAGGAAAACCACTGCGATCATGATCGAGGCCAGCCCCGCATAGGTCGTCACATAGGACGAGAAATGGTCGAGGTAGGTTGCAAACATCGTCGAGCCGATAAGCCATGCGGCCAGGGTGAAACCGATGCCAGGCACCAGTGAGACGAAGCGGCGCTTGCCCGCCGGCAGCCAGTAATGCACAGCAAACAACCCGCCGATGATGACCGCTGAGGCGATGACGTAGCGCCACAGCGTGATCGTGCCGGTATAGGGTTTGATCCACTCGAAATGGGCTTCCGCCAGCCGCGCTAGCAAGGGCGCAAAGACCAGCAGCAGGCTGATCGCCAGGAACCCTGCCGTGGCGATCAACACGAAGAAAATGCTCTGCACCCGCCGGTAGATAATGCCGCGCGTCTCGGCGACCCGGTAGGCGCGGTTGAGCGAGGTGCGCAGCGCCTCGATGCCGTTGGAGGCGAAATAGGCGGCCAGCAACACGCCATAGGTCAAAAGGTCGGTGCGCCGCACGGTCAGCACGTTGAGCACTTCGCGTGCGATCGGCTTGGCGATCTGCTCGGGCCAGGTGTCGAACACCAGATGCACGGCGGTATCGGCGAACGCCTGCGCGCCGAGGAAACTCGCCAGTGTGGTGGCAAAGATCAGGAACGGAAACAGCGCCATCAGCGAAGTGATCGCCAGATGGCTGGCCATAGCCCAGCCGTCGTCGGTGTTGAAATGGCCGAGCGCGTCATAGAGCACGCGGCGCAGCACGACGATATTCCGCATCAAGAGCCGCGTTCCCTTCGATTGTCTCGACGCCGCGAATATGGGAAGGGATTGTGGCAAATGGCAACCCTTGCTCAAACCATGATCCCGCCGGCGAAAGAGTTGCGCACCATCATCGTCACCGGCGCCTCGTCCGGAATCGGCGCCTATTGCGCCCGGGCGCTGAAGGCCGATGGCTGGCGCGTGTTCGCAACAGCGCGCAAGCCTAAAGACATCGCCATGCTCGAGGCCGACGGCATCGAGGCGTTTTACCTTGACTACCGCGAGCCGGACTCCATCGCAGCCCTTGCGGCATCGGTGCTGGAGCGTACGGGCGGACGCCTCGACGCCCTATTCAACAACGGCGCCCACGCCCAGCCCGGCGCCGTCGAAGACTTGCCGGTTGCGGCTTTGCGGGAGCAGTTCGAGGCCAATTTCTTCGGCTGGCACGACCTCACCCAGCGCATCGTGCCGGTGATGCGCCGCCAGGGGCACGGTCGCCTGGTCCATTGCTCCTCGATCCTCGGCCTGGCGCCGGTACGCTTTCGCGGCGCCTATTCAGCTTCCAAGCACGCGCTGGAGGGTCTCATGCTGTGTATGCAGCAGGAGATGCAGGGCAGCGGGATCCACGTTTCGCTGATCGAGCCGGGGCCAGTGACGTCGAAAATCGCCAGCAACGGGCTGTTCTGGTTTTTAAAAAACATCGACCACGAGAATTCTGTCCACCACGTCGCCTATGCCGCGCAACTGGCGCGGCTCAGGGCCGGCGGTAGCTCATCGCGGCTGAAACCAGGGCCCGAGGTGGTCTATGCGGCTTTGCGCCATGCACTTCTGTCGCGGCGCCCGCGCCCGCACTATGTGGTAACAGTGCCGGCTAAGGTCGGCATGGTGCTCAAGCGCATCCTGCCGGCATCGATGCTCTACCGCGTTCTGGCCAGACGCGCCTGACCGCAACAGAACTGGGAACAGACCATGGCAACTAGCTTGAAAATTCTCGTCGCTCTCGCCATGGCAGCCGTGCTGATTGTGCTTATACGCGGCCTCATCAACATGATGCGCGGCGGCTCCAGCGTGACATCGAACAAGCTGATGCAGGCGCGCGTGCTGCTGCAGGCCCTGGCCTTGGCGCTGATCCTTCTGGTGGTGTATTTCACCCGCAAGTGACGGCAATGGGGGGCAGAGCGTGGTCAAGCTCAACAAGATCTACACCCGCACCGGCGACGACGGCACCACCGGCCTCGGCACCGGTGAGCGCAGGCTGAAATCCGACCTGCGCGTCGATGCCTATGGCACGGTCGACGAAGCCAATGCCTGCATTGGCATCGCCCGCCTGCACACGGCGGCTAGCCATCCGGCCATCGACGCCATGCTGTCCCGCATCCAGAACGACCTGTTCGATCTCGGCGCCGATCTCGCCGTTCCCGATGACGGCAAGCCGCTCGGCTACGAGCCGCTGCGCATCATCGCCTCGCAGACCGACCGCGTCGAAAAAGACATCGACCTCCTCAACAAGGAGCTTAAGCCACTGAAATCCTTCGTGCTCAACGGCGGTACGCCGGCGGCCGCCGCTTTGCATCTCGCCCGAACCGTGGCGCGACGGGCCGAGCGTATCATGGTGTCACTGGCGCAGAACCCGGCTGAGCACGTCAATCGCGAGGGGTTGAAATACATCAACCGCGTCTCGGACTTTCTGTTCGTGGCCGCCCGTGCGGTCAATGACAACGGAAATGCCGACGTGTTATGGGTGCCCGGCAAGAACCGCTGAATTCTCGAAAGCGGACGAGGGCTTGGGGCATGTTCATCCCGCTGTACGACACCAACAGGTTGCGCCACATAAGGCTGCAATATGTGACGATCTGCCTGATCGTGGCCAATGCGCTGGTCTTTCTCATCACCACGATCGGTGGCGAAAATTTCAACAACGCAGCCGTGCTCGGTCTCGGTTTCATTCCTTCGGTTGTCCACAACACGGCAGAGCTCTCACCTGAATTCGTCGTCATTCCGGAGAGCCTGAGCTACCTCACTTATGCCTTCCTGCATGCCGATATCTTCCATCTCGGCGGCAACATGCTGTTCCTGTGGGTGTTCGGCGACAATGTCGAGGACGCGCTCGGCCACATCCGCTATCTCATCTTCTACCTGCTTTGCGCCATCGCCGGAGCCGCTTTCCAGGGGCTCGTCGCCTGGGATTCGCAAGTGCCGCTGATCGGCGCCTCCGGCGCCATCGCCGGGGTCGTCGCCGCCTATCTGGTCCTTTATCCTCGGGTGAAGGTGTGGGTGCTGGTCTTTGCCCGCATTCCGCTGCGCATCCCGGCCTTCATTCCGCTGATCCTGTGGATCGGCTTCCAGATGGTGATGTTTGCCGCCGGCGGCGAAAACCAGATATCCTGGGCCTGCCATATTGGCGGCATCATCGCCGGCGGCGTGCTGGTGCTCATTATGCGCAGCCGCGGCGTGCCTCTACTTGCCGGCGATGACGGCGAACCGGAGCCCGCCGATCAGCCGGCCGTTTCCACCGGGCCGTCGCCAGCCGATCCCGCGCCCACGCAACCGGCGACGCGCTGGGGCCGCGGTGGCGCTTCCGGTCAGGACTGAACCGATTTGAGTGGCGCACATGTATTGACGCGCAAGGTCACCGCAACTACGGAGGGCGCCACCGTTAGGCGGCAGATGATCAGAATTCCGTCCGGCCAGAATTCCGTTTGGCCGGAATTCAGTCAGGAATGTCGGCTTTCGACAACTCTGCAGTGGCGCACGCTGCTATAGCGCGCCCGAATATCTCAGGAGAGGTGACAGGCAAATGAAGATCCTTGTGCCCGTGAAGCGGGTTGTGGATGCGAACGTCAAGGTTCGCGTTAAGGCTGATGGTTCGGCGGTCGAACTCGCCAACGTCAAGATGGCGATGAACCCGTTCGACGAGATCGCGGTGGAAGAGGCGATCCGGCTTAAGGAAGCCGGCAAGGCCGAAGAGATCATCGTCGTTTCGATCGGCCCGCAGCAGGCGCAGGAAACCCTGCGCACCGCGCTCGCCATGGGCGCCGACCGCGCCATCCTGGTCAAGACCGACGAACAGACCGAGCCGCTCGGCGTCGCCAAGGTGCTGAAGGGCGTCGTCGAGGCGGAACAGCCCGGCCTCGTCATCCTCGGCAAGCAGGCGATCGATGACGATTCCAATCAGACCGGCCAGATGCTGGCCGCCCTGCTCGGCTGGGCGCAAGGCACCTTCGCCTCCAAGGTGGTGCTCGACGGCGACAAGGCCAAGGTAACGCGCGAAGTCGATGGCGGCCTGCAGACGGTGGAACTGAAAATGCCGGCGATCGTCACCGCCGACCTTCGCCTCAACCAGCCGCGCTACGCCTCGCTGCCCAACATCATGAAGGCCAAGAAGAAGCCGCTCGACGAAAAGAGCCCGGCCGATTACGGCGCCGACGTCAAGCCGCGCCTGAAGGTGATCAAGACCGAGGAGCCCAGCGGCCGCAAGGCGGGCGTCAAGGTCAAGAGCGTCGCCGAACTGGTCGACAAGCTCAAGAACGAAGCCGGCGTTTTGTAAGCGATCGGGAAAGGAACAGAAAAATGACCATTCTCCTCATCGCAGAACACGACAACGCAACCCTTTCCGACCAGACCGCCAAGGCGCTCTCGGCGGCCCTGCAGATCGGCTCGGACGTGCATGTACTGGTTGCCGGCAAGGGCGCCAAGGGCGCTGCCGACGCTGCCGCCAAGCTGAAGGGTGTCATCAAGGTGCTGCTCGCCGAGGCCGACGAGCTGGCCGAGCGCCTCGCCGAACCGACGGCGGCACTCGTTGTCTCATTGGCCGGCGCCTACGACACCGTCGTCGCCCCGGCGACCTCGTCGGGCAAGAATGTCGCCCCGCGCGTGGCGGCATTGCTCGATGTCGCGCAGGTGTCTGAAATCATCGAAGTGGTGTCATCAGACACCTTCAAGCGCCCGATCTATGCCGGCAACGCCATCCAGACGGTGCAGTCGACCGACCCCAAGAAGGTTATCACCGTGCGCACCGCCTCCTTCCAGGCGGTGCCCGAGGGCGGCTCGGCCACGGTCGAGACCGTCAAGGCGGCGGCCAATCCCGGCCTCTCCTCCTTCGTCGAGAACAAGCTTTCCGAGAACGACCGTCCGGAACTGACCTCGGCCAAGATCATCATCTCGGGCGGCCGTGCGCTCGGTTCCTCGGAGAAATTCCAGGAAGTCATCCTGCCCGTCGCAGACAAGCTCGGCGCCGCCGTCGGCGCGTCCCGTGCCGCGGTCGATGCCGGCTATGCGCCCAACGACTGGCAGGTCGGCCAGACCGGCAAGGTCGTGGCTCCCGATCTCTACATCGCGGTCGGCATCTCCGGCGCCATCCAGCACCTTGCCGGCATGAAGGATTCGAAGGTCATCGTCGCCATCAATAAGGACGAGGAGGCGCCTATCTTCCAGGTTGCCGATTACGGCCTGGTCGGCGACCTTTTCGTCATCCTGCCAGAGCTGCAAAAGGCGCTTTGACGCTCTCTGCCAAAGCGTATTAAATTGTAAAGGGGTGGGGTAGACGAAGCTGCCCCACCCTTTTAGTTTGCACTGCACAAAAAGCAGGCCGCAAAGGCCTTTTTCGACGGGATCGCAGTAAATGGCCAAGATCGAGACGATCGGCATCATCGGCGCGGGCCAGATGGGCGGCGGCATCGCCCACGTGTCGGCGCTTTCGGGCTACAAGGTACTGATCTACGATGTCTCTCCCGACCGAATCGAAAAGGGCATCGCCACCGTCAGCGGCAACATGGCCCGCCAGGTCGGCTCCGGCAAGCTTGACGAAAAGCTGCGCAACGATGCGATGGCGCGCATTTCGGCGGCTCCCGCCATGGCCGATCTCGCTGGTGCCGATCTGGTGATCGAAGCGGCGACCGAGGACGAGACGGTCAAGCGCAAGATCTACGCCCAGCTCTGTCCGCAGCTAAACCCCGAAGCGATCCTGGCGACCAACACCTCTTCCATCTCGATCACCCGGCTGGCCGCGCAGACCGACCGTCCCGAGCGGTTCATCGGCATACATTTCATGAACCCGGTTCCGCTGATGAAGCTGGTCGAACTGGTGCGCGGTATCGCCACCGAAGACCAGACCTTCGAGGCCGCCAAGGCCTATGTGAAGCAACTCGACAAGACGATCACCGTCTCGGAGGATTTCCCCGCCTTCATCGTCAACCGCATCCTGTTGCCGATGATCAATGAGGCCATCTACACGCTCTACGAGGGTGTCGGCTCGGTCGACGCCATCGACACCGCCATGAAGCTCGGCGCCAACCATCCGATGGGACCGCTGCAGCTGGCCGATTTCATCGGCCTCGACACCTGCCTGTCGATCATGCAGGTGCTGCATGACGGCCTGTCGGACTCGAAGTATCGCCCCTGCCCGCTGCTGGTGAAATATGTCGAAGCCGGCTGGCTCGGCCGCAAGACCGGACGCGGCTTCTACGACTATCGCGGCGAACACCCGGTTCCGACGCGCTAACCACCAGAACGAAGAGCCAGCGCTGCCCTCAGGACGCCGCCGCGAGCCGCGGCCCGGCCCGGTCCTTTGACCCATTGCCTTCAGCTGCCACGGAAACACAGCCGCGGCCGGCGGCCTTGGCCGCATAGCAGGCGGCATCGGCACGGGCGATGATCTCGTCGACTTCACCGCTACCGGCACGGATCGGCGCCAAACCGATGCTGGCATCGATCGCATGCGGCCGGCCGTCCCAGGTGAACTGCAGGCTGCGGATGGCGTCGATGATCGAGCGCGCGGCAATCCTGGCGCCGGGGCTCGATCCGGATTTGAGGATGACCGCGAATTCGTCGCCCCCGAGCCGGGCGACGATATCCTCCGGCCCAAGCGCGCCGCGAATGGCGTCGGCAACCCGCTTCAGCAGGGCATCACCCGCGGCATGGCCGCCAGTGTCGTTGACCAGCTTGAAATGGTCGAGGTCGATGAACATGAAATGATGCTCGCCCGCAGGTCTTGCCGCGCCGGCCTTGCGACTCTGGTCGACCAGCTCTTCCATGGTGCGGATAAAGCTTGAACGGTTTGCGAGGCCGGTGAGCGCGTCATGCGCGGCGGCGTAGGCCAGCTGGCGCTGCAAGGCGCGCGCATCGGTGAAATCCTGGAAGACGATGACGAGGCCGCAGAACTCCTGGCGTTCGTTCATGATCGGCGACACCACCTGGCGAATGCTGCAGCGCGTGTCGTCGCGGCGGATAAGGACGGCGCGGCTGTTCTGATCGGCGGGGCTGGCGACGCCGAGCGCCGGCCGCGTCATGCCGATTCGTTGCCCGGTTTCCTCGTCCACTGCCCAGTAAACATGGCCAAGGGTCTTGCCGAGCGCCTCGGCGCCGGCAACGCCGGTCAGTTTTTCGGCGACCGGGTTCATGAAGGTAATGCGGTTGGCCGCATCGGTGCAGATGACGGCGTCGCCGATCGACTGCAGTGTCACCCTCAACCGCTCCTTCTCGTCCGCCAGCGCCGCTGCCGACACAATCAGGCTTTCCTCGGTCTGCTTGCGCTGGGTAATGTCGGTCAGGCTGCCTATGGCCCGGATCAGCCGGCCTTCGCTGTCGCGCTCGAGTGTCTTGCCGCGATCGAGGATCCAGACCCAATGGCCATCCTTGTGACGCATCCTGAACTCGGCTTCGAAAAACGCCGTCTTGCCCTCCAGATGGGCGCGATCGGCCTCTGCCACCTTCTCCTGGTCGTCGGGGTGGATCATCTCCAGCCAGCGGTCGGGATCGCCGTCCAGTTCGCCATCGGCATAGCCCAGCATCTTCACCCAGGTGGCGGAGTAGGTGGTGCCGCCCTTGCGCATGTCGAGATCCCAGACGCCTTGTCCGGCACTGGCCAGGGCAAAATTCCAACGCGTTTCGGCTTCGGCTATGCGCGCCTCGGATTGCTTGCGTGCGTCGATATTCTCGATCTGCGAGACGAGGTAGAGCGGGCGGCTGCTCTTCTCGTCGCGGATGACGGAACCGGCAAGATGCGCCCACACCGGGGTGCCGTCTTTCTTGAGGTAGCGCTTTTCGAACTGAAAGGCGTTGGTGGTGCCCGCCCGTATGCCGTCCATCGTCTCGCGGCCGATCTGCACATCATCGGGATGCGTGATCTGGAAGAAGGTCAGCGCCTCGATCTCTGCCTTGCCGTAGCCGAGCATGGCGGCGAAGGCCGGATTGGTTTCGTGGATACGGCCATCGAGGCCGACGATGGCGATGCCGATCGCCGAATCCTCCATCGCGCGACGGAAGCGCTGCTCGCTCTCGGCGATCTGCCGGCGGTCGTCGAGTACCCGGTAAATGAACAGGGCGGCGAGCATCGGCGCCACGGCGGCGACCGGCACCGATATCAGCAGGCAGAGCTTCAGCACTTCGGCGCTGACGTCGAGCCGCGACAGCAGCATCGCCACGACGGCGGCGCAAAAACCGCCGGCCGCGAGCACCAAAGCCACGTGACTGTCAGCCTGCAGGCTTTTTCGTTTCCATCGCGTCACTGTGCATGCCACCCCGTGCGCAACACATTTCTGCGGAAAATCTTGGATGATCGATTTTAAGGAAAGGTTGCGCCGGAGCCATCGGCAACACGGTTAGCCCGCAAACAATTGCCGGCATGATTAAGGATCGGTGATTATTGCCGGCGATCTCAGGCGGCCCGGTTACCAGCGCACGAAGAACCGTCCCCCGAGCGCGCCGAGCCCGGCGAGGACTGCGATCGCAAGCGTATACCAGGTGGCGACGAAAAGCGGCGAATCGTCGAAGCAGTGCGCGGCGTAGAAGGTCGCCGCCAGCCCCCCGGCTAGCAGGCCCGCGACCGCGCCTGCAAGCACCGGCCGTGTCGGCGCGCCATAGCGCAGCATCCAAAGAAAGACGGCAAGCGGCCCGATGCCGATCAGCGGGATGAAGCCCATGCAGATCATCATGTTGGAGCCGACCATGCGCGTGCTCCACATCGGCTCCGGCACCATGAACAGTTCGAGAGCCACGGCCACGGCCACAAGCAGCGGCGCCGCAAGCATCCAGGCTGCGGCTCTCGCCGTCGAAGCGCCCGGTGTCGACAGTGCCCGGATCAGAGCGAAGGCTGTGGCGGCCAGCACCAGCGTAAAGACGAATTTCGCCAGGAACCGCACCGTGTGCATTGCGATCATGATGTCGGGGCGCGGACCAATGGTAAGGAAGAAGACCACTGCGGCGATCACCGCAGCGGCAGCCGCCGCCATCCACCAGGCCGAGCGCAGCGGCATCGCCTTGCTGCGCACGTCAGCGTCAAGCGCCTTGATGAGATCTTCGGTTCTCATGTCACTGCCGCCCGAAACGTTTGGCGATTGCGGCAAGCCCGCGATGCAGCGATACCCTGACCGCCGTCTCGCTGACGCCGAGCTTGGCCGCCGTCTCGCCGATCGAGCGGCCATCGACCGATATGGCCGAGACCACCGAACGCTGCGCCGGCGGCAAGCCGTCCAGCGCCCGGTTGATGTCCCGTTCGCTGACGGTCTCGGCTTCCGGCTCGGCAAAAGTTTCGGCGATCTCGTCGATCTCGATCTCGATACGCCGTCCGCGCCGCCGAAAGGCATCGATCAGCTTGAAGCGGGCAATCGCATAGATCCACGGCAGCACCGGCGCGTCCTGGCGCCAGGTATGCCGTTTCACATGAATGGCCAGCAACGTTTCCTGCACGACATCCTCGGGATCGACCCCGCCCTGTACGATCTTGCGCCTGACAAAGCCGCGAACAAGCGCGGCGATCCGGTGCAGAAAGTCGGCGTAAGCCCTTTCATCTCCCGCGATCGCGGCCCGCATCAGCCGGGAAAGCTCGGCCTCATCCTTGCCGCTCACAAGAGTTCACTCCCCGATCTTCGCGCCTCGGCGCTGATTTGTTACGTGGCCAACGAAATAATGTCCAAGCCAAAGTGCCGCAAAATCACGAAAGTTTGCGGGGGCGGCGACCGATTGAAGCAGCCCGCCAATGTTGACTATGCTAATCAGGTATTGGTAGGTGCAGGCGTAACCAGACCAGACAGATCGAGGACGACGCCCATGAGATATGCCCTCTCCACTTTGACCAGCGCTGCCGCGCTGGCCGTGAGCTTGATTGGCGGCCCGGCGATGGCCGAGAATGCCGGCATCATCGTCTACAATGCCCAGCATGAGAGCCTGGCCAAGGAATGGGTCGAAGGTTTCACCAAGGAAACCGGCATCAAGGTCACGCTGCGCAATGGCGGCGACAGCGATTTCTCCAACCAGATCGTCGCCGAGGGCGCTTCTTCGCCGGCCGACGTGCTCCTGACCGAGAACTCCCCCGCCATGACCCTGGTCGAGGCTTCGGGCCTTTTCGCGCCGGTCGACACCGACACGCTGGCCCAGGTCCCGGCTGAATTCCAGCCGAGCAGCGGCAAGTGGGTGGGTGTCGCGGCGCGCAGCACCGTCTTTGCCTACAACAAGACCAAGCTCACCGCCGACCAACTGCCCACATCGATGCTCGATCTCGCCGATCCGAGCTGGAAAGGCCGCTGGGCCGCCTCGCCGTCGGGCGCCGATTTCCAGGCCATCGTCAGCGCGCTGCTTGAGCTCAAGGGTGAAGCCGCAACCGCCGACTGGCTGAAGGCGATGAAGGAGAATTTCACCCCCTACAAAGGCAATGGCACGGTGATGAAGGCGGTCAATGCCGGCGAGATCGAAGGTGGTGTCATCTACCATTATTACTATTTCGGCGATCAGGCCAAGACCGGCGAAAACAGCAAGAATGTCGCGCTGCACTATTTCAAGAACCAGGATCCCGGCGCCTTCGTCTCGATTTCCGGCGGCGGCGTGCTGGCCTCGAGCAAGCATCCGAAGGAAGCCCAGGCGTTCCTGAAATGGGTGACCGGCAAGGGCGGCCAGGACGTGCTGAAGACCGGCACATCCTTCGAATACGCAGTCGGCAAGGACGCTCCGTCCAACCCGAAGCTGGTGCCGCTGGCCGATCTGCAGGCGCCGAAGGTCGATCCGGCGACATTGAACTCCAAAAAGGTGACCGATTTGATGACGGCAGCCGGCTTGCTTTAGTCCGTGTTCGTCCTAAAAGGGCAACGACTGCGCTCCTGCGGGCCTTTCCGCAGGAGCGTTCTGTTTTCGAGATGGCATCGTCCATGACGACACATTGCATTTCTGGCCGCGCCTCCGGCGCTACGGACGCCCTCGCCCTGGCGGCAGTGGCGCGGCCGAACTGATGCAATCTGCGGTCGATCTCGCAGACCCGAGCACGGCAGCCAGGCGGTCCCGCCGGCAGCCCATGTCCGGGATCGTGCTCCCCGCTATTGTCGTCTCGCTGTTGTCGCTGCTGCCGCTTGCCTTCATCATCTGGATCGCCGTGCAGACCGGCTGGGACACCGTCTCGGCCCTGATCTTCCGGCCCCGCGTCGGCGAACTCCTGGTCAACACCGTGCTGCTGGTGACGCTCACCGTGCCAATCGCGATTGTGTTGTCGATAGCGCTGGCTTGGCTGACCGAGCGCAGCGACCTGCCCGGCGCTCGGCTGTGGGCCTGGCTTGCGGTGGCGCCGCTTGCCATCCCCGCTTTCGTGCACTCCTATGCCTGGATTACTTTGGTGCCGGGGCTGCACGGCCTGTGGGCCGGCCTGCTGGTGTCGGTCCTTGCTTATTTCCCGTTCCTCTATCTGCCGGTCGCGGCGTCGCTGCGCCGGCTCGATCCTGCTTTGGAGGATGCAGCCGCAGCGCTCGGCCTCGGACCGTGGCGCGTATTCGCACGTGTGGTGCTGCCGCAGCTCAGGCTGGCCATTTGCGGCGGCGCGCTGCTGGTCGGCCTGCATCTGCTTGCCGAATATGGCCTCTACGTTTTCATCCGCTTCGACACGTTCACCACCGCCATCGTCGACCAGTTCCAGTCGACCTTCAACGGCCCTGCCGCCAACATGCTGGCCGGTGTGCTGGTGACATGCTGCTTCGTGCTGCTCGCGCTGGAGGTGCTGGTGCGCGGCGAAGAGCGCTACGCCCGCGTCGGCTCGGGCGCCGCGCGCCAACGGCAGCGCAGCAGGCTCGGGCGCGCCACGCTGCCCTGCCTGGCTCTGCCTGCCATCACCACGCTGCTCGCCATCGGCGTGCCCTTCGTCACCATCGGCCGCTGGCTTGCCGCCGGCGGCGCCGATGTCTGGCGTTTCGACGAGATCGGCCTGGCGCTGGGCCAGACGCTGTTCCTGGCGCTCGCCGGCGCCCTGCTTGCGACCATCGCCGCCATGCCGATGGCATGGATCTCGATCCGCGCACCGGGGCCGCTGCAGCGGCTGCTCGAGGGCTGCAACTACATTGTCGGCTCGCTGCCCGGCGTCGTCATCGCGCTGGCGCTGGTCACCATCACCGTGCGCATCGCCATGCCGCTCTACCAGACGCTGGTCACCATCCTGGTCGCTTATGCCCTGATGTTCCTGCCGCGCGCTTTGATCAGCCTTCGGGCATCGATTGCACAGGCGCCGATCGAGCTTGAACGTGCCGCCGCGAGCCTTGGTCGGCCGCCGCTGAAGGCGCTGTGGTCGACGACGATCCGCCTGTCGGCGCCTGGGGCCGCGGCGGGCATGGCGCTGGTCGCGCTCGGCATCATGAATGAACTGACCGCCACCCAGATGCTGGCGCCCAATGGCACGCGCACGCTGGCCATGGCGTTCTGGTCCTACAGCGGCGAGATCGACTATGCCTCGGCCGCCCCTTACGCCTTCATCATGGTGGCGATGTCGCTGCCGCTGACCTGGCTGCTCTATGTCCAGTCGAAACGGATGGCCGGACGATGAGCTTTCTCGAAATCAGCGGCCTCACCAAGCGATACGGCCCGGTCGCCGCAATTGCCGGCGTCGACCTCAGCGTCGCCAGCGGCAGCCGCACCGCGATCGTCGGCCCCTCCGGCTGCGGCAAGACGACGTTGCTTCGGCTGATCGCCGGCTTCGAGGCGCCGGACCAAGGGCGCGTCGTGCTCGACGGCGAAGTGCTGGCCAATGGCAGCCATGCGGTGCAGGCGCACCGCCGCGGCATCGGCCTGGTGGCGCAGGACGGCGCGCTGTTCCCGCATCTCAGCATCGCCGACAATATCGGCTTCGGCATGACCCGCGGCGAAGAGCAGCGCACTGAGCGCATCGCCGAACTGGCCTACACGGTCGGACTAGACAAGGCGATCCTCAAACGCCGACCGCACCAGCTCTCTGGCGGCCAGCAGCAGCGCGTGGCGCTGGCCCGCGCCATGGCGATGAAACCCAGGCTGATGCTGCTCGACGAGCCGTTCTCGGCGCTCGACACCGGGCTTCGCGCCTCGATGCGCAAGGCGGTCGCCGAACTGCTCGAAGCCGCCGGCATCACCACCATCCTGGTCACCCACGACCAGGCCGAGGCGCTGTCCTTCGCCAGCCAGGTCGCGGTGATGCGCGACGGAAAGTTCTCGCAGATCGGCACGCCGCGCGAACTCTACCTGCAGCCGAAGGACCGCATGGTCGCCGAGTTCCTTGGCGACGCCATCATCCTGCCGGCAAAGATTTCAGGCGGCTTCGCCACTTCCTCGCTCGGCCGCATTGCCGTCGACTCGAAGGAGCGCCGCGACATCGCCCGCATCATGCTGCGGCCGGAACAGGTCCAGGTGAAACGCACCGCGCGCGAAGGCATGTCGGGCCCGCCGGGCACGATCTTCGCCGAGGTGACGGAATCCGAGTTCGCCGGCTCGATGTGCACCATTGCGGTGCGGTTGTTGAACAACCCCGATCCGCCCGACGCCGCGGCAATAGGCAACACGCCACTGACGCTGCGCAAGCCGGGCATCGACGCGCCGGCAGTCGGCGAGATCGTGCGGCTGACCGTCTCCGGCAAGGCGCATGTGTTTTCCTAGCTAAACCTGCCGACCCTCTGGCCTGTCGCCGGTGACCAGAGCGGCCATGTCTCAAGGAAGTCGTTGTTGTGCACGACCACCCGTCGCGCGGCCGCGTCGATGAGAACGATGCCGTAGGTCGGCGGCGCCTGTTCGACCACCTCATCGCCGACCAGATCGAGCATGAAGCGGGCATGCAGGCCGCGCTGCGCGGTGAACGGAATACCGGCGACCGTGCCGGCAATGTCGCGGTGGACATGGCCGAAGAAGATATGGCCGACATTGCCGTGGCGCGCCAAAAGGTTGAGGAAGCGCTGCGGTTGTTCCAGCCCGAGCGGATCGAGCAGCGGCAGGCCGAGCTCGACCGGCGGATGATGCAGGAAGATGTAGGCCTGCTTTTCCGCCGCCTCGCCAAGCCGGGCGTCGAGCCAGGCCAACCGCTTGTCGCAGAGCTCGCCGGTGACGCGGCCTTCGGCCAGGCTGTCCAGGAATACGAGCGATGCTTGCGGCGTATCGAAGACAGACTGCACGAAGCCATTGTCGTCGGTCGGATTTTCGGGGAATGCCGCCAGGAGATTGGCCCGCCGGTCATGATTTCCCGGCAGCAGCCGGTACGGCAGGGAAAGCCGTTTCAGGCTCGATTTGAGATCGGCATAGCTTTCGGGCGCACCCGTCTCGGTCAGGTCACCGCTGAAAACACAAAGGGCCGCATCGCCATGGCGGGCATTGATGTGCTCGATGCAGCGGTCGAGCCGCTCATGCAAATCCGCGCCAAAACGGATTTCCCCGCGGCGGCCGAGATGGACGTCCGTGACCTGGATGATTTTCATGATGTGACCTGTAAGCTGTAAGTGTCAGAGCGCCGGTTCCGGCACCGAGGCCTTGAACACGTCGAGCCGGCTGCCGGTCTCGGAAGAGAAGAAATGCAGGTCGGCCTCAGAGAACTGCAGGCCGACGGCGCTGCCCGGAACCGGATGGACGACCTCCGATGTCACCACCGAGAACGGTGCGCCGTCGAGATCGACATAGACGACGCGTCCAGCGCCCAGTTCCTCGACCAGGTCGACGGTCGCTGCCAGAGCGCCCGGCGTGCCGGGCGCGACCAGGCGCACCGCCTCCGGCCGGATGCCGACCGCGACTTTGGTGCCTACAGGGAGGCCCGTGCGCGTAACGCTAAGCTTGCGGCTGTCGCCGAGCAGCGACAGGCCGTCAAGCGTGACTGCCCCTTCGAGCATGTTCATCGCCGGCGCACCGACGAAGGTGGCGACGAAGCGGCTCGCCGGACGGCTGTAGACTTCGGCCGGCGTGCCGACCTGTTCGACACGGCCGCCATTCATCACCACCAGCTTGTCGGCCAAGGTCATCGCCTCGACCTGGTCGTGGGTGACGAACACCGAGGTGGCGGCGAGCCGGCGGTGCAGCTTGCGGATTTCCGAGCGCATCTGCACGCGCAGCTTGGCGTCGAGGTTGGACAGCGGTTCGTCGAACAGAAACACCTTCGGTTCGCGGATCATGGCGCGGCCCATGGCGACGCGCTGGCGTTGGCCGCCGGACAGCGCCATCGGCTTGCGGTCGAGCAGATGTTCCAGCTCCAGCGTGCGCGCAACCGCCTGGATGCGCTGGGTGCGCTCGGCGGCGGGAACGCCCGATACTTTCAGCGAATAGCCGATGTTCTGCGAAACACTCATATGCGGATAGAGCGCATAGTTCTGGAACACCATGGCGCAGCCGCGCTCGCGCGGTTCGAGCTTGTTGACCACCGTGCCGTCGATGGCGATCGTGCCGCCCGAAATGTCCTCCAGCCCGGCGATCATGCGCAGCAGCGTGGACTTGCCGCAACCCGACGGCCCGAGGATGACGACGAATTCGCCCGTGGCGATGTCGAGATCGACGCCATGCACGACCTGCATCTTGGCGTAGCTCTTCGTGATGTCGCGAATGGTGATGGAGGCCATTGGTTGCTCCTTATTTTTCGGTGGCGATCAGGCCGCGCACGAACCAGCGCTGCATGGCGACAACGACGATCAGCGGCGGCAGCATGACGATGAGCGTTCCGGCCATGGCGATATTCCATTCAGGAATGCCGCCGACGTTGGGAATGAGCTGCTTGAGTTCGGTCACAGCCGTCGCATGAGACTGGTCGGTGGTGATGAGCAGCGGCCACAGATACTGGTTCCATGCCCACAGGAACATGATGGTGCCGAGCGCGGCCATGTTGTTGCGCGACAACGGCAACAGGATATCGATGAAGAAGCGCAGCGGCCCGGCGCCGTCCATGCGCGCGGCTTCGGTCAGTTCATCCGGAACAGTCAGGAAGAACTGCCGGTAGAGGAAGGTGCCGGTGGCGGTGGCGATCAGCGGCAGGATCAGCCCGGTGTAGGAATTGAGCAGGCCGAGGCTGAGCGAAACCTGGACGCCCGACACCTTCTCGATCAGCCAGGTCAGGCCGGTAATGTCGAGGATGGTCTGGTAAGGCGACAGCACGTTGGCGACGACCGCATAGGTCGGCACGATGCGTACTTCCAGCGGCAGCATCAGCGTCACGAAGATCAGCCAGAAGATGAAGGTGCGGCCGGGATAACGGAAATAGACGATCGAGAAGGCGGTCAGCGCCGAGATGATCACTTTGCCGGCGGCGACGCCCGCCGCCATGACAAAACTGTTGAACAGTTTGGGGCCGAGGTCGGCTGTCGTCCACGCCGTTTTGATGTTGAGCCAGAAGTCGCTGCCGGGCAGCAGCGACATCGGCACGTCGTTGACGTCCTTGAGGTTGTGCGACGCGGCGATGACCACGATCACGAACGGCGCGATGCAAAACACGAAGCCGACGAACAAGATCACATGCGTGAAAAAATTGAGGAACGGGGTGCGCTCTACCATATCCGCCTCACCTGTAGTGCACGCGCCGCTCGATGAAGCGGAACTGGAAAATGGTCAGCACGACGATAAGCAGCATCAGGATGATGCTCTGTGCGGCGGCGCCCGAATAATCGAGCCCTTTGAAGCCGTCGGAATAGATCTTGTAGACCATCAGATTGGTGGCATTGGCCGGGCCGCCCGAGGTCATGATGTCGACGATGCCGAAGGAATCCTGGAAGCTTTCGGTGATGTTGATGACCAAAAGGAAGAAGATGGTCGGCGTGATCAGCGGGAACTGGATGTCCCAGAACCGCCTGATGACGCCGGAGCCGTCCATCGCCGCCGCCTCTATCAGCGAGCGCGGGATGGCCTGGAACGCGGCGAGGAAGAAGATGAAGTTATAGCCGACATATTTCCATGAAAAGGCGACGATGATCGACGCCATCGCGTCCGCGCCATCGAGGCCGGGGTCCCAGAAGCCGGGCCAGACCTGGTTGACGACAGCCATGAAGCCGGCTTCCGGCGCCAGGATGAAGCGGAACGCCATCGCGAGCGCGGGGGCCGCGATGCCGTAGGGCCAGATCAGCACCACGCGGTAGAGGCGCGAGCCGGCAAGCTGGCGGTCGGTGAGCGCCGCAAGCACAAGCGCGATGAACATCGCCAGCCCGGTGCTGATGCCGGCAAAGATGAGGCTGGCGGTGATCGAGTTCCAGTAGTCGGCGTTGGACAGGATCGAGCGGAAATTGTCGAGCCCGACCCAGATGTTGCCGCCGCCCCAGGGCTGCTGCAGCGTCAGTGACCAGTACACGGCCTGGCCAGCCGGCCAGTAGAAGAAGGTGAAGATCAGCAGGAGCTGCGGCACCGCAAAAAGGATGCCGATAGTCCACCTGCTGAAGGTAACGCGTTTTTCCATCGGTCCGCCGACGCCCGCCTGACAGCTGGCTTAGAGCAAGGTGAGGTTAATAACGAAATGGCCGCCCGTCGACCCTAGCATGATGCTCGGACGCGACGGGCGGCCCTGAAGTCAGGCGATCAGGGCAGGGTCTTGCCCGGATAGGTCTGCTGGAAGCGGTCGAGGATGGCGTCGCCGTTCTTGACCAGCGTGTCGAGGCCTTCCTGGACGCTGACCTTGTTGGCGAAGATGGCCTGCATCTGGGTGCCGAACTCGGCGCGGATCTGGGTGAAGTTGCCCAGACGGATGCCGCGGGTGATGTCGGTCGGCTCCGACGCGGTCAGGCTGGCGATCGCGACTTCGCGACCTTTGTAGGGAGCCTTGTCGTAGAAACCCTGGGACTTCAGGTAGTCGAAGCCCGACTTGGTCACCGGGATGTAGCCGGTGTTGGTCGACCAGAACAAAGCGGTCTTGGGGTCGTGGATGAAGTTCAGGAAAGCGGCGGCGCCCTTGTACTCGGCGTCCGATTTGCCGGAGAGCACCCACAGCGACGCGCCGCCGACGAGCGAGTTCTTGCGCTCGGTGCCGGCATAGACCGGCAGCTCGGCGACATCCCAGTTCATGCCTTCCTTCTGCGTCTTGCCGACGGTGCCGTGGTCGCCGACCGAGGTCATGATGACCTGGCACGTGCCGGAGGCGAAGGCCTGGACCATATCCTGGCCGAGATCCTTGGACTTGATCTTGATCAGGCCGGCGTCATACCACTTCTTCAGATCGGTGACGTACTGCACGAACTTGGTCTTGTTGACTTCAAGACGGGCGTCGAGACCGTCATAGCCGTTGCTCTTGGTGGCGATCGGCTGGTTGTGCAGTGCCGAGAACTGCTCCATCAGCTGCCAGCTTTCATTGGCCGAGATGTTGATCGCCATCGGGCACTCATAGCCGGCGTCCTTCAAGGCCTGAAGGTCGGTGGCGACATCTTCCCAGGTCTTGGGCGCTTCGGTCTTGCCGATCTTGGCGAAGGCGTCCTTGTTCCAGTACATCAACGGGGTCGACGAATTGAACGGGAACGAGAGCATCTCGCCCTTCGACGTCGCGTAGTAGCGGGCGATGCCGGGGAAATAATCGGCGTAGTCGATCTTGTAGCCGTTTTCTTCCATCAGCTTGTCGGCGGGCTTGTAGGCGCCGGACAGCATCATGGTGGCGGTGCCGACGTCGTAGACCTGCACGACGGCGGGCTGCTTGCCGGCGCGGAAGGCCGCGATGGTGTTCTGCAGCGTGGCGTCGTAATTGCCCTGGCTGGTACAGACGACTTCATAGTCGGCTTGCGATGCGTTGAAGTTCTTGCACAGCGTATCGACAACGCGGGCGAGGTCGCCCGACAGGCCGAACCAGAAATCGAATTTGACCGGCTCCGCGGCAGCCGGCTGCGCCAGCGCGATGCTGAAGGCTCCGGCGGCAAGGGCCGCAAGGCCCCGCTTGAAGATCGACATGGATTTTATCCCTCTTGAGTGGCTGATGACATCAGGCTTTGCGCAAGTCCCTTGCCGCTCTCATAGAGAAGGTATGTGACAGTTCTGTTGTGCCTTTTCGGGCTTGTAGACAGCCGGTCTCTCCTCCTCGACGGCCACGCCGGCATGAAACCGTCATATCGGCGCCCTAGGTACCTAGGGCGCCTCGGAATGGCGTAAAGACCACCCGCAAGAATGATTATCCGGCTAAGATGTCTTTCCAGATGACGGGTCAGATGACGGGCTTGAGTGGAGAGATGAATGTTGGTCCCGCAATTGACGCACGTACCCCGCCGCCAATCGCCAGGCGATGCGCGAAGGCGCGCGCGGCTATGATTGGCAGTTCGCCAACAATCTCGATTTGCCAACACAGCGGCGCGAGGCCGGCGATCCAGCTCCGATCGGCCGCATCGATTGGTTCTTCACCCGTGGCCTTGCGGCAAGCGCCCCTACGGTCCTGCCCACAGTGCTTGCCGATGGCTGCCCGAGCTCCGATCACGAAGCGCGCTGCTCGTGACCGTGCGCCTGGTATGAGATAAGATCGCCGCGAGGTACAACCCGGAAAACCCGCTATAGTTGTGGTGCGCATAATTGATTCTTCAACCGTCCCGTACTAATCAAAGTCCATGGCTGATTGCTGCGGGAGGGCAGGTGGCGCGAGATGCTGACGGTCTATAATTGCATCGTGCACCAGCACGATCTGAGACTTGTCGTACTGGCAGCCCTTATTTGCGGTATTTCCTCCTTCTCGGCGGTCAATCTGCTTCGCCATGTCGACCGCTCAAGCCGGCGCAACCGCTATACCTGGCTGATGATATCAGCCACTTCCACCGGCTTCGGTATCTGGGCGACACATTTCATCGCCATGCTTGCCTTTTCTCCGGGAATCCCCAACGCGTACAATGCGGAACTGTCGGCGCTTTCGCTCGCCGCTTCCGTCGCCCTGACGGCCGCCGGCATGTGGATTGCAACCTTGCGCCGGCGCATCGACTACGCCTTGGTCGGCGGCGCCATCCTCGGTGCCGGCATCGCCGCCATGCACTATATCGGCATGGCCGCTTTCGAGGTCGAAGGCCGCATCGTCTGGAACACGCTTCTGGTCGCCGTCTCGCTGCTGGCAGGCATCACCCTCGCCGCGATGGCGCTGCTGGTCGTGCTGCGGCGCCCGTCCATGCAGGCGACCATCGCCGCCGCCGTCCTGTTGACGCTGGCGATCTGCACCCTGCACTTCATCGCCATGGCCGCAGTGTCGATCTTCCCGGACTCCTCCATCGAAATATCACGGTTCACAGTCGAACCGGTGTCGCAGGCCTTCGCCGCCGCTGCAGTCAGCCTGGCTATCCTGGTGCTTTCAGCCGCAGCATTGTGGATCGACCTGCGCTTCCGTCGTCACAAGCTCGAGGCCGAGCGCATGCACGGCCTCGCCAACGCCGCCGTCGAGGGCCTGATCGTCTGCGACGGCGCCCGCATCGTCAGCGCCAATGACAGCATCGTTGCCCTCACCGGCATGGCGCCGGAAGCGCTGAACGCGATGCTGCTCGGCGACCTCTTCGGCGAACGCACCGCGGCCAGCATGTCCGACTGCAGCGGACAGGCACAGGAGGCGGAACTCAGAGGCCATGACGGCACCGCCATCCCCGTCGAACTGATCGCCAGAAGCATCGACTATTGCGGCAAGCCGCACAACGTCATCGCCGTGCGCGACATCCGCGAACGCAAGAAGGCCGAGCAGGAGATCGTGCGCCTCGCCCACTTCGACCCGCTGACGGGGCTCCCCAACCGCCGCAGTTTCTCGGGCCGGCTCGAGGCCGAAATTGCCGCAATGGGCCACGGCGGCAAGGGCGGGTATCTTGCGCTGCTGCTGCTCGACCTCGACCGCTTCAAGGAAGTGAACGACCTTTTCGGGCACGGCGCCGGCGACGCCATGCTGCAGAAGGTGGCGCTATGCGCCTCCGCCGTGCTCCGCCACGGACAGATGCTGGCGCGTCTCGGCGGCGACGAGTTCGCCATCATCGCCCCGAACCTTTCTGATCCGCAGGCAGCCGGCCGCATCGCCGAGGCGGTGCTGGCGGCCATGCGCGAGGAAAACCGGCTGTCGGTCGGTGGCGGCCTGGTGTCGGCCAGCATCGGCATTGCACTTTATCCGCTCGACGCCGACGAGCCGACAGCCCTGGTCAGCCACGCCGACACCGCGCTCTATCGCGCCAAGGCCGAAGGCAAGGACACCTACCGTTACTTCGAGGCCTCGATGGGCGCCGAGGCGCGCGACAGGCGCGTGATGGAGCACGAACTGCGCCAGGCCATAGCGCGCAATGAGTTTCGCCTCGTCTACCAGCCGCAGAAGGAGATCAGCAGCGGGCGGATGGTCGGGTTCGAAGCGCTGATCCGCTGGCGTCATCCGCAGCGCGGCGACGTGTCGCCGGCGACCTTCATTCCGGTGGCCGAAGACAGCGGCGTCATCATCCAGATCGGCGAATGGGTGCTGGCGACGGCTTGCGCCGATGCAGCGCGCTGGAAGAACCCTCTCACCGTCGCGGTCAATGTCTCGGCTGTGCAACTCCACAACCCGAATTTCAGCCGCAAGGTGCACGAAGTCCTGCTCGGCTCCGGCCTGGCGCCCGGCAGGCTCGAAATTGAGATCACCGAAACGGCACTGGTCAAGGACATGCCGCGCGCGCTCGCCACCTTGCGGCAGGTCAAGGCGCTGGGCGTGCGTGTGGCGATGGACGATTTCGGCACCGGCTACTCCTCGCTGTCCAACCTTCGCGCCTTCCCCTTCGACAAGATCAAGATCGACGGCTCGTTCATCAAATCGGTCGACAGCAACGGCCAGGTGGCGGCCATCGTGCGCGCCGTGCTGGGGCTCGGTCGCGGTCTTGGCCTGCCGGTTCTGGCCGAGGGCGTCGAGACGCTGGGCGAACTGAAATTCCTCGACGCCGAGGCCTGCGAGATCGGCCAGGGCTATTATCTCGGCCGGCCGAGTCCGATCGAGCACTTCAGCGAACTGACCGGCGTCACTGCACCGGTGGTGCCGGAAGAAGCCACGATCAAACCGCGCAGCGGCGGCAGCATCCTGATGCTCGAACCTGCGGCGGCTCTTCGCTCAACTTGAAGGTTCGAGCGCGGCCTCGACCAGCCGCTTGGCATCCGGCCCCGACCATTCGGCCGGCCCGTTCATATGCGCGACCAGGCAGCCTTCGCCGTCGATCAGCATGGTGACGGGAAGGCCGAGCGCCAGACCGCGCGTCTTGACGTCGTTGAACAGCGCCAGCGTTGGGTCGCGGTAGTAACCGAGCTTCTCGATACCGATGTCGCCAAGGAACTTCTTCGGCTTCACATCGTCGCCGGCATCGACATTGACCGCGATCACCTCGAAGGCGTCGCTGCCCTTCTCCTTCTGCAGCGCGTCGAGCGCCGGCATTTCGGCGCGGCAGGGCGCGCACCATGTCGCCCACAGATTGAGCAGCACCGTCTTGCCGGCGTGGTCGGCGATCGTCATCGGCTTGCCGTCGGGGCCGTTGAAGGCAAGGCCTTTCAGCGATTGCGGCGGATCGGCGGGCAACAATGCGGCAACCTGGCCCGTGGCCGCGGCGGCGACCTTCTTGGCATGGTCGCTCTTGGCTGCGCAAGCGACGTCGTCGTTGCTGCCGCCGGCGGCAGCTTGCGCTGGGGCGCTGCCGGAGGCTGCGTTGTTGCCAGAACCGCTCTCGCTGACATATACCGCGACCGCGCCCGCCAGCACGCCTGCCACCAAAGCGGCAAGGATCAGGCGCGGGGCCGGGAAGTATCTATTGCCGTTTGCCATTTTTCTAAAACTACTCCGGAGCACGGGTTATAGCGATGAGCGACAAGAAGGCCAGCAACCAGATGTGGGGCGGACGTTTTGCCTCGGGTCCGGCCGCGATCATGGAAGCGATCAACGCGTCGATCTCGTTCGACCGCAAGCTTTATGCGCAGGACATAAGAGGTTCGATCGCCCATAGCGAGATGTTGGCTGAAACGGGCATTATTTCGGCAGCCGATCAAGAAAAAATCGCTCACGGCCTGAACACAATCCTGAAAGAGATCGAGGCCGGCACGTTCGAGTTCTCGACCCGGCTGGAAGACATCCACATGAATGTCGAGGCCCGCCTCGCCGATCTGATCGGCTCGGCAGCCGGCCGCCTGCACACCGCCCGCTCGCGCAACGACCAGGTCGCGGTCGACCTCAGGCTCTGGGTCAAGGACGAGTGTTTCCGCGTCGCCGAGGCGCTGAAGGGTCTGATATCAGCCTTCCTCGAGCGGGCCGAGGAGCATGCGGCAACCGTCATGCCGGGCTTCACCCATATGCAGGCAGCGCAGCCGGTGACCTTCGGCCACCACTGCATGGCCTATGTTGAGATGTTCTCGCGCGACCTGTCACGCGTCCGCGACGCCATCGAGCGAATGGATGAAAGCCCGTTGGGCGCGGCAGCCCTTGCCGGCACCAGCTTCCCGATCGACCGCCACCAGACCGCAAAGGCGCTGGGCTTCCGCGAGCCGATGCGCAATTCGCTGGACAGCGTTTCCGACCGTGATTTCGCGCTGGAGTTCTTAGGCCTGGCAGCGATCTGCGCCACGCATCTGTCGCGGCTCGCCGAAGAGATCATCATCTGGTCGACGCCGCAGTTCGGCTTCGTCAGGCTGTCGGATTCCTTCTCCACCGGCTCCTCGATCATGCCGCAGAAGAAGAACCCGGACGCCGCCGAACTGGTACGCGGCAAGACCGGCCGCGTCACCGGCCATCTGGTCGGACTGCTGACGGTGATGAAGGGCATGCCGCTGACCTATGGCAAGGACATGCAGGAGGACAAGGAATCGGTCTTCGACGCCGCCGAAACGCTCGATCTGATGCTGGCGGCGATGACCGGCATGGTGCGCGACATGACGGTGAATGCCGCCGCCATGAAAAAGGCCGCCGGCTCCGGCCATGCGACCGCGACCGATCTCGCCGACTGGCTGGTGCGCACGCTGGGCCTGCCCTTCCGCGAGGCGCACCATGTCACCGGCCGCGCGGTGGCATTGGCCGAAGAGAAGAAGGTGAGCCTTGAGAAGCTTTCGCTGGAGGATCTGCAGCCGATCAACCCGGGCATCACCCAGGACATCTTCTCGGTGCTTGCCGTGCAGAACTCGGTGAAGAGCCGCACCAGCTTCGGCGGAACCGCACCTTCGGAAGTGCGTAAGCAGATCCGCGCCTGGAAAAAGCGCATCGCCAAGGCATGATGCCGGGGTGCAATGCGCCGAAAACTCGGTTAAAAGCGGCAGCACATAAAAGTTTCGGACGGATGGATCGATGACCGCACGCAGGATTTTGGTGACGCTGACCCTGCTGGCAGCGATGGCTGCCGTGACCGCCTGCGGCCGCAAGGCCGGCCTCGACACGCCCTATGAAGCGGCCGTCCAAGCCCGCAAGGACGCCGAGCGAGCCAAGCAGCCGGTGCCGCCGGAGCCGGAAAAACCGGTTGTGGACAAGAAATTCATCCTCGACCCGCTGCTCTAGGATCGATGAGAACCGGGGCTGGTCTTCTCAGCCCGATCTCGCTGTACCCCAACTTTTCGGAACCGCTCCCGTGAACCATTTCGACTACCGCGACGGCGTGCTCCATGCCGAGGACGTGGCGATACCAGACATCGCCGCAAGCGTCGGCACGCCGTTCTATTGTTATTCGACGGCCACCCTGACCAGACATTACCGGGTGTTCGCCGGAGCCTTTGCCGGGCTCGACACGCTGGTCTGCTACGCCTTGAAGGCGAATTCCAACCAGGCGGTGCTGCGCACGCTGGCAAGGCTCGGCGCCGGCGCCGACACCGTCTCGGAAGGCGAAATGCGCCGTGCGCTCGCCGCCGGTATCCCGGCCAACAAGATCGTGTTTTCCGGTGTCGGCAAGACCGCGCGCGAAATGGATTTCGCGCTCGAGGCCGGCATTCTCTGCTTCAACGTCGAATCCGAACCCGAGCTGGAGTTGCTGTCGGCCCGCGCCACGGCACTCGGCAAGGTGGCGCCGGTCTCGCTGCGCATCAACCCGGATGTCGACGCCAGGACCCACAGGAAGATCTCCACCGGCAAGGCCGAGAACAAGTTCGGCATACCTTGGCAAAAGGCCCGCCAGGTCTATGCCCGCGCTACCGGGTTGCCGGGCATCAAGCCCATCGGCATCGATACCCATATCGGCAGCCAGATCACCGAGTTGCAGCCCTTTGACGACGCCTTCGCCCTTCTGGTGGAACTGGTCGGCGCGCTGCGCGCCGATGGCCACGCCGTCGAGCATGTCGATCTGGGCGGCGGCCTCGGCATTCCCTACCGCACCGACAACAGCCCGCCGCCTCTGCCCGATGCCTATGCCGAGATCGTCAGGAAGCATCTGACAAAGCTTGGGGTGAAGGTGATGTTCGAGCCGGGCCGGCTGATCGTCGGCAATGCCGGCATCCTGGTCTCCGAAGTGATCTTCGTGAAGGAAGGCGACGCCAAGAATTTCCTTGTCGTCGACGCCGCCATGAACGATCTGATCCGGCCGACGCTGTATGACGCCTTCCACGACATCAAGCCGGTGGTGCAGCCGTCGGCCGACACTCCGCGCATGGCGGTCGATGTCGTCGGCCCGGTCTGCGAGACCGGCGACTATCTCGGCCTCGACCGTGACCTGCCCCGGCTGAAGTCTGGTGACCTGATTGCCGTCGCCACGGCCGGCGCTTATGGCGCGGTGCAATCGGGCACCTACAACACAAGGCTTCTGGTGCCCGAGGTTCTGGTCGACGGCGACCGTTTCCATGTCGTGCGCCAGCGCCAGACCTATGATGAGCTCATCGGCCTGGATTCGGTGCCCGACTGGCTCGCATAGAAGCCGCCGCGCCGGCTCCGCTATAGCCGGTTCTGGATGAGCATCCTTGTGTCGGCGATCTTGTCCTCGTCGCGGCGGTAGAACGTCCATTGCTTGATGCGCTTGGGGCGCAGCAGGCCGGCCTGGGTAAGCACGCGCATATGCTCGGAGAGCGTCGCCTGCGTAATGCCGAGCTTCTCTGCGATCAGCAGCGCGCAAACGCCGTCCTCGACCAGATCGCCGTCTGCCTGGGCCGGGAAATGCGCCCGCGGATCCTTCAGCCAGTCGAGGATCTGCAGTCTGCGTTCGTTGGCGATCGCCTTGAAGACATCAACCTCTTGCATTTAGCCATTTTGCCAAGTTACTAATTGCTGTCAATCCCAAGGAGATGGTCATGACCAACGGCAACAGCATCACGCGCGAACGCATTGCCGCGATGGAGCCGCGCATCCGCCCCTATGTCAGACACACGCCGGTGTTGCGCGTCGACATGGCCGATTTCGACCGGCCGCCGCTGGCGGTCGACCTCAAGCTCGAATGCCTGCAGCATTCCGGCTCGTTCAAGGCGCGCGGCGCCTTCACCAATCTGCTGGAACGGCCGGCGCCCGAGGCCGGCGTCGTCGCGGCGTCGGGCGGCAATCATGGCGCCGCTGTCGCCTATGCCGCGATGCGGCTCGGCCACAAGGCGACGATCTTCGTCCCTGAAGTCAGCCCGCCGGCTAAGCTTCAACGCATCCGCGGCTACGGCGCCGAACTGATCGTCGGCGGCGCCCGTTATGCCGAAGCGCTGGCCGCCAGCGAGGCCTTTGCCGAAAAGACCGGCGCGCTGCAGATCCACGCCTTCAATCAGGAAGAAACGCTGGTCGGCCAGGGCACGCTCGGCCTCGAGATCGAGCAAGACTTGCCCGAAATCGACACGCTTCTGGTCGCTGTCGGCGGCGGCGGCCTGATCGGCGGCATCGCCGCCTGGTTTGCCGGCCGCATCCGGATCATCGCCATCGAGCCCGAGGGTGCGCCAACGCTGCATCGCGCCTTCGAGGCCGGACATCCGGTCGATGCGCCAGCCGAAGGCGTCGCCGCCGATTCGCTCGCGCCCAAGCGCGTCGGCGAGATGATGTTCCCGATCGCCGAGGCCTTCGTCGAACGCTCCATCCTGGTCACCGACGAAGCCATCATCGCCGCGCAGAAGGCGCTGTGGGAGCGTGTGCGGATCATCGCCGAGCCGGGCGGCGCTGCGGCCTTCGCGGCTCTCTTGTCCGGCCGCTACACCGCGGCGCCGGGCGAACGGGTTGCCGTGCTGGTCTGCGGTTCCAACACCGATCCGGCGAAATTCTAAAACCTTGCTTGACGGAAAAACCCGTCAAAGCTCTTCAAGTTTTCCGGAACCGCCTCGCCTTTGCCGTGTTTGCTGGTAAACTTCCGCTTGTTGAGTCCGGGCTATCCCGCCCGGGCAGGAAGGGCCGATGACGGAACGCCCCATTTCCAGCGGCGATCGCAGCCTGGCCGGGCGGCTTGCCTTGAGCCGGCTGGCAACACGGGTCTCGATGACGGTCGAGCGCGGGTGGCCGCTGCTTCTGCCGCTGCTCATCCTCGTCAGCCTGTATCTCAGCCTCTCCTGGCTCGGCCTCTTTCCCCGCCTGCCTGACATTGCGCGCATTGTCCTGGTCGCGGCGTTCGGCATTGCCACGCTCGCGGCGCTCTATCCGCTGCGTTTCTTCAAGCTTCCATCCGCCGCCGAGGTCGACCGCCGCATCGAGGCGGCCAACCAGTTGCAGCACAGCCCTGTGTTGGTGCAGACAGACCGTCCGAGCGGCAAGGAAAGCATTTTTTCCCAGGCGCTGTGGCGCGAACACCAAAAGCGCATGGCCGAGAAGCTTGGCAGCCTCGGCGCCGATCTGCCTCGCGCCCGCGTGCCGGAGCGCGACCCTTGGGGGCTGCGCGCCGTGGCGGCGCTGCTGTTGGTTGCCGCTTTTGCCTTTTCCTTTGGGCCGTCCGGCGGCAGGGTATCCGATGGTTTCCGCGCCCATGCGGCGCGCGACGTCGTGCCGCCGCGCATCGATGCCTGGGTGACGCCGCCGGCCTATACCGGCAAGCCGCCGATTTTCCTCACCACGCCAGTTCTCGATGGCAACACCAAGCAGGCAGCCGCCACCTTTACCGTGCCGCAAGGCAGCGACGTCTCGCTGCGCGTCACCGGCGGCTCCGGCGAGGAAACGCTCAGCTTCGCCGACAAGAGCGGCAACGCCCGCGCCATCGACCCGACGGGACCGCAGGCCGCCGCCGTCAAGGCAGCAGCAGTGAACCCGGCGACGCCCAAGCTGCGCCAGTTCACCGGCAAGCTGACCGCCGACGGCACGCTGACGCTGAAATCGGGCGAAGCCGATCTCGGTCAGTGGGCCTTCGCCGTGATCCCCGACAAGCCGCCGACCATTAGCTTCGTCGGCGAGCCTAAACGCGCCGTCAACGGCGCTTTCGAGCTCAACTACCAGATCGACGACGACTATGGCGCGGCCACCGCCAAGGCGGCTTTCGCACTTGCCGATCCGGCCGCGCCCGATGCGCATCCGCTCTACGGCCCGCCTGAAATGCCATTGGCGCTGCCGCGTCGCGGCGGTAAGGCGAACGCCGCCAAGACCACCAAGGATCTCACCGAACACGTCTGGGCCGGCGCCAGAATCAAGCTGTCGCTTGTCGCCACCGACGATGCCGGACACACCGCGACCAGCGAAACCAAGACTATTGTGATGCCCGAGCGGCCCTTCGCCAACCCGCTGGCGCGGGCCGTGATCGAGCAGCGCCGTCTGCTGGCGCTCGATGCCAATGCCAAGCCGCGCGTGCTCGAGCTGATGGACGCGATCACGCTTCGGCCCGAAGATACCTTCGCCAACATGTCGCATTACCTCGCCATCATGGGCGCCCGCAGCCGGCTGAAGATGTCCGACAGCGACGACCAGCTGCGCAACGAGGTTGCCTATCTCTGGGAAATCGCGCTCGGCATCGAGGAAGGCAATCTCTCGGCCGCCGAAAAGCGCCTGCGCCAGGCGCAGCAGGCGCTGCAGGACGCCATCAAGCGTGGCGCCAGCGACGAAGAGATCGAAAAGGCGATGAAGGAGCTTCGCGAGGCGATGAACGAATTCCTGCAGGAATTCGCCGAACGCGCCAAGCAGAACCCGAACGCGCCGCAGATGCAGCAGAACGGCCGCGAGCTGCGCCAGAGCGACATCGACCGCATGATGGACCAGATCGAGAACCTGGCGAAATCAGGCGACCGCGACAAGGCGCAGGAGCTGCTGTCGCAGTTGGAAAACATGATGAACAACCTACAGGCCGGCCGTCAGCAGCAAGGCGGCGAGCAGGACAGCGAGATGCGCCAGCAGATGGACAAGCTGGGCGAGATCATGCGCCGCCAGCAGGAGATGATGAACGACACCTACCGCATGGACCAGATGCAGCGCGGTCAGGGCCAGCGAGATCAGGACCAGCAGCAGGATGGCGACCAGCAGCTCGGCGGACAGGATGAGGACAAACCCGGCCCCGGTGACGATCGCGATCCGCTTGCCCGCAAAAAGCCGATGACGGCGCAGGAATTCGCCGATGCGATGAAGCAGCTGCAGGAAGGCCAGGGCCAGTTGCAGAGCGAACTCGACAAGCTGAAGAAGGGCCTGGAAGGCATGGGCATGCAGCCCAATGAGGGATTTGGCGATGCCGGCAAATCCATGGGCAATGCCGAAAAGTCGCTTGGCGAAGGGGAAGGCGACCAGGCAGTCGGCCACCAGGGTCGCGCGCTGGAGGCGCTGCGCAAGGGCGCCAAGGAGATGATGAAGCAGCTGCAGGCGATGCAGGGCGACCAGGGCGGTAGCCAGGAAGGCGTCCGCCAACAGGACGCCGACCGCGATCCGTTGGGTCGGCCACGCGCCAGCCGCGGACCCGATTTCGGCGATTCGGTGAAGGTGCCCGACGAGATCGACGTGCAGCGCGCCCGCCAGATCCTCGAAGCAATCCGCAAGCGGCTCGGCAACGCGCTCAGCCCCGACATCGAGCGCAGCTACCTTGAGCGGCTGCTGGAGCTCAAGTAGCCTCCAGGGCAATTTCCTTCGAACTGAATGGTATCAGCGCCATGCCGAAACTCGGGGCCGTCACGCCCATCCTGCGCATCTTCGACATCGCCAAGGCGCGCGAATTCTATCTCGACTTCCTCGGCTTCGAGGTCGAGTTCGAGCATCGCTTCGACGACAATGCGCCCCTTTACATGGCGGTTGTTCGCGACGGCTGCGTCCTGCATCTGAGCGAACATCATGGCGACGGCGCTCCAGGCATCGCCATGCGCATCAAGGTCGAGGACATTGCGGCGCTGCATCGCGAACTGATCGGCAGGAAATACCGCTATGCCCGACCAGGGCTTGAAACCACGCCGTGGGAGACCCGTGAAGTGTCGGTTGGTGATCCCTTCGGCAATCGCCTGCATTTCTACGAGGATGCGGCAAGCTAGGCAGTTCCAGGAAAGAGCCGTTCCAAATCGGACCTGTTGACGAAAGCGTCGCGGATCGCTTCCTGCATGCCGTCGATCGCCTCGCCTGACGCGTTCGGGTTGCGATGCATCACCACATTCGAGGAATCGATATGGCCGAACCCATCGGCGGCGGTAAGCTCGCGACAGCCATCGGGAATGTTGCTGCGCGAGATCGGCGCGATCGCCAGGCCAGAGGTGACGGCGAGCTTCAGGCCGCCAGTGGTGTCGCTGGTATAGGCGACTCGGTAGGCCAGCCCACGCTGCTCCAGCGATTTGATGGCGAAGTCCTTGCACCAGCCGGCCCGATTGTAGAGCGCGATCGGCACCGGCCGTTCCTCATGCATGTGATGCAGGCTCGATGTCACCCACACCGTCGGATCGTGCATCAGCACCTCGCCACCGCCAGGATCCTGCCATTCGAACACCACGGCGAGGTCGAGCTCGCCGGCAGCCAGCGCCGCCAGCTGTGTGCCCGAATGCGCGTAGCGCACCGTGACCTCGACCTTGGTGTGGCGCTTGGAGAAGGCGCCGAGCGCGCGCGACAGGATGGCGTGGCCATATTCCTCGGGAATGCCGATGCGCACCGGCCCGCCGAGCGGTGCCGCCGCCATCGAGGCCGCCGTCTCGTCGAGCAGCGAGACGATGCGGCGGGCATTGACGATCAGTTCGCCGCCACGGCGCGTCAGCGCAACACCGCGCGAGCCGCGTTCGAACAGGCTGTCGCCGACCAGCTCTTCGAGCTTCTTCATCTGCATCGACACAGCCGACTGGGTACGGCCGGCCTGCTCTGCCGCCCGGGTGAAATTGCCCGCTTCGGCAATCGCGACGAAGGTACGCAGGAGATCGCTGTCGAGGGTTGGCCGCATCGAATCCGTCATAAGCAAATTTGATCGCTAGTATCATTCCAATTCGTTTGCAACATGTCAAACGCCGGACGATAGTCAGCCTACCCATTGGATATGCGGCCGCGAAATCGGTTGCGGACCAATCAAGAGTCCTCACTCATACCCGCTGCCCGAAACGGTGGCGGGTTCTTTTTACCCCGCAGCCGGGCGGCTGCGGGCAGGCAAGGCAAGGGGCCAGCAAGACGACATGCGCAACCGGATCGTTCTCGGCATCATCAGCCTGTGCCTTGGCGTGCTGGTGTTCTCGCTCCAGGACCCGCTGGTCAAGGCGGTGTCGGGCGGCTATCCCGTGACCGAGGTAATGTGGATTCGCTCGATCGTTGCCTTGCCGATCCTGATCGTTCTCGTCCACGCCGATGTCGGCCTGCGGGCCATCGCCTCGAAGCGGTTTGGTCTGTTGACGATCCGCGCCTTCATCCAGTTCAGCTCCTACACCGTCTACTATCTGGCGATCGCCGCCTTGCCGCTGGCCGACGCGGTCGCGCTCTATTTCATGGCGCCGCTGTTCATCATGGCGATGGCTGGACCCTATCTTGGCGAACGTGTCTCCTGGCAGGCGCTGGCCACTGTGCTGATCGGCATGCTGGGCGTGGTCGTGATGCTGCGCCCGGGCGCCGGCCTGTTCGACTGGGCGGCCTTCTTGTCGCTGGGTTCGGCGCTGCTCTACGGTTTTTCGCAGCTGATGGCACGCAAGATCGGCGACACCGAATCCTCCACCGTCATGGCATTCTACCAGAACGGCGCCTACCTCGTGGGTGCTGCCGCGGTTGCCGGCTCATTCTGGCTTGCCGGCGTTACCCACGCGGTCCATCCCAGCCTCGAATTCCTGGTGCGGCCATGGGTCTGGCCGACGACACCGGATTTCCTCAAGATGGCCACCTGCGGCTTCGTCGCTTCGGCCGGCATGATCCTTTTGTCGCAAGCATACAGGCTAGCGCCGGCCAACCGCGTCGCCACCTTCGAATATACAGGCATCATCTGGTCGCCGCTGTGGGGCTTCCTGTTCTTCGACGAGGTGCCGCGCTCGACCACCGCCATCGGTGCGGTGCTAATCATTGGTGCCGGGCTGCTCGCGCTCAACACCGAGCGGCGCAGGAGCACCGGCCCCGTCCTTGCTGCAAGCCAGGATGCCGCGTGAGGCGTATCAGGCGAAGCAGGCCAGCGCCTGGTCGACCCGCGAGCGGATTTCGGCCAGCGTGAACGGCTTTTGCACGACATCGACAATGATGCCGTTCAGCTCTTCGGCGCGCTCGCGCTGATCGGCATAGCCGGTCATCAAAAGGATCTTCATCGTCGGAAAGAGCCTGACCGCGGCGATCGCCATCTCTATGCCGTCCATCTCCGGCATGCGGATGTCGGAGACGACGAGGTCGTAACCGCCGCCCGCCGCGCTGATCATCGCCAGCCCCTGTGCGCCGTCTGCGGCAATGTCGATAGTGTGCCCGGCGCGTTCGAGCGCGCGGGCGGCGAGGGTGCGGACGGACTCATCGTCCTCGACGATCAGAAGCTTTGCCATGGGCCGGAACTTGGCGGGCAAAAGTTGACTTTTTCTGAAAATTTGAAACGTCGGAGGTCTTTTCTCAGGCGTCGCCCTTCACGACACCGACAAACGGCAATTCGCGAAAAGCGTGAGCGACGTCCATTCCGTAACCGACGACGAAATAATCGGGACAGTCAAAGCCGACATAATCGGCGTTGAGCTCGGTCTGGCGACGCATGCGCTTGTCGAGCAGCACCGCAATGGCGCAGCTTTTGGCGCCACGCGACAGCATCAGATTGCGGGTGAAGGAGAGCGTCTTGCCTGATTCGAGGATATCGTCGATCAACAGCACGTCGCGGCCGGCGACCTCATTGTCGATGTCGCGCAGCACCCTCACCTCGCCGCTGGTGGTGCCGGCGCCATAGCTGGAAATGAAGATGAATTCGACCTCTGGCGACAGCCCGACATCGTGCATGGCCCGAATGAGATCTGCAGCGAAGATGAAGGAGCCCTTCAGCACGGAAATCACCAGCAGGTCGTGATAGTCGTGCTCGGCAATCTCCTTGGCGAGTTCAAGATTGCGCCGCGCGATCGCGGACGCCGAAAACAGGACTTCGATGTCCTTGCCGCGCACAACTGGCATCAATAACCTTTCCGAGAGAACGTCGCCTAGCCGGCGAAAGTGACCGAGACGGCCTTCACACCGTTTCTAGGCACGTCGAGACGGCTGGAAAAGCCGAATCTTTCGCCGGGCGCCAACGAACGGTTGGATGTCCCCAACGTATAGCGCGTGATGCGGCTGTCATTGCCGGTGACGCGTATCTCCAGCGGCGGCAATGATCCCGCCTTCACACCGTCATTTACGGCCTCGCCATCCACGAACAGAACCGGGGTGGCGCCGGATGAATCGACGCGCGAGGTGACGCCGGCAATGGTAAGCGCGGCGCCGGCCGGCTGCTCAGCCGCAAGGAACGGCGTTTGGCGCACCAGAGCGTGGCCCCCTGAGACCCAGAAGGCGGCGAGTGCCGCCCCAACGCCGGCGATCCAGAAGATCGGCCCGCCACGCGAAGCCGGCGGCCGCACCGTTGCGGCTTCCGGCTTGCGCAGCATGTCCATGCCTTCGATCGACGGCGTGGCCATGCCCCGCGCCGGCGACGACGCGGCTTCCACGCTTGGAACCAGGCGGGGCAGCACCTCATAATCGGCATCGACGATGTCGGTCGCCACAGGACGCAATTCCGGCGCGCCATTTGTCCACAGCCCGGTCATGATTTCGCCGGAAACCGGGCGCGCGGTTCTTTGGTCAGCCATCACGGCCCCGCTGTTCGCTCTTCGTTTCTTTTGCGTAAATGGAAATGGTTAACGCTTCCCCACCGGAACTCTTGTGACGCATTCAAAAACAGCGAAAATTAACCGACGGTTAACCATGGCGGCCGATGGTCGTTTGACAGAAAGGGCTGGCACGCCGCCGCCATACATTTCAGGTCGTCGCACGTGATCCGCTTCGAAAATGTCGGCCTCCGCTATGGCATGGGTCCGGAAATCCTCCGCGACATCTCGCTGCACATTCCGGAGAGCTCCTTCCAGTTCCTGAGCGGGCCCTCCGGCGCCGGCAAGACGACGCTGCTGCGCCTTCTGTTCATGTCGCTTAAGCCGACACGCGGGCTGATCACCATCTTCGGCAAGGACCGCTCGCGCATCTCGCGCGCCGAACTGCCGCATCTGAGGCGCCGCATCGGCGTGGTGTTTCAGGATTTCCGCCTGCTCGACCACATGACCACCTATGAGAATGTCGCCCTGCCGCTGCGTGTGCGCGGCCGCGAGGAAGCGAGCTATCGCACCGACGTCACCGAACTTTTGAAATGGGTTGGGCTTGGCGAGCGCATGCACGTGTTGCCGCCGGTCCTGTCGGGCGGCGAAAAGCAGCGCGCCGCCATCGCCCGTGCGCTGATCGAACAGCCCGAGATCCTGCTCGCCGACGAGCCGACCGGCAATGTCGACCCGCCGCTGGCGCGTAGGCTGCTCAGGCTGTTCATCGAGCTCAACCGCCTCGGCACCGCGGTGGTGATCGCCACCCACGATCTCGGCCTGATGGAGCAGGTCGACGCGCGCCGCATGATCCTGGCCGGCGGAAGGCTTGACGTCTATGACTGACTTGTCCGCCGAACAGCTGCATGAAGAGGCCGCCGAGCCGGCGGCAGCGACGCAGCGCGCTCAGCGCCGCATGGCGCCGATCGTGCCGGCGCAGAACATTGCCGGCCGCGCCTTGGTGCTGGTCATCGCCATCATGACCTTCCTGTCTTGCCTGACCTTCGGCGCCGTGACGCTGGTGCGCGACACCGCCTCGGTGTGGGAGAACCAGATCTCGCGCGAGGCAACCATCCAGATCAAGCCTGTCGACGGCCTCGACATGGAGGCCGCCCTTGCCCAGGCGTCGCAGATCGCCGGCGAATTCCCCGGCGTGAAGGCGACCCGGATCATCGACCGCGATGCGACGGCGCGTCTCCTGGAGCCGTGGCTGGGCTCGGGCCTGAACATCGACGAACTGCCGGTGCCGCGTCTGATCATCGTCACCATCGACGAGACCAGCCCGCCCGACTTTGCCGCCATCCGCGCGGCGATCACACCCAAGCTGCCCAGCGCATCGCTTGACGATCACCGCACCTGGGTCGACCGGCTGGTCGCCATGGCCCGCACCACCGTCACCATCGGCATCGCCGTTCTGGTGCTGATGCTGTCGGCGACGGTGCTGACGGTGGTGTTCGCCACCCGGGGCGCCATGGCCGGCAACGGCCATATCATCGAAGTCCTGCATTTCGTCGGCGCCGAGGCGCGTTTCATCGCGCGCGAGTTCCGCTGGCATTTCCTGGTCACCGGCATGAAAGGCGCTGCCGCCGGCGGCGCCGCCGCGATCCTCGTTTTCATCGTCTTTTCCTGGTGGTCGTCGCGCAACATGGCAACGCCGCAGGCCGACCAGGCCACCGCTTTGTTCGGCAATTTCGCCATCGGATCGGCGGGTTATCTCGGCGTCGGCCTGATGGTGCTGGTGATCGGTGGGCTGACGGCGGCGACATCGCACGCCACCGTCGTTGCCTATCTCAGCGACATCGATGTCCGCCAGCCGGACGCGGGCTGAACCATGAGGACAGAAGCGAAAACAGTTCGAGGGCCAACGGACAGGAACACCGGGGCGATCACGGATCGAAAAACGACGTAACGTAATGTGCGCTTTTTTCCTTATCAAAGCGGCATTTCAGGATTAACCATAGGATGATGGACGCGCGGAACTCGACCGGGACGGCTGGACAGATCCCAGTGGTGGGTGCGCGTTCGCATGGGCGCACCGGCCCGAGCCGATTGCGGACAGCATTGCGTCTCGCCTCCCTCTGTCTGCTGCTGCTGGTGGCGCTGTTTGCCGGCGGCTTCGGCTGGTTCGCCAGCAAGGTCAGCCACATGACCACTCCGGCCAATCCCGCCAAGGCCGATGCGATCATCGTCTTGACCGGCGGCCAGGCACGCCTCGACGCCGCACTCGATCTGCTTGCCTCCGGCAAGGGCGAGCGGCTGCTGATCTCAGGCGTCCATCCCTCCGCCAGCCGCCGCCAGTTGCAGGCCGCGACCGGCGGCGACAAAGCGCTGTTTTCCTGCTGCATCGACATCGACCGCGCCGCGCTCGACACGATCGGCAATGCCGAGGAAAGCGCCAAATGGGTTGAGAGCCACGCCTATGGCAGCGTCATCCTCGTCACCAACAACTACCACATGCCGCGCAGCCTCCTGGAAATGGGCCGCCTGCTGCACGGCGCCAGGCTTGAGCCCTATCCGGTGGTCAACACCAACCTCGACAATGGCGACTGGCTGACCAAACCGGAAGCGCTCCGCGTGCTTCTGACCGAATACAGCAAATACCTGCTGGCGCTGGCGCGCGGCATCGTTCCGATCCGCCAGACCCCTGACAGCGTCGCGCTGGCCGAGGTTTCGACCGCGAAGGACTGAGTCGATTATCCCTTGGCCGCGCCTTCCGGGGCGCGGCGCAGCCGCGCAATCTCCTGTTCGAGCCGCTCAATCCGCTTGTCGCGTTCGGCAAGTGCGGCCGCCACGTCGGCAGCCTCGAAACGCTGCGGAATGTGTTGCGGACAGTTGGCATCCCAGGCCGAGACGATGAACAGGATGACCTGCTCGGGGCGCGCCTTGTAGTCCTGCGGCATCAGCTTTGCCAAAAGCTCGGCATCGTCCTCGACGACGCGCGCCGTGCCCCAGATCTTGATGCGCTGCCGATGCGCATAGTCGATCAGGAACAGGAATGCCTGGTTGTTGTCGGCAAGGTTGCCCTGGGTGATGAACTGCCTGTTCCCCGAAAAATCGGCAAAACCGATGGTCTTCTCATCCAGCACCTTGAGGAAACCGGCAGGCCCGCCGCGGTGCTGGATATAGGGTTGGCCCTCGCCATTGGCCGTCGACAGGAAAACGCTTGTCTGCGCAGCGATGAAGTCGGCGAGGTCCGGCGTGATATGGGCGCGCCAGCCGCCACGCTCCTCGGCGCTTGCATAGCCTTTTCGCGATCCCTTGCGGGCCTGGATCGCCTTGACTGTCGGCGTGAAGGCGACATCGCTTGTGAAGGTATGGGCGTTCATGGAAGCCTCCGCGAGGCCAAACCTCTGGCCGTTGTGCACCAGAGATAGAGGCTTCCATGTTTTGGATGTAGATGGCATATTCGTAACCCGCCCTTCCAATTTCCGGGAGAAACCATGGATCGCCTCGAAGCCATGTCGCTGTTCGTCGCCGCGGTGGAAGCCGGCAGTCTTTCCGCTGCCGGCCGCCGATCCGGCATCCCGCTGGCGACGGTCAGCCGCAAGGTTTCCGACCTCGAAAAGCATCTGAAGACGCGCCTGCTCAACCGCACGACAAGGCAGCTGACGCTGACCGATGCCGGCCAGGCCTATCTTGCCGCCTGCCGGCGCATCCTCGGCGAGGTCAGCGAGGCCGAACGTACCGCCGCCGGCGAATACAGCACGCCGACCGGCGACCTGTTCATCACCGCGCCGATCGTCTTTGGCCGCCTGCACGTGCTGCCTGTCGTTACCGAGTTCCTGGCGGCCTACCGCCAGGTCAACATCCGCCTGACGCTGGCCGACCGGATTACCCAACTGGCGGAGGAACATCTCGACCTCGCCATCCGCATCGGCGAGCTTGCGCCTTCGAGCCTGGTCGCCATCCGCGTCGGCGCGATCCGCCGCGTCGTCTGCGCCAGCCCCGGCTATACCGCCGCGCACGGCATGCCACAGGCGCCGGACGATCTGGCTGCGCATGAATGCATCAGTTTCGAGGGGCCTGCGGCGCTCGCCAGCTGGAGCTTTGCCGGCGGCAAGGGTGAGCTCATCGTCCCGATCCGCTCGCGGCTGAGCGTCAACACCGCGGAAGCGGCGATCGATGCCGCGATTGCCGGCGCCGGGGTGACGCGGGTGCTGTCCTACCAGATCGCGGACGCGGTACGCTCCGGCGTGCTCGTCCCGGTCTTGCGGCCCTTCGAGCCGCAGCCATGGCCGGTGAGCCTGGTCCATGCCGGCCAGGGCCTGCTGCCGGTGAAACTGCGTGCCTTCCTCGATTTCGCCGCCCCGCGGCTGAAGCAGCGGCTGCTGGAGGCGACGTGGTGAGCTGAGGCGGGCTGCGGATCGACGGGGAGCCAGCCGATGTCGGGCCATTGCGGCGTTTCCTTTTTGTCTGCGCTTGGTGTAACCAACGCACACCTCCTCAACAGGCCCTTCCCCGCATGCTCTATATCCGCTCGCTGGCGTTCAACTTCGTCTTCTACGTCAATCTGATCGTCCAGATGATCCTCTGGACCCCGTACTATTTCCTGTCGCCGCGCCACCGTGCCTGGTTCGTGCCGAAATTCTGGTCACGCACCAGCCTCTGGCTCCACGACAAGATCGCCGGCACCAGGAGCGACATCACCGGCGTCGAGAACCTGCCCGAAGGCTCCTTCATCCTGGCGCCGAAACACCAGTCATTCTGGGACGCGATCGCTTTCTTTCCATTCCTCCAGGACCCGCTTTACATCCTGAAGCGCGAGCTCACCTGGATCCCGTTCTTCGGCTGGTACATCCTGAAGATGCGGATGATCCCGGTCCATCGCGGCAGCCGCTCCAAGGCGTTGAAGCAGGTCGTTGCCTCGACAAAGCAGGAAATGGCGCGCAACCCCCGCCAGCTGATCATCTATCCCGAGGGCACGCGCCGCGCGCCGGGCGATGAGCCGAACTACAAATACGGCATAGTCGAACTCTATGCGCAGCTCGGCGTTCCGGTGGTCCCGGTCGCCCATGTCGCCGGCCTCTATTGGCCGCGCCGCAAATTCCTGCGCTTTCCCGGCACCATCAAGGCCCGCTTCCTGCCGCCGATTCCGCCCGGGCTCGGCAAGGACGAATTCATGGACCGGCTAATCGGCGAGACGGAAGCCGCCTGCGACCAGCTGCTGATCGAGGCGTCGCAGGCGCCTAACCCGCCGTCGATGCCGCCGACGGCGGTCAAGCGACTGGCTGAACTCGCCGCCGCGAAGGCAAAGGCCTGATCTATTCAGCTTACGGCCACGCGGCCAATGCCGTGGTCACCACCAGCGTTGCTGCGAACACCAGATTGATGATCCGCGACGCCAGCGGCTGGCGCAGGTAGCGGGCGAAGGCCGCGCCGGCGAGCAGCCACAGCACATGGATGGCGACGATCATCAGAGTGAGAACAGCCAGCCTTGCCGGAACGCCGAGAGCATCGGCGCCGGCCGCCGTCGCGGAGCCGGCAAGGACGGCGGCAATCGCCACATAGGCCTTCGGATTTGCAACGGCGAGCAGGAAGCCGCCGAGGAAGGTTGGCAGCACAGCGCCGCTGTCGCGTGCCGCCAGCGGCGGCGCCGTCGCTATTCTGAAGGCGAGATAGAGGATGTAGGCGGCGGAAGCGACCGCCAGCATCGGCGCAACCCCTGGCATCGAGGCGAGGATAGCCGTGATGCCGGTGGCCACCACCAGCAGCACAGCGACCGTGCCAACTATGATACCCGATGCGTAGCCGAGCGAATTGCGCAGGCCAAAGGCTGCGCCAATCGCCGTGACGCTGATCGTGGCCGGGCCAGGACTGCCCATGACCACGGTTGCCGCCAGCACCAGCGCCAGCAATTGCTGCCAGGGCTGCGTCTGCGAAAGAATGTCTGCGACCATGCTGCTCCCGCCTCTGCCACCATATCGGGGCAGATTGGCAAGGCAGCGGACAATCGTCTTGAACGATCGTGCCGAACCTGACGCGTTACCCGCTGGCCTTGTCCAGCGCAGCAAGATCCTCCGCGCTGAGCTTCAGCGATGCCGCGCGCACCAGGCTGTCGACCTGGTCGAGCGTCGTCGCGCTGGCGATCGGCGCTGTGATGCCGGGCTGCGCCATCACCCAGGCGAGCGCCACTTCCGCCTGGCTGGCCGAATGCCGCGCCGAGACATTGTCGAGAGCCGCCAGGATGCGCATGCCGCGCGCATTGAGATACCCCTTCACGCCACCGCCGCGTTCACTTTTGCCAAGATCGGCCTCGCTGCGGTACTTGCCGCTGAGGAACCCCTTGGCGAGGGCGAAATAGGTGATGACGCCGATATCCTCCGCCGCGCACAGATCATGCAGCGGCCCGTCGAAGGAAGAGCGGTCATAGAGATTGTATTCCGGCTGCAGCACGGCATAGCGCGGCAGCCCGCGCAGACTGGCCACATCGAGCGCGGCGCGCAACTGGCCGGCGTCGAGGTTCGAGGCGCCGATATGGCGCACCTTGCCTGCGGCAAGCAGCTTCTGATAGGCGCCGAGCGTTTCCTCGTAAGGCGTCGTCGGGTCAGGCCAATGCGAGAGATAAAGGTCGATAACGTCGGTCTGCAGCCGCTTGAGCGACGCCTCCACCGCTCTTTCGATATGGGAGGCCGACAAATCCTTCTTGCCTTGCCCCATATCCGAGCCGACCTTGGTGACGACAACGATCTTGTCGCGGTTGCCGCGGCTCTTCATCCATTTGCCGATGATCGTCTCGGACTCGCCGCCCTTGTTGCCGGGCACCCAGCGCGAATAGGAATCCGCCGTATCGATGGCGTTGAGGCCGGCGCCGGCGAACCGGTCGAGCAGGTCGAAGGAGGTCTTCTCGTCAGCGGTCCAGCCAAAGACATTGCCGCCCAGAACCAGCGGCGCGATGGAAAGGTCGGTTTGACCGAGACGACGTTTCTGCAAGATGGGGCTCCGTGATGCTGGCGGCGGCGGGCGAACCCGAATGCTTCGGGCCGCAGCTAAGCTAGGTCTCGCCGCGCCGAGGTCAAAGGCCTCAGCCAATTTTCCAGCGGACCAGCGCTTCACAAAGGCGCGACCTGCCCGCCTATAACCTGGCCATTGCCTACTGGCTTTGACGCCGGTATTCGCCGGGTGGCAGTCCGACTGTGCGATTGAAAAGCCGGCTGAACGAGGCCGCGTCCTGATAGCCGACCTGATAGCATATCTCCGCAACACCAAGCCTGGTGCTTTCGAGAAGCGTCTTGGCGGCCTCGAGCCGTTGGTCCTGAATCCATCGGCCGGGAGTCGTGCGCAATTCATCGGCAAACCGGCGCGCCAGTGTTCGTGGCGACAGGCCGAGTTGCGCGCCAAGCAAGGCAAGGTCGAGCGTTCTGAGCTGGTTTCTTGCCAGGGTTTCGAGGCGGTCGCGCAACGGCTCATGCAAGGGCAGCAAATCGGTGAGCGGGAATTCATATGGCGCCTGGCTGTGGCGCGACGGCGGCAGCACCAGCAGCTTTCGAACCAACCGCTCTTCCTTGACGAAGCCAAACTCCTTTAGAAGCGCCTTGCCGAGTTCCAGGCCTGAAAAACCACCGCCGCAAGTATAGATCCGACCGTCCCCGACCAGGACGCGGGAAGCATCCCAGCGCACTTTCCGAAAGCGGCGCTGAGCATCGGCCTTCAGCCACCAGGAAATCGTCGCGCGTTTTCGATCGAGAAGGCCGGCATCGGCCAGGAAATAACCGGCCCCGCAATGCGCGGCGATAATGGCGCCGTCACGCTGTGCCCTGGTGATCAACGGCGCGGCATGGCGGCTCTCTTGCGCCAACGCGGCAACCAGTTCCGGCACCTGCATGCCGGGCATGGCAAGCAGGATCAGCAGGTCCATACGCTGCGAGGGTTCGCGTCTGGTGTGAAACGAAATTCCCGGTGTCGTCGTGGCGTCAGCCTGCCGCGCCACGAATTCGAAGGAAATCGCCGGTGCGCCGCGGATGGTGTTCACCAGGTCGAACATTTCGACGAGCGTGGCGGCGACTGCGGAATAGAAAGTCGACGGCAGCCAGATTACGGCGTGGAGGGGTTGGTTGGCCAAGATGCCTCCTCATGCACAACAAGATATGGCAAATTTAGCATACAGATTGTCAAATCTGCCAATTCTGATTTTCGGCGACCGCCCATAAGGTCCGCCGCGCCGATGCATGTATCGGCGTGTTTGGCCGGTCGCGTCCCGGCCGCTGGCCCGTGTGGAGACCGACATGAAAGCAATTGTATTCGACGAAATCGGCTCGCCGCGCGACGTGCTCTATCTCGATGATGTCCCCACGCCGCGCATCGGTGACGGCGAGGTGCTGGTCAGGATGGTCTCGGCTTCGGTCAACCCGGGCGACTTTCTGTTCATCCAGAACCTCTATCCCGAACCGAAGAAGCCGCATTTTCCCCGGCAGATCGCCGGAAATCATGGTGCAGGCATCGTCGAGGCGGCCGGGACAGGAGTCGCGCTGCAACCCGGCACGCTTGTCGCCTTCAGCCACTACAACACCTGGGCCGAGTACGCGGCCATTCCCGCTGAATGGCTTATCCCTTTGCCCGCCGACTATCCCGCCGAACGCGCCGGGCAAATGGTGAACCCCATCACCGCCTGGGACCTGCTGGTGGATTCCCGGGTGCAGCCTGGCCAGTGGCTGGCGGTCACGGCTGGCTATTCCTCGATTTCAACCATGGTGATGCAGTTCGCCCAACGGCGCGGCATCAATGTCATCGCGGTGGTACGACGTCAGCATCAAAGGCTGAACTTGAAGGAGCTTGGCGCCGCCGCCATCCTCGACCTGTCGGACGTGAATGGCGACATCCGGGAGGCCATCATGGACATGACCGGCGGCGCCGGACTGAACGGCATCATCGACAATGTCGGCCGGCCTGTCAGCGGCGAGTTGATCCGCACCCTTGCCCTTGGCGGGCAGATGGTCATCAACGGCGGCATGAGCGCGGAGCGTTTCGAGCTGCACAATTTCGACGTGCTGCTGAGCGGCGCCGAAATCAGGGCAAACATTTATCGCTACTTCTTTTCGCCGCCCGTCGAAGCCGACCGGCCGATGCTGCGCGAGATTGTCGACATCTTCGGCCAGCCCGGCTTCCATATCCCTGTCGGCGGTATCCACCCGCTGACCCAATTCAAGCTTGCCGTCGCAAACAGCCTGGATCGCGCCGATCTGGGAAAACAGATTTTCACGATGTAGCGTCGGGCGCGACCCCTCTCGCCACCTCTTCCAGCCAGTGATCGCGAATGCCGAGCGCCTTCAGATGCTCGACCGTGCTTACCACATAGCCCTCATTGTTTCCGGACTGGCCGACAGCCCCACGGATGACGCCTGCCGCATGCGCGGCATCGAGCCCGCCGGCATACTGTTCATGCTGGCGGTCGACGATGTAGGCGACGGCTTTCACGGTCTCACGCTCGGCCAAGCCGTTCCCGTCGAGGCTGATATCGAGCACACGCTCGAGATAGACACTGGTGACGAGTTCACGCTCGCGCAGATAGGTCAGCACCTCATCGCGCAACTCGCCGGGTACGCGAAACGCCAGCCCGATGCAGGAGCCGCCGCGGTCGAGGCCGAGCACCAGGCCCGGCCGCTCTCGCGTGCCGCGATGCACGAAGGAATACACGCAGAGCGACCGGCGGTAGCCGTAAAGCCGGGCGCGGCGGGTCTCGACATGAGCGAATCCCGGCCGCCAGATCAGCGAGCCGTAGCCAAAAACCCAAAAATCGCCCATATCGCCAAGCCTGATTGCACGTGAGTGACGCCGCCGCATCGGAATCGGTGCTCTTCTCTCTTTTTGCTTGTTGCGTAAGCCACAGTCCACCCGCAACACGCCCGCGTTAATGAAAGCCGCAGCATGACGTCAACTGACGAGCGTCCGTCAAAATTTCGCCGCCGGCTGTTCTGGATCGCCGCTTTGGTCGTTATGCTGTTCGGCGTCTACAGCGCGGTCTGGTTCTATGTCGCCGGCCGCGTCAGAAGCGAAGCCGACAAGGCGGTGGCGGAGCTGAACGCCAAAGGCATAGAGGCCGGCTGCGCCAATCTCACCGTCAGCGGCTATCCCCTGAGCTTTGCCGTCTTCTGTGACACGCTGGCTTACGAGGATGACACCAGGAACGTCGCCGCCTCGACCGGCAGCTTCAATTTCGTGGCCGAACTCATCCGTCCCCTGTCGCCCGCTGCCGAGTTGCGCGGACCACTGCGCACATCGGTGCCCGGAATGACGCCGCTATGGATCGATTGGGGCAATCTGCAGGCCGACGCAAAACTCTCCTGGCCCCTACCCCGCAGCATTTCGCTGCGGGCCGATAGCCTGTCCGGCCAGACCGACCCGGCCGATGACACCGACCCGGTCTCGCTGTTCAGTGCCGGCACTGCAGCGGGAGAGCTGCGGCCCGACGGCCAGGACATCGGCTATGTCGGAAGCTTCACCGATCTTGAGATCGACGCCGACGCGATCGGCGGGCGCGTGTTGCCGCCGCTCGATGGCAGCGGCGACGCGACGCTGAAGAACGGCGTTGCGCTGATGAAGACGGAGGCCAGGAGCCTGCGCGGCCAGGCGGCCGACATTCACAAGCTCGACCTGTCGTCGGGAACTGCGCGCATCACCGTCTCCGGCCCGGTGTCGGTCGACGCCAACGGACTGATCAACGCCGACCTGACGATCAAGCTCAAGGATCCCAAAGCTGTGGCGGCAATCCTCGCCACCGCAATCCCCGAGCAGAAGAGCCAGATCGAGCAAGGCTTTGCCGGCCTGGCGCTGCTCGGCAACGAACCGTCAATGCCGCTCAAGGTGGTGAGGGGCAAGGCTTCGCTCGGCTTCATTCCGCTGGGCAAGATCAAGCCGGTCGATTAGAGCATGATCCCAAAGCACGAACGGCTTTGGGGGAAGACCTATGCTTAGCCAAGCCAACACATGAGCCGGCCAGTTAAACTGCTCAGCGTTGGCGCGCTGACGCTGGATACCATCCTGCGTCTGGAAACCCTGCCCACGCATCAGGGCAAGTTCATCGCATCGGACGGCGTCCAGCTCGCTGCGGGCATGGCGACAAGTGCGGCCTGCGGCCGCACGCCGTCTCGGCGCGGAGGTGTTCCTGTGGGCCAGTGCGGGCGACGATGCCATCGGCGATCAGCTGCTGGCCGGCGTCGAAGCCGAGGGCGTCGATTGCAGCTTTGTCCGCCGCGTCAAAGGCGCGCGTTCGGCGCTGGCCTCGATCCTGATCGACGCCCATGGCGAGCGCATCATCGTGCCATTCTACGACCCGAAGGCGCAGGTTGACCCCGAGGCGCTGCCTGTCGCCGATCTTTCCGGCTTCGACGCCGTTCTGGTTGACGTCCGCTGGCCGGGCGCTGCAGCACTTGCCCTGACCGCCGCGCGCGACGCCGGCCGCCCGGCGATCCTCGACGCCGACACCGCGCCGCTCGAAGTGCTGGAGCGTCTGCTGCCGCTGGCCTCGCACATCGTCGCTTCGGAGACGGCGGCGCGCATTGTCTGCGGCCATGCGCTGGACCCTGAAACCGCCTGTGCCGACCTCGCTAGCCGCACCGATGCCTTCGTCGCGGTCACTGGCGGCGCGGCGGGCAGCTGGTGGCAAGATCGCTCATCGGGGTTGGTACGCCACGTCGCGGCGCCGAAGGTCAAGGCGGTGGATACGCTGGCCGCCGGCGACGTTTTTCACGGCGCCTTTGCCGTCGGGCTCGCCGAAGCCATGCCGATCGAGCAGGCCTTGCGTTTTGCCAGTGCCGCCGCCGCGCTCAAATGCCAGCGCTTCGGCGGCCGGCTGGGCGCGCCGAACCGGGCCGAGACAATGGCCATGGTCGCCGTAACCTGGCCTGCCTGAAACAGACTAGCCTTTTGTAGGATGCTCCACCGCCTGGCGGCCAAAATCCGGCACGTCAATATCCTGGCCGGCCTCGATGATCGAACGGCGCACGGCGCGGGTGCGGGTGAACAGGTCGAACAGCTTGTCGCCGTCGCCCCAGCGTATCGCCCGCTGCAGCGAAGCGAGGTCCTCCGAAAAGCGCGCCAGCATCTCAAGGATGGCGTCCTTGTTGTGCAGGCACACGTCGCGCCACATGGTCGGGTCGGAAGCGGCAAGGCGGGTGAAGTCACGGAAACCCGAGGCTGAATATTTGATCACTTCCGACTTGGTCACCGACTGCAGATCGTCGGCGGTGCCGACGATGTTGTAGGCGATGATGTGCGGCAGATGCGAAACGATGGCCAGCGTCATGTCGTGATGCTGCGGGTCCATCGTGTCGATGTTCGAGCCGCAGCGCCGCCAGAACTCCGACAGCTTTTCCAGCGCGGCCGAATCGGTGCCCGACAGCGGCGTGAAGATGCACCAGCGGTTTTCGAACAGCTCGGCAAAACCGGCGTCCGGGCCCGACTTCTCCGTACCCGCCAGCGGATGCCCAGGTATGAAATGCACGCCTTCCGGCACATGCGGCTGCATCTGCGCAATGACGGAGGCCTTGGTCGAACCGACATCGGTGAGGATGGCACCCTTTTTCAGCGCCGGCGCGATTTCCTCCGCCACCTCGCCCGACGAGCCAACCGGCACCGAAACGATGACAAGGTCGGCATCGCGAACCGCTTCTTTTGCGTCTGCGGTGTAGGATTCACCGAGACCAAGCTCCTTCGCACGCGCCAGCGTGGTCGGGCTGCGCGTCGCGATGGCGACATGCCTGGCCAGACCTTCGCGGCGGATGACGCGGGCCAGTGACGAGCCGATCAGGCCGATGCCGACCAGCGCGATTTTCTCGAACATCGGTGATGTCATGTGCTTCAGCTTTTCAGGAATGTCGTGAGCGCGTCGATGACGCCGCGATTGGCTTCTTCTGTGCCGACGCTCATGCGCAGCGCGTTGGGGAAGCCATAGCCGGTAACCCGCCGCAATATATAGCCGCGCTGGGTGAGATACTCGTCCGCTGCCTCTGCCGAATGCTTCTTGTCCTGCGGAAAGTGGATGAGCACGAAATTGCCGACACTCGGCGTCACCCTGAGGCCAAGCTTCGTCAGCTCTTCATTCAGCCAGGTAAGCCAGACCTCGTTGTGCAACGAACTGCGCTCGACATGGGCGCGGTCGCGGATCGCCGCGATGCCGGCCTCGATCGCCGTTGCATTGACGTTGAAGGGCCCGCGGATGCGGTTGATCGCATCGACGATGTGCAGCGGGCCATACATCCAGCCGATGCGCGCGCCGCCAAGGCCGAGCTTGGAGAAGGTGCGGGTCATGACCACATTCTGCGCGCTGCCCGCCAACTCGATGCCGGCCTCATAGTCGTTGCGTCGCACATATTCCGCATAGGCCGCGTCAAGCACCAGCAGCACATTGCCCGGCAGCGCGGCATGCAGCCGACGCACCTCCTGGAACGGCAGATAGGTTCCGGTCGGATTGTTGGGATTGGCGAGGAACACGATCTTCGTGGCCGGCGTAACCGCGGCCAGGATCGCGTCGACATCGGCGCGCTCCTCGGTCTCTTTGACCGCAACCGGCCTGGCCCCCGCCGACTGGATGTAGATCTTGTAGACCATGAAGGCGTGTTCGGTAAAAATCGCCTCGTCGCCCGGCGCCAGATAGGTCTGCGCCAGCAGGCCCAAAATCTCGTCCGAGCCGTTGGAACAGATGATGTTTGCCGGGTTGAGGCCGTGCACTTCGGCGATCGCCTCGCGCAGCCGCCTTGCGGTGCCGTCGGGATAGACGTCGAGCCTCGCGGCAACTTCACGCGCCGCCTCGATTGCCTTCGGCGACGGGCCGAGCGGGTTCTCGTTCGACGACAATTTATGGACCTTGGCGACGCCGGCCGGCGCCGTACTCTTGCCCGGCACATAGGCTTCTATGTCCATGATGCCCGCGCGGGGCGTCGGCCGTGCCTTGTCCGCTGTCTTGTCCATGTCGCAAATCCGTCTGAAATGCCGCCGTCCGGAGGCCGCAGCGGAAATACAAGCCGTGGCCGCTGTTGTCGAGAGGCTGCTGGGGTGTGCAATGCCTGGTCCCCACCCTGGCCGTTGACGCCGGGCCGCGCGAGTTCTAGAAGAACGCAACGTCCCGTGGTGATTTGGCCGGTCGGCTTGCAGCCACGTTAAACAACTCGCTAAAGGGCCGTTTGCGTGACGTAACCGGCTTTGCGATCGCATTGCCGGTTTTTTATTGCCTGACGGCGGGCAAGGAGAGTCACATGACCACGCTCCGCGCTGCAAAAACCAACAACGAGGCCGACAACCCGTCGAGCCCGGTGTTGCATTTCGGCGCCGACAAGCCGCTGAAGCTCGACGCCGGCACACTTCTGTCGCCGTTCCAGATCGCCTACCAGACCTACGGCGCCTTGAACGACGCCCGTTCCAACGCTATCCTGGTCTGCCATGCGCTGACCGGCGACCAGCATGTCGCCAGCACCAATCCGGTGACCGGCAAATCGGGCTGGTGGGAAGTGCTGATCGGCCCCGGCAGAATCATCGACACCAACCGCTTCTTCGTCATCTGCTCCAACGTCATCGGCGGCTGCCTCGGCTCGACCGGTCCGGCCTCGACCAATCCGGCCACCGGCAAGCCCTATGGGCTCGACCTGCCAATCATCACCATCCGCGACATGGTGCGGGCGCAGTTGATGCTGGTCGACCATTTCGGCATCGAAAAATTGTTTTGTGTGCTCGGCGGCTCGATGGGCGGCATGCAGGTGCTGGAATGGGCATCGTGCTATTCCGAGCGCGTCTTCTCGGCGCTGCCGATCGCCACCGGCGCGCGCCATTCCTCGCAGAACATCGCCTTCCACGAGGTCGGCCGCCAAGCCGTCATGGCCGACCCGGACTGGCATGGCGGCAAATATTTCGAGCATGGTGCGCGCCCGGAAAAGGGACTGGCGGTGGCGCGCATGGCCGCTCACATCACCTATCTGTCGGAGGCCGCCCTACACAGGAAATTCGGCCGCAATCTGCAGGATCGCGAAGCGCTGACCTTCGGTTTCGATGCCGATTTCCAGATCGAGAGCTATCTGCGCCACCAAGGCATGACGTTCGTCGACCGCTTCGACGCCAACTCCTACCTCTACATGACCCGTTCGATGGACTATTTCGACCTTGCCGCCGACCATGGCGGCCGGCTGGCCGATGCCTTCGCCGGCACAAAGACGCGATTTTGCCTGGTCTCCTTCACCTCGGACTGGCTGTTCCCGACGGAGGAGAGCCGCTCGATCGTGCATGCACTCAACGCCGCCGGCGCTTCCGTCTCCTTCGTCGAGATCGACACCGACCGCGGCCATGACGCCTTCCTGCTCGACGAGCCGGAACTGTTCGCCGCCATCAACGGCTTCATCGGCTCCGCTGCAAGGGCGAGAGGGCTCAGCGCATGACCCCGAAATATTGCAGACTTTTCGGCCATGGATCATGCGCCAGGCAAGGGGCGAAGCCATGAGCGTCAACCGCGCCCAGCGCGTCGACCTCGAAGTCGTCGCCGGCCTCATCCCGCCGCTCTCGCGGGTGCTCGACGTCGGCTCCGGCGACGGCCTGCTGCTCGAACTCCTGCAGGAGACCAAGCAGGTCGACGGTCGCGGGCTGGAACTGTCGCAGCGCGGCGTCAACGAGTGCGTGGCGCGCGGCCTCTCGGTCATCCAGGGCGACGCCGACACCGACCTCGAATTCTATCCCGACAAGGGTTTTGACTTCGTCGTCCTGTCGCAGACGCTGCAGGCGACCCGCAACCCGAAGCTGGTGCTGGACGAACTCTTGAGGATCGGCAACCGCGCCATCGTCTCCTTCCCCAATTTCGGCCATTGGCGGGTGCGGCTGTCGTTGTTCTTCAAGGGACGGATGCCGGTGACGGAGGACCTGCCCTATTCCTGGTACGACACGCCCAACATCCACTTCTGCACCATCCGCGACTTCGTCAACCTGGTCGAGGAGCTCGGCGCCTCGGTGGAAAAGGCGACCGCGCTCGACGGCAACGGCCAGAAGATCGGCCTGTCGATGCCATGGTGGTTCTGGAATTTCTTCGGCCAGCAGGCGGTGTTCTTGCTGAAGCGCTGATTCGCCGGAGACGCTACCCGGCGTACTCGACAAAGGTGTGATCTTCGCCAGCAAGCTCGCCCGCGATGATCGAGGCGATCTTTTCCCAGTCGCCACCGGCCAGGCCAGCGCCGATTTTCGGATAGCCGATGCGTTTGCCGGCGAATTGGACCTTGACTGCCCGCATGACCTTTCGGATCGCCTCATAGTCGGCTTTCATACCCTGCCCTTGCCAGTGGAATTGCGTGTAGCCGTTGACGATATGAAAGGTTCGGTCCCCGCGCCTGATCTCGGCGACCGATATGCGTCCGAGCTTGGCGGGATCGCCTTTCATGGTCGCGCGGTCGGCCGCATAGGCCTCGGGAAAGCGCTGCTTAATGGACAGCGCAATGCCTTTGCCCATCGCGCACTGGCAATTGCAGCCATGCACGACGACATCGAACCGCCCATCGAGCGCAAGTTGCAGCAGATCGCCGCGAATCGTCTGCATCGACATGGAAAACCGGCCTCCCAGTGACGGCGTTTCGCCCCCAGTTGGAGCGGGCAGTTTCCGCGTGCGCCTGTCTGACCGTCGCAAAACTGGGGTTTACGGGTCAATCGAATTCTCGATAGCTGCCGATTGATCTCCACCTATCCCAGCACGTCCGTGGCCTTGTGCGGGAGCCTGACACCGTCGGCGATGACCACATCGGCGTCGGAGTTGTCGGTGCGCAAGGCCAGAATCTCCCGATAGGCTGATGAATCGTACCAGCCGCGCGCATGTTCCTTGTCTGGAAACTCAATGATGATCAAGTGCCCGGACCAATCGTTCTCAATCACGTCCAGCTCGCCGCCATGAACAAGATAGCGGCCACCAAACGGTGCAAGTGTTGCATCGATCTTCTGCAGATACTCGACGATCTGCGGGCCCATTGTGACTTGGCGCATATGGGCGACGGCGTAGGCGGTCATGGCTGAACTCCCTGTGTAGTCGAAGCCGAACAACCGGCCCTCGTGGGCGCAATCTGCCGCGATGACGTCATCTGATCGATTACGTCAGACGTAATCGGATCGCCGAGGGCATCCTGGCTCAACAGTTTGTGATGACATTGCTGCTGCATTTTTGTAGCGTCGAATCGAACGCAATCCTGAGGCGGAACCGACCGTTCGTCCGAACACTACGGAATCCGGGGCATAGCCAAAGCAATATGTCGAAGACTGCCGACCTCGCTCCGCTAATCACGGTGATCACACCGACTCACAACCGGCGGAGCAAGGTTCTGCGCGCCGTCGAGAGCGTTCTGGCGCAGAACGTCACTCGTTTTGAGCACATTGTCGTCGATGACGGCTCGACCGACGGCACGGCCGCAGCCCTTGCCGAAATCCGCGACCCGCGGCTGGTCTATGTCGGTTCGAAATGGCGCGGCGCCAATGCTGCCCGTAATGCCGGCATCGAACGGGCGCAGGCGCCCGTGGTGACCTTTCTCGATTCCGATGATGTCTATCTTCCGGACCGGCTGGAGCGGACACTTGAGTGGTTCGAGGCCAATCCCTCGCTGGAAGTGCTGATCAGCTCCTTCGTCTCGCTGAAGGGCAATCGCCGCACCAATTGCGTCAATCGCGATGCGTTCCTGACCCGCGATTCGCTGGAGCGGGCCCTGGTTGGGCAGACAATCTTCATTGCCGGGTCGGCAATCACCGCCCGGCGCGAGTCGCTGCTGGCCATCGGCGGCTACGACAGCGACGTCACGCGCATGCAGGATCGCGAATTGTTGCTGCGCTTTGCCCACCGCAGCGGCGCGCAACTCTCCGAAGTGATCGACTGGAAAAAGTACAATTCCGAGAATTCCATCTCCGGACAGCGCGATGGCTATGTCGAAGCCTATGCCAGTTTGATCGACAAGCACCCCTATATCGCCGACCGCTACCCCCACATTCCGCCCTACATGATTGCCCGGCAGCTCATCGCCGACGCGCTCAAGGGCAGGGTTTCGCAGGCATTCTCCGGCTATCTGGCCAACCGGTCGTCGAAGGCACTCGGCTATTCGGTGCCGCAACTGTTGCGCGGCTATGTCGGCGGCCGGCGCTGGCGCCGCGATCTCTACACCGAATTTCGCGACAAATACGGTGCGCGGCCGGCCTGAAGCTCCCTGGAAGCCGCGCAGCGGCCCTCCCTCCGGAAATGCCCCAAAACCTCATTTATCGAGTTCCGGGAAATACGGATCGGAATAAAACCGCCGGTCGCGTTCGCCCTGCAGGCAATCCATCGGTGCGGCCGCGTCGATCGTGACCACGGTCGCATCGGCAATACCGCTCACCTCCATGATAAGCTTGCGGCGTATGGCGGTAGCGAATTCGGAGGCGGCGTAGATCGGCAGCACGAAGGAGCCGGGCCCGCCGGTGACACAGTCGTCATAGTACTGGTCGAGATGGCTGAAGGTCGGCGACGGGCTGATCAGGATCGGCAGGCCGTTGATGACGATGCCCTTGGCCACCGCGGCATCGCGTGTGGTGGCGACCGGCAGTCCGGTGTTGTTGGGACCGTCGCCGGAAATGTCGATGACACTGCGTGGCGCGTCGAACCCGGTGCCGTCGAACAGCCCGGCGCCGAAGGCAAGCGCGCCGGAGATCGAGGTGCCGCGAAAGCTGCGGAACGGCCGCGCGGCTATTCTGTCGGCGAAGGCGTTGGCGCTCTCTGCGCTGTCGATGACCTGCCAGGCGATGACGCCATCCTCGCGCACGACGCCCGCCCATTCGAAATAGGCAAGCGCGATGCGGCCGGTCGTGCCCGAGCGCACAGCCTTGATGAAATCGGGATGCCTGAGCGCCTCGACATAGCCGGCGCGCTGCAGCGCGAACTCCCTCTCGTCCATCGACTGCGAGATATCGACGGCCAGTACCAGTTCGACATCGACGGCACCGCTGCTTGCCGGGGCCACCACGGGCGTGACCGGAGTGCAAGCAAGGCAGGCTAGCAGGCTGAGCGCATCGAGCATGGCCGCACCACGGATGTTTCGATCCGCGAATCTTCGCCGCGATCGCGGCGAAATAAAGCCCCGGCTAGTTCTTTCGCCGTACAGTCGCCTTCGGCGGCGGGTCGATAGCGCCGGCCCTGACGCGGGCGGGTTTCAGCGCCGGCGCACCGGAATCCTTCACGATGCTCAGCGCGCGGGGGAAGAACTGATTGCTGTGCAGGCCTCGCCCGATGTTGAGGATCGCGGTCCCGGGCAGGCGTTTTTCCAGCATCGACAGAACCCGCCGCAGCGACGGCCCGTCGAACGCATCCATCGCCTCGTCGATGATCACCCATTTCGGCTTTCGCAAGGCGAGCCTGGCGAAGGCGAGCGAGCGTTGTTCGTCATCGCCGAGTTCACGCCCCCAGCGTGCGGAACGGTCGAGCGAGGATGACAGGCGCTCGAGGCCGACCTCGGCAAGCACTGCCGAAATTTCGGCATCGCTGGCTGGCGCGAGGCCGTTCGGATGGTCAAGCACCTCGCGTAGCGTGCCGGCCGGGAAATACGGTACGCGCGGCACGAAGATCGGGGCCTCTCCCGCCGGCAGGCCGATCCGTCCGCTCCCCCACGGCCACAGGCCGGCAATGGCGCGGAAGAACAGCGTCTTGCCGGCGCCTGGCTCGCCGGTGATCATGACGCGCTCGCCGGGATGGATTTCGACATGGCTTTCGGCAAGTTTGGTGCAGCCTTCCGGTGAGGCCACTTCAAGCCTCTCGAAGGTCATGTTGCCATTGGCATTGTCGCTGACCTCGATGCGCCTTTCTTTGTCATGCAGCACGTCGGTTTCATCGAGTGCAATGCGAAAGTCGGCGACACGCATCAGTGTCGCGCGCCAGTCGGCGATGCCGCCGATGTTGTTGATGAACCAGCGCAGCGACGAATGCACCTGGTTGAAGGCACCGACCGCCATCATCAGCCCGCCAAAGCTGATATCGCCCGAGAAATAGACCGGCGACGCCACCAGGATCGGCGCCACGACGGTGATCCAGCCATAAGTGTCTGTCACCCACGCCAGATTGATCTGCGCCTTGTAGATATTGCGCATCGCGCCCAGCACCGTGCCGAGGTCGATTTCGAGCCGGCGCTTCGCATCGGCTTCGCCGTGATAGAGCGCAATGGCGTCGACATTCTCGTTGACCCGCACCATCGAGGAGCGCAGCTCGGCTTCGCGCGTGTAGCGATCGCTGTTGAGGCGGATCAGCGGCCGGCCGACCAGCCAGCTCAGCCAGGAGGCGATGCCGGCATAGAGGAACGCGGCCCAGACCATGTAGCCCGGTATCGCCAGCGACCAGCCGTTGATGTGGAAGACGAAGCCCGACGACAATTGCCACAGCACGCCGACGAAGGACACGAGCAGGATGAAGGATTGCAGCAATCCGACGCCGAGATCCGTCGTCAGATCGCTGAGATGCGCGGCATCCTGCTGCATGCGCTGGTCGGGATTGACGCCGATGGCGCCGGCATTGGCGAGCCGGAAGGCCCGCGCCGGCCGCATCCACTGGTCGATAAGGTCGAGCGTCAGCGCCTCGCGCAGCTTCAGCCGGATCATCTGGTTGAGCCAGGTCTGAGCGATGTTGAGCACCAGCAGCGTACCGGCGATCATTGCAAAGATCATCAGCTGATGCAGGAAGGCTGCCATGTCACGACGCGCCAGCGCATCGTAGAAGGGCTGGTTCCAGCGGTTGAGCAGAACCTGGCCGATCGACGTCGCGACGATGACCGCCATGATGCCGACCGACGTCCACAGCAGCCATTTGCGCACCGGCGAGCCTACCAGCGCCCGTTTGATCGTCGCCACCTGGTCGCGCAGGCTGCTGGCTTCGACGGTTACCGGCTGCGGTGTGGCGTTGATGTCCAGTTGATCAGCCATGGCCTGGGGTCCTTACGTTCAACAGCGGTGCTGAAACCGGATGGAGGGACTTGAAGGCATCCGCCGCTCAAACGGGCTGCGAATGCATCTGCGACAGATAGGTGGGAAAATCCCACGCAACACCAGTTTTCATCACGATCACGAAGGTGTCACCCGACGCGTGGTCGATGTCACCCCATCGGCGCGGCGGCCAAGCCTTGTCGCGCCGTGCGGCGACAGCACCGGGACGAAGACGCGGCGCGAGGCGCGCTGCGCGACCGGCACACCCTGATAGAGCCGCTTCTGCGCCTCGACCACGATGACGCCGGAAAAGATTGGCCAGAACCGCCGGCCGGCGCGCTCCAGCACATTGTGGAACCGCATCATGAAGCGCCGCGGCGATGGCGGGAAGAACAGCGCATCGGACCAGGACGCCGGTGTGAAATTCGCCTCGCGCAGCAATTCGGTTAGCTGGCCGCGCGAGAACGGCCGGCCATTGCCGAACGGTGTGTGCTCGAACCGGGCCCAGACGCCGCGCCTGTTAGGAACGACGATGACGACGCGGCCCGCCGGCGACAACACCCGCCAGATTTCGTTCAGTGTCTCGCGCGGGTTTTCGACGTGTTCGAGCGAATGCACCAGCAGCATGCGGTCGATGCAGGAATCGACAAGCGGCAACTCCTCGTCGAAGACCAGCGCCGTCGAGGTCGGTCCATTCGCCGGCCAGACGACCGCACCTTGGGTTGCCGGCATGAAGGCAAAGACCCGCTCGGCATCGGCGCCGAACCGCTCCAGCCACGGCAAGGTATAGCCGAGCCCAACCAGCCGCTCATTGGGCACGGCAGCCCAGATCGAGGAAAGCGCCATGGTGATCGAGCGTTCGGCCAGGCGGCCAAGCGTGGTCGAATAGAAGGAACGGAGATCGACGATATCGGAATGCATACGCGGGACGGTAGCTGCGATGCCGCTGAAGTTCAACAAAGCCGCCAAGTCCTGCAAAGCTAGATGACATCGCGGGCCAAGCGCCCTATGTCTGCGGCGACAGATGGAGAGATGAAAATGCCAGTCGAAATCGAACAGTTCATGTGCCGCAGCGACAATTTCGGCGTGCTTGTGCATGACCCCAAAAGCGGTGAGACCGCCATCATCGACGCGCCCGAGGAGGCGCCGATCCTGGCCGCGATCGAGCGTACCGGCTGGAAGCCGACGATGATCCTGACCACCCATCACCATGTCGACCATGTCGAGGCCAATCTGGCGCTGAAGGAGCTCTTCAAGCTGCGCATCGTAGGACCGGATGCGGAAAAGGAAAAGATCCCCGGCATCGACGAGACCGTCGGCCAAGGCTCCGTCGTCCATCTCGGTGGCGAGCGGATCGATGTCATCGCCACGCCCGGCCACACGGCGGGCCACGTCTCCTATCATCTGCCGGCCTCGAAAGTGGCGTTCACCGCTGACACGCTTTTCGCGCTCGGCTGCGGCCGGCTGTTCGAATGCAAGCCGCCGGTGATGTACGACTCGCTGAAGAAGCTGGCGGCGCTGCCGGCCGACACGGTCATCTATTGCGGCCATGAATACACGCTCTCCAATGCCCGCTTCGCGTTGACCGTCGACCCGACCAATTCTGCGCTGAAGGAGCGGGCGGCGAAGATCGAGACGCTGCGCGCCGACAACAAGGCGACGCTGCCGACCACGATCGGCGAGGAACTGTCGACCAATCCGTTCCTGCGCTGGCACGATCCCGCGATCCGCAAGCACCTCGGCATGGAAAACGCCAGCGATGCCGACGTGTTCGCCGAAATCCGCAAGCGCAAGGATAATTTCTGAGCATCGTGACGTCTGCGGGAAAGCCATGACCAGCGCCGCTGAAATCATCGCCACGCTCGGCCTTAGGCCGCATCCGGAAGGCGGCTGGTATGCGGAGACCTTTCGCGACGGCGCCGGCGGCGCGCGTGGGCATTCGACGGCGATCTATTTCCTCCTTGAACAGGACCGGATTTCCGCATGGCACCGGGTCAAGGACGCGGCCGAGGTCTGGCATTTCCATGCCGGGGCGCCGCTGGCGCTGTCGATGTGCGAGGAAGGCAGTGCAATGATCGAGCAGGTGCTCGGCATTGAACTTGCGGCGGGCGAGCGGCCGCAGATCGTCGTGCCGGCCGGCTGTTGGCAATCGGCGCGCAGCCTCGGCGAATGGACATTGGTCGGCTGCACCGTGGCGCCGGGCTTCGACTTCGCCGCCTTCGAGATGGCCGAACCCGGCTGGGAGCCTAGCTTGGCAAAAAGCCGAGCGTAATCGCCAACTGGGCTGCGTAATAAAGCACCCAGACGGCATAGCGCATGCCGGCACGGTAGGGCGCGATGGCAGGCACGAGGAATTTCTCGGCGGCGAGCAGCCCGTCCGATGCCATGAACATAACGGCGCCGCCGATGACCCACGGATTGTCGAGCGTCAACGCCGAAACACCCATCGCCAATATGGCCGCGATATAGACGGCGATCGGCACCCGCAGGCCGGGACCGACACGGCGCCAGAGTGCCGCCAGCATGACGACCACGAAAGCCGCTATGGCAAGCGCCATCGCGCCGCGCCAGGTCTCGGTGCCCAGCACGTCCAGCCCGCCGCCGCGGCGCAGGAAGAGCGGCACATAGAGGATATGCGCCGCCAGGAAACTGGCCAAACCACCGAGGAAAGCCCTTTCGCCATCGCGCGACAGGAAGGCATCGCCGACGGCGCTGAGGGCAAGTGCCGCGACGAGCAGCAGCGGCCCTCCTTGCATGAAGGCGAGCACGGCAAGCATGGCCACGGCCAGCGTCTTTGCCGCCGAGCGGGCAAGTGTGGGCCGCATGTCCAGGGTGAAGGCGTAGATCACCGCCGCCACCAGCGAAAAAATCAATGTCGCATTGGCGTTGGCGTCGATGCCGCCGGCAAACGGCATCGTCATGCCCTGGCTCCGCCTTCGGATGCCCCGGCTTCACTTTCGGATACCCCGGCTCCACGCTCAGCCACCGCAGGTTTGCGCAGAAACAGCGATTTGGCCGCCAATGCCGCGCCGCCGGTGATCAGCACGCAGGCGGCGAGGATGCGCAGCGACGGCTCGGCGACGCCGGCCGCGATCAGCACCAGGGTCGACAGAAGCGGCGCGGCGTAGCTCGCCGCGCCGAGCACCTGGATATTGCCGCGCTTGACGCCGATATCCCAGGCGTAGAAGGCGGCGCCCACCGGCATTGACCCGAGACCGAGCACAGCAAGCCACTGGCCGGGGCCGTCGGGGAGCACCGTCTTTTCCAGCAGGAGATGGCAGACCAGCGAAAGGGCTGCGGTGGCGGCGCAGAACCAAGTGACGATCGAGGTCGGCACCGCCGGAAAACGCCGCGACAGCAGCGAATAGGACGACCACAGCAGCGCGCAGACGGCCGCCATTGCATAGCCAAAGGCATAGCGCGCATCGAAGGCCAGTCCTCCGCCCTTGGTGACGATGAGCACCGTGCCGGCGAGCCCAAGCAGCGCACCGACGACGTGGTTCCAAGCCAGCTTCTCACCCGGCATCAGCGCCGATCCCAGCACGATCAGCAGCGGCCACAGATAGGCGATCAGACTTGCCTCCACCGCCGGTGCGTTGCGCAGCGCGGTGAAGTAGAAAAAGTGGTAGCCGAACAGGCCGGCAATGCCGATCACCCATACCTGGCGTGGAATCTTCTGGCTTTTGCCGCTCGGCGGCATGAACAGCCGGGCGACCAGCCCTACCGCGGTGCCGATGGTGAAGGTGATGGCCGACAACAGAAAGGGCGGGACAGCACCCGAAGCATCTGTGAGCAATGCCAGCAGCGCCCACATGGCAACCGCCGAAAAGCCGATCAGTGTTGCGCGCGCCATGCCCGTCTCCGGCGACGCGCAAAAACGCGTCTATTCAGTTGCTTCGAACCGCCGCGCACTAACGGTCAAGGTGCCGATCTGAGTCCCGACCGTGGCGTGGATCGGCGCATATATCCCGGTTTGGCCGAGCGGTGCAAACGTCACCATCATCTGGCTCTTGTTCTTCAGGTAATTCAGCGCCTTGCGGCCCTTGCGGTAGCCCGCCACCGGCTCGAAGCCCATCTTGCAGGTGACAGTGTCGCCCTTGTAGCCCTTGACCGAGATCGAGCCCTTCGAGGCATAGGTCAGCGTCAGATCGGCGCGCATTTCGCCGTCGTAGAACTTCACCTTGCGCCCGCAGACCTTGTCGAGGCTGTCGGCATGGATGACGGTGGCGGCCATCGGATCGAGCACCGATGTCAGATCGTTGCCACCCAGCGGTATCCACGTCTTGGGGTTGCGCTTTTTCGGCTCGGGGATGACCTGGGTGGCGGTGACCGCGCCATTGGCAAAGCGGATGTCGACCACGGAAGCTTTCTTGCCGGACTTGTAATCGGCGCGAAACGCCTGCGGCTGCATCTGCTTGCCCAGGATCTTGCCCTTTGACGAGATCGTGCCGCTCGTATCGTCGAACAAGGTGGCGAGACCGGCTGCCGCGACGGTGCCGTCTATGGCATAGCTGTCGCCTTGGTAATGGCTGGAAAATGTCGCCTTAGCCACCGAAAGCCCGAGGAAGGATACCGTGTATTCGCCCTTGAAGGACTGCGGAGCGGCCGCCGGGGCGGCGGCAAACGTTGAGGTCGGCAACGCGATGGCAAGCATGGCCGCAACGGCATGTGACAGTCGAAGCATGGCGGGGGTCGTTCCCTAAATTTCCAGGCCGCAGACGGGGCAGCTTCGGCCTGGCATGTCCCTATGCGACCGCTTATAGGCTGAATTCCGGCCTTAATATGAAACGGGCGCCGCATCTCTGGGGAAGCCGGAGCTTGACGCCCCGGCGAAATGCAACTATGGAACGCCAACTTTTTCCATAAGGCCGCCTGACTGAAACCGCGCGCCGCCCGGCGCGGGCGAAAATGGTTTGGCAGGCTTAGAAAGAACTGAAGGTTAGAACCATGTCCCGCACCTGCGAACTCACTGCCAAGGCAGTCCAGACCGGCAACAATGTGAGCCACGCCAACAACAAGACCAAGCGTCGCTTCCTGCCGAACCTCGTCAATGTGACGCTGATTTCGGAAGCGCTGAACCAGAATGTGCGCCTGCGCATTTCGGCCAACGCGCTGCGTTCGGTCGAGCATCGCGGTGGCCTCGACGCCTTCCTGGCCAAGGCCGACGCCAAGGAACTGTCGCAGCGTGCGCGCCTCTTGAAGAAGCAGATCGCCAAGAAGCAGGCCGACCAGCCCGCCGCTTAAGACTTTAAGGCGGGGGACGACCGCCTTGAGCATCGGAGTGATCCGATGCTCAAAATCATAAGGCAGCGCCATCCGAACTTCGGATAGCGCCTGGCTGGTTCCATTACCCAGGATAAAAAAATGACTTCCTTCTCGCGATATTTGCCCTTTGTGGCCGCCATGGCGCTTGTCGTCGTGGCATCGAACATCCTGGTGCAGTTTCCGATGCAGGGCCAGGTCGGCGGCCTGTCGCTGGCCGACATCCTGACCTGGGGCGCCTTCACCTACCCGTTCTCCTTCCTGGTCACCGACCTTGCCAACCGTCGCTACGGCCCGACCGTGGCGCGCCGCATCGTCTTTGTCGGCTTCATGACGGCGGTAATCTGCTCGATCCTCATCCCGCCCTTCCTGTTTCGCCACGGGCTGATCGAATTCGAGACCGCCGCCGACCGGCTGGTGCGCATTGCGGCGGCTTCGGGTGCTGCGTTCCTCTGCGCGCAGTTGCTCGACGTCACCGTATTCAACCGGCTGCGCCGGCAGAGCTGGTGGCGCGCGCCGATCGTCGGCACGCTGGTTGGCTCGGTGTTCGATACGCTGGTGTTCTTCAGCATCGCCTTTTCCGCCCTCTTCGCCTTTGCCGGCCCGAATGACAGCTTTGCGCTGGAGACGGCACCGCTGATGGGCGTGCTGCCGGTGGAGACCGTGCGCTGGGTGTCCTGGGCGCTCGGCGATCTCTCGGTGAAGCTGATCATCGCCGTTGTGGCACTGATCCCTTACCGGCTGCTCGCCGCCCGCTGGAGCCAGCCGGCGGTCGCGGTCTAGGCCGTGATCCCCTGGGTCCAGCTTGACGCTGCAAAGACGCCCGACGGCGCCCAGGAACTGCGCTTAAAGCAGCGCGGGGCTGAATTCTCGATCATGCTCGGCACCAACGAGTTGATGAACAGTCGCCTCAGCGGTTCCGAGGAAGCGCTGGCAAAACTCTCCTGCGACAGGATTGCCGGACACGGCCGACCGAAAATCCTGATCGGCGGCCTCGGCATGGGCTTTACGCTGCGCGCAGCGCTTACCGAGTTGGGCGCCGACGCGAGCATCACCGTCGCTGAGCTTGTCCCGGCCGTCGTCGCCTGGGCGCGCGGCCCGATGGCAGTGCTTTTCGACGGCTGCCTTGACGATCCCCGCGTGAGCGTCCTTGAGGCCGATGTTGGCCACATCATAAGGGCCGACAAGGCCGCCTGGGACGCCATCCTGCTCGATGTCGACAATGGCCCTGAAGGCATTGTCTACAAGGGCAATGATGCCCTCTATGACGCTGCCGGCCTCGGCGCGGCACGTGCCGCACTGAAACCTGGCGGCGTGCTGGCGGTGTGGTCGCAAGGGCCTGACAGCGGTTTTACGCGGCGGCTGAAGCAGGCAGGGTTTTCGGTCGAGGAAGCAAAGGCGCGCGCGCATGGCAAGCGCGGCGCGCGCCATGTCATCTGGCTCGCGACAAAACCGTAGCGCCGCCGCTCAATCCTGGTGCAGGATGAATTCCAGGTAGAGGTTGCGTTGCAGGATCGAGTGGTTGTCGTCCGAGATCAGCGACACCATCAGCGCACCGTCATCGCGGGTCCAGACGTCGAGCCCTTCCATATTGTCGATCTGATAGCCCATGTCGGCGTCCATCAGCACCGGCCCGTCGGCGACAGCGCCTTTCTCGACGCTTTCGCCATAGATCCGCCTGAGCCGCATCCTGACGCCACCAGCCATGGAGAAACTGCGCTCCAGCAGCAGCAGGTCGCCATCCGGCAGGAAGGCGCCGTCGGTGATGTCGAAATCGCCATTGCGCTTCACCGTGAAGACGCCCTTGTGCGGCCCTTCGATGATGGCGGCATAGATATTGCCTGATTTGTCGAGGCTCTTTTCCGAGACCACGACCAAGCCGCCCTCGTGCTGGCCGTAGGGATTGGCGTGGGTGACCGTCTCGAAGCCGCGGTTCTGCCGCAGTTCCCGGGCTGGAACCAGGAAATTCAGCTGCTTGAACGGCGCCTTCATGTTGCTGGCGTCGATCTTGAACTGGGCGACGCGGTGATCGCGCTCGAAGCCGACGGTGGCAATGCCGTCCTTGACCGCCAGGCCTTCGGCGTCGACCTGCCATTTCTTGTCGATCGGCCGGCCCGAGGCATCGACCATCTGCTGCATGCGGAAATTCTGGACGCCTGACGGACGCTTGCCGGCATCGTGGGTGATCGAACCGAAAAACCAGAAGCCGGTATCGGCGACGCCGATGAAATCGCCGCCGGGCTTGAGGAAGCGAAACGCTGACAGCGCTCCGAAATCGCGCGTCGGCGACGTCATCTCCAGCCCGCCGACAAACTCCAGCGGACCGAACTGTTTGTCGGCGCTGCCTATATGGAAGGTGGTGATCGGCCGTGCCGAGACTTCGACCGGCTCGACCGAGCTTGGGCCGGCGGCGTTGGCCAGCGCCAAAGCCATACCGAACAAGGCAGTGGCGGCGAAGAGCGTCTGCCTGAAGCCGCCGCGCAAGAAGATCATCCGGCGCGCCGATAGCCGCCGCGGCGCGTGTCGCGCGCGTTTTCCTCGGCAAACAGCGAGGCCAGCTGCTCGGTCATGGCACCGGCCAGTTCCTCGGCGTCGACGATGGTGACGGCGCGCCGGTAGTAGCGGGTGACGTCGTGGCCGATGCCGATGGCCAGCAACTCGACCGGCGAGCGTGTCTCGATCAGTTCGATGACGGCGCGCAGATGACGCTCGAGATAGTTGCCCGGATTGACCGACAGCGTCGAATCGTCGACCGGCGCGCCATCCGAGATCATCATCAGGATCTTGCGCTGTTCGGGCCGGGCGATCAGCCGGTTGTGCGCCCACAGCAGCGCCTCGCCGTCGATGTTTTCCTTGAGCAGGCCTTCGCGCATCATCAGGCCGAGATTGCGCCGGGCACGGCGCCACGGATGGTCGGCGGATTTGTAGATGATGTGGCGCAGATCATTGAGCCGGCCGGGGTTCGGCGGCTTGCCATCCTTCAACCACTTCTCGCGCGCCTGGCCGCCCTTCCACGCCCGCGTGGTGAAGCCGAGGATCTCGACCGAAACGCCGCAGCGCTCCAGCGTACGCGCCAGTATGTCGGCGCAGGTGGCGGCCACCGTGATTGGCCGGCCGCGCATCGAGCCCGAATTGTCGAGCACCAGCGTCACCACCGTGTCGCGGAATTTGGTGTCGCGCTCCTGCTTGAACGACAGCGGCTGCATCGGGTCGATGACGACGCGCACCAGCCGGGCCGGATCGAGATAGCCCTCTTCGAGGTCGAAATCCCAGGAGCGGTTCTGCTGCGCCATCAGGCGGCGCTGCAACCGGTTGGCGAGCCGCCCGACGACGCCGGAGAGATTGGCCAGCTGCTTGTCGAGGAAAGCGCGCAGCCGGTCGAGCTCTTCCTCCTCGCACAGCTCTTCCGCACCGACCGTCTCGTCGAAGGCGGTGGTAAAGACCTTGTAGTCGATTTCCTTCGGCAGGTTGGTGAAGGGGTTGTCGTTGCGGCGCGCCTCACCGGGCGTCTCGGCATCCGCATCGTCGTCGTCGGACAAATCGTCGGCCGTGGCATCGGAGGCTTCCGTCTCGGACGACTGTTCGTCGTCGGCCGACGCCTCGGCATCCTCGGACTGCGACTGCTCGGAGCCGGAATCGTCTTCGCCGCCCTCCTCGCTCTGCTCCTCGCCCTGCGGCTGGTTCTCGTCATTGTCCTCGGAGTCTTCGGTCTCCTGGTCGTCGCCGAGTTCCTCGGCCATCTCCATGGACGCCAGCATGTCGCGCACGACGCGGGCGAAGGCCTGCTGGTCGCCGAGCTTGGCCGACAGCCCGTCGAGATCGGCCTTGGCCTTCTCCTCGACCCAGGGCCGCCAGAGGTCGACCAGCCGCTCGCCGCTCTTGGGGATCGGGCGGCCGGTCAGCTTCTCGCGCACCATCAGCGCCAGCGCTTCCTCGATCGGCGCGTCGGCCTTGTCCTTGACGTCGACGAGGTTGGCCTTGGCGTATTTGTCCTCCAGCATCGAGCCTATATTGTCGGCGACGCCCTGCATGGCGCGGCTGCCGATCGCTTCGACGCGGGCCTGTTCGACCGCGTCATAGATCGAGCGCGCCAGCTTGCCTTCCGGCGCCAGTTTGGTGTGGATGCGCTGATCGTGGCAGGCGCGCTTCAGCGCCATGGAGTCGCCGAGCCCGCGGGTAATGGCGATATCCTCTTTCGAGGCTTTCTTCGGCAGTTCCGGCAACCGTGCACGACTACCGGCAAGGGCGGGCCTGTCCTTGGCGAAACCGACCTCAAACTCCTTGTCGCCGGCAATGGCGCGCATGCAGACTGTGACGGCGCGCTTGAAGCTGTCGGCTTCAGACCCCGTCTTCGACTTGTTGCGCGTGTTGTCGCCCGGACCCGCCATCGAGGCTCTGCTTAGCCCAGCACCACGTTTGCAGCGCTCTCGGGCAGATCCTCACCGAAGGCGCGCTGGTAGAACTCGGCCACCACCGAGCGTTCCAGCTCGTCGCACTTGTTGAGGAAGGTCAGCCGGAACGCCATGCCGATATTGCCGAAGATCTCGGCATTCTCGGCCCAGGTGATGACGGTCCGCGGGCTCATCACGGTCGACAGATCGCCATTGATGAAGGCCGAGCGCGTCATGTCGGCGACGCGCACCATCTTGTTGACGATCTCTTTGCCCTTGCCGTCGCGATAATGCTTGGCCTTGGCCAGCACGATGTTCACCTCATTATCGTGCGGCAGGTAGTTCAGCGTGGTGACGATCGACCAGCGGTCCATTTGCGCCTGGTTGATCTGCTGGGTGCCGTGATAGAGGCCGGTTGTGTCGCCGAGGCCGACCGTGTTGGCGGTCGAAAACAGCCGGAATGCCGGGTGCGGGCGGATGACCCGGCTCTGGTCGAGCAGCGTCAGGCGGCCAGACGATTCCAGCACGCGCTGGATGACGAACATCACGTCCGGACGGCCGGCATCGTACTCGTCGAAGCACAGCGCGACATTGTGCTGGTAAGCCCAGGGCAGGATGCCGTCGCGGAATTCGGTGATCTGCAGCCCGTCCTTGACGACGATGGCGTCCTTGCCGACGAGGTCGATACGGCTGACATGGCTGTCGAGGTTGACGCGTACGCAGGGCCAGTTGAGGCGGGCGGCGACCTGTTCGATATGCGTCGACTTGCCGGTGCCGTGATAGCCCGACACCATGACGCGGCGGTTGTAGGCAAAGCCGGCGAGGATCGCCAGCGTCGTCGCCTTGTCGAACAGATAGTCCGGATCGATGTCCGGCACATGTTCGCTGGTCACCGAATAGGCCGGCACCACCATCTTGGAGTCGAAGCCGAATTTGTCCTTCACCGAGACCGTCGTGTCGGGCAAATTGGCGATGTCGCGATCGACCTTGTTCATCTCTATCCACGTCTCCACGGGCGAAATGCCTGATTTCGCCGGCAATCGATTTTGTCCGGGGGCGGTCTTAGAGCCTTTTCCACCCTTATGAAAGTTGGAAAACGACACGAACCGTTGGGTCGCTCAGCACAAACCCGCCTGCTTGAGCACGCGATAGGCCTGCAGCACATCGCGGAACCGGTCTTCCGAACCTCTGTCGCCGCCATTCGCATCCGGATGGTGGCGCTTCACAAGTTCCTTATAGCGCGCCTTGATGTCCTTGCCAGTCGCCTTTGTATCAAGGCCAAGCGTTTCCAGTGCCTTGGCCTCAAGCGGCTTGGCCTTTCGTTCGCGCGCCTCGCGCGGGTCTTTCGGCCCTTTGAACAGATCGAAAGGGTCGCGCATGCGGTTGTAATAGCCAGCGCGGCCGGAGCGCATCTGCGCCATATCGGGCGAAGAGCGAGTCGAGGCGCCAGCGAGGCCCATCTTCCATGTCGGCCGATGGCCGGTCATCGCTTCCTTCTGGAAGCGGGCGATCTCGGTGTCCGGGACGCCGGAGAAGTAGTTGAAACCCTTGTTGTATTCACGCACATGGTCGAAGCAGAACTGGAAATACTCGCCTTCCTTCATGCGACCGACCGGCGCGCGATGGGTGCCGGCCTCCTTGCAGCCGTCCCACTGGCAGATCGGCGAGCGTGACTTCAGCTCCGCATCCTTTTCGGGACGGATCCGAATCTTCTCGAAATATTTGGGGTACGGTTTCATCTCACCCATTTATGGGCTGTTCGCACGTGCGAAACAAGAATTGACATTTTCACGATGATCGCCCTAACCGCTGAATCGCGGCATAAAGCAAGGCGAATGGTGATTTTTGAGGCGGCCCGGCGAGATCGATCCCGATTTCCCGATCACGCCTTGCAGATATGGTGAAGGGAAGTGGCGATGTCCATACAGGCGACCATGGAAGACAAGCTGAACAAGGCGTTTTCGCCGGAGCGGCTGGTGATCGTCAATGAAAGCCACCTCCACGCCGGTCACCACCACCACGGCTCAGACCATCACGGCGCTTATGACGGCACCGGCGAGACGCATTTTCGCGTCCGCATCGTCTCGCCGGTCTTTGCCGGCATGAGCCGCATCGACCGCCACCGCGCCGTCAACGAATTGCTGGCGGCGGAGTTGAAGGCGGGCGTCCATGCGCTCGCCATCGAACCGGCCGCACCCGGCGAAAAGACCCGCTGGTAAGCCTCTCAGATCACCGCTTCGATCAGAAACGGTCCGGGGCGCGACAATGCACTGTCGAGCAGCGCGTCGAAGCGCTCGCACGTATCGGCGCGGGCCGCTTCCACGCCCATCCCCTTGGCCAGCGCAACCCAGTCCAGCACCGGGTCGTCGAGATCGAGCATACGCCTGGCGTTCTCGCCGATCGAATTCACGCCGAGATTCTTCATCTCGCCATGCAGGATGGCGTAGGTCCGGTTGGAAAAGACGATCGTGACCACGTCGAGCTTTTCCCGGGCCTGCGTCCATAGGCCCTGTACCGTGTACATGCCGCTGCCATCGGCTTCGAGATTGATCACCTTGCGATCCGGGCAGGCGATCGCCGCGCCTGTTGCCATCGGAATGCCGCCGCCGATCGATCCGCCCGTGCCCATCATATAATCGTGCGGGGCAGCAAAGGCCGACAGCGCGAAGAACCGCCGTGCCGAGGTGACCGCTTCGTCGCAGACGATGGCATTCGCTGGCAGCTTGCGCGCCACCGAAAGAGCGATCGCGTCGTCCGTCAATCTGCCGCTTGGCGTCGGCTCGTCGGGAAAGGCCGTTGCGACGGTGAATTGCTTCGTCGACTTGATGCCGAGCTCGTCGGCCAACGCCTCCAGCGCCGCTTTCAGATCCTCGCCATGCGCCGCCAGGGAGAGCACCTGGCAATCGTCTCGGACCAGCCGTCCCGGCTTGCCCGGATAGGCGAAGAAGGCCACCGGCTCCTTCGCGCCGACCAGCACCAGCACGTCGACATCTCGGAGCGTGGCTGTCGCCGCATCGACCGGATAGGGGATGCGCGTCGGCGCGAACCGTCCGCGCCCGCGCTGCATCCGGGCGATCAGAACCTCGCTGAACAGGCGGACATCGCCGGCCGCCGAGATTCGACCCGCGATCTCAAGCGCATCGGCCCGTGCTGCACGCCCGCGCACCACCATGCCAATACGGCCCGGACGGGCGCGGATCGCTTCGGCGACTGCGCGCACGGCTTCCATGTCGACGGCGGGGGTCGGCGCCAGTTTCACCTTGCCAGGTGAAACCGCGTCAACCTCGCCCCAGGCAGCATCTGCCGGCAGGATCAGGGTCGTGACACCAGGCGGCGTCAGCGAGGCGCGATAGGCGGCCTCCGCTGCCGGGGCGATATCGGCCGGACCTTTGACGCGGCCAACCCAGTTCGACATCGGCGCCGCCAGGCCCTCTATGTCGCTGGTCAGCGGCGCGTCGAGCGGCAGATGGTAGGAGGCGTGGTCGCCGACAATGTTGATCATCGGGCTGCGCGCACGCCTTGCATTGTGCATGTTGGCCAAACCGTTGGCGAGACCCGGTCCGGTATGCAGCAGAGTCGCCGCGGGACGGTCGGTCATGCGCGCATAGCCGTCGGCGGCACCCGTTACCACGCCCTCGAACAGGCCGAGCACGCACCGCATCTCGGGCTTGCGATCCAGCGCGGCAACGAAATGCATTTCGGACGTGCCCGGATTGGCGAAACAGACCGTGACGTCATTGGCCAGGAGCACGTCACACAGCAGGTCGGCGCCATTCATGAAATTCTCTCCGGTTAGCGTCACAAAGCAGACGGTCGAAGGGTGCAATAGCACCCGCAAACGCCGGCACGGCAATATCCCGCCGGCGCTTTTGGTCTGATCCAGCTGTCTCGCAGCGCAATCAGCTGACCGCGGATTTGAGGAACGCCAGCGTGGCGGCCGTCAACGCATCGCCGTCCTCGCCAAAGTCATGGTTGATCGACATATGCGTGTAGGCGCTGCCGTCGAACAGTGTCACCGCAGTGCCGGTGGCGCGCAGGCGCTCGGCAAAGGCCGTCGATTGCTCGTCGCGGCCATCGGCGCGTGAATAGGCAATGAAAGTCGGCGGATGCTTGCGCCCGTCGACATAGCTCGCCGGCGACAGAGCCGCCCATTGCGAAGGATCGGAAAAGACGCGGGCATAAGCGCGGACCATGCCGCCGCTTTTTTCGAGTGCCGCAAGATCATAGGCCCTGGTATCGTCGAGGATCAACCCGGCAACGCCGGGCAGCCCGCCGCGCATGCCGGTCAGCGCGATCAGATGGCAGCCGGCCGAATGGCCCATGCCGACGATGCGGTTCGGATCGCCGCCATATCGGGCGATGTTGGCGCGCACATAGGCATAGGCCTTTTCGACATCGCCCGCCTGGGTGGCGACATCGGCTTCCGGCAGCATGCGATAGTCGATCGAGACGAAGCAGAACCCGTTGGCGAGCAGGAAGGCCGGCTTGGCGCCCACCTGGCTGCGCTTGCCGAGCCGCCAGGCGCCGCCATGAACGAAAAGCACCACCGGCAGGTTGTTCGCACCGGCGGGAGCGTAGATGTCGAGCTTGGCCGGTCCATAGTCGAACGTTTGCGGTTCTGGCTGGCGTAGCCGCAAGGCAGCCGACGCGCCGACCGGCAGCATCGCTGCCAGCGACGCGAATATCAGACTTCGCCGGTCCATCATCGCCCTCTCCTGGTCTGCCGCTACAGTGCATCGCAGTAGCGGGCACGTCCAGTTATCGATTGGCAAACAAGCCGACCGCGCGCACACTGATCTTGGCTGTTGATTCGGGTGGGCACACTGGTTCACAACGAGATGCGCGACGCGCCGCTTCTTTGCGGCCACGAAGAGTGGCGCTCTCAAAGCTATGTGATCCCAGCCGGTTAATTGAGTTTGCCGGGAACAAACAACGCTTGCCGGCAGTTGAAGGAGCGATGAGCCGATTGGCAGCCTATCGGCTCCGAGGCAAGGCATCATGCGCGAGAACCAATCAGACGTCTTCGATCTGTTTTCGGAGATCTATGCGAACGCGGCTCAGGAAGAGATAAGCCTTCAGCAATATCTGCTAGCCTGCCGTGAGGACAAATCCATGTATGCCTCGGCCCCCGAGCGAATGGTCGAGGCGATAGGCGAGCCGAACCTGGTCGATACCAGCAAGGATGAGCGGCTGGGCCGCATTTTCTCCAACCGCACGATCAAGATCTACCCCTCCTTCTCCGACTTCTACGGAATGGAGGATACGATCGAACGTATCGCCGGATATTTCCGCTATGCCTCGCAGGGGTTGGAGGAACGCAAACAGATCCTCTATCTGCTTGGCCCTGTCGGCGGCGGCAAATCCTCGCTCGCGGAGCGGCTGAAGAAGCTGATGGAGCAGCGGCCAATCTACACGCTGAAGGTCGGCAACCAGATCAGCCCGGTCTTCGAATCTCCGCTCGGCCTTTTCAACCCCGACCGCATGGGCGATCTGCTGGAAGACAAATACGGCATAGCCCGACGCCGCCTGAACGGACTTATTTCGCCCTGGGCGGCCAAGCGCCTCGACGAATTGGCCGGCGACATCTCCAAATTCAGTGTCGTCAAGCTGTTGCCGTCGCGGCTGCGCCAGATCTCCATCGCCAAGACCGAGCCCGGCGACGAGAACAATCAGGACGTCTCGGCACTGGTCGGCAAGGTCGACATCAGGCAATTGGAGAACTTCAGCCAGTCCGACCCGGATGCCTATTCCTACAGCGGCGGCTTGAACCGGACCACGCAGGGGCTGCTTGAGTTCGTCGAGATGTTCAAGGCGCCCATCAAGGTCCTGCATCCGTTGCTGACGGCAACCCAGGAAGGCAGTTACAACGGCACCGAGAATTTCGGTGCCTTCCCTTACCAGGGCATCGTCGTCGCCCATTCCAATGAATCGGAATGGCAGCAGTTCAAGAACAACAAAAACAATGAGGCCTTCCTCGACCGCATCCTGGTGGTCAAGGTTCCCTATTGCCTGCGCATCACCGAGGAAAGGCAGATCTACGAGAAGCTGCTGCGCGAGAGCGAGCTGGCGAGCAGTCCCTGCGCGCCCGAGGTGCTGGACATTCTCAGCCGCTTCACCGTTTCGACCCGCCTGGCCGAGCACGAGAACTCACCGCTCTACACCAAGATGCGCGCCTATGACGGCGAGAATCTCAAGGAAGTCGACCCCAAGGCCAAATCGGTCCAGGAATATCGCGACGCCGCCGGCGTCGACGAGGGCATGACCGGAGTTAGCACACGTTTCGCCTTCAAGATCCTGTCGCAGACGTTCAACTACGACACCAAGGAGGTGGCGGCCGATCCGGTGCATCTGATGTACATCCTCGAGGAGGCGATCAAACGCGAGCAGTTCCCGAAGGCAACGGAAGCCGCCTATCTCGAATTCATCAAGTCGGAACTCGCAGCCCGCTATGCCGAGTTCATCGGTCACGAGATCCAGAAGGCCTATCTGGAATCCTATAGCGAGTACGGCCAGAACCTCTTCGACCGCTACATCGCTTACGCCGATGCCTGGATCGAGGATCAGGACTACAAGGACCCCGATACGGGGCAGATCCTCAACCGCGAGGTCCTGGAGAAGGAATTGTCCCAGGTCGAAAAGCCGGCTGGCATCGCCAATCCCAAGGACTTCCGCAACGAAGTCGTCAAATTCACCTTGCGAGCCCGGGCTCGCAACGACGGTCGCAATCCCTCCTGGACGAGTTATGAAAAGCTGCGCGAGGTCATCGAGAAGCGCATGTTCGGCCAGGTCGAAGACCTGCTGCCGGTGATCAGCTTCGGCTCCAAGCAGGACAACGTCACCGAGAAGCGGCACAATGAGTTCGTGCAACGCATGGTGGAGCGCGGCTACACCGAACGGCAGGTGCGCCGGCTGGTCGACTGGTACATGCGCGTGAACAAGGCGGGTTGAGCAAGCCTGGACGGTTCCATGCCGATCTTCATCGACCGCCGTCTGAACCCGAAGGACAAGAGCCTTGGCAATCGCCAACGCTTCCTGAAGCGTGCGCGCGAAGAACTCAAGCGCAGCATCCGCGACCGCGTCCGCGCCGGTAGCATCGCCGATCTGGATCGCGACCATGCCGTGCCGATCCCACGCAAAGGCACTGGCGAGCCGACCTTCAGCGACGCCAAGGATAGCGGCCGGCGCCAGCACATCCTGCCGGGCAACAAGTCGTTCAATACCGGTGACCTGGTCCCAAAGCCAAGCGGCGGAGGAGGCGCAGGCGCTTCGGCTCCCGGAACCACGGAATCCGAAGACGATTTCCGCTTCGTGCTGTCGCGCGAGGAGGTGCTGGATCTATTCTTCGAAGACCTCGAATTGCCCGATCTGGTCAAGCTCAGCCTCAAGCAAATTCTCAGCTTCAAGCCGAAGCGGGCGGGTTTCGCGGCCAGCGGAGCGCCGACCAACATCAATGTCGGACGCACGATGCGAAACAGCCACGGGCGACGCATCGCGCTGAGGCGTCCGAAACGGGCGGAGGTGGAAGCCCTGGCCCGGCAGATCGCCGAACTGGAAGCAAAGCCGACAAATCCCAAGACGCATGAGCGCATCGTCGCCCTGCGCGCGGAGCTCGATCGGCTGGAGCGCCGGCGCCGGCGGATCGCCTATGTCGATCCGGTCGACATTCGCTTCAACCGCTTCGACCCCCAGCCGAGACCGAATGCCAGCGCCGTCATGTTCTGCCTGATGGACGTGTCCGGATCGATGGGCGAGCGGGAAAAGGATTTGGCCAAGCGCTTCTTCGTCTTGCTGCATCTGTTCCTGACGCGGCGCTATGAGCGCACGGAGATCGTTTTCATCCGCCACACGCACGAGGCCAAGGAGGTGGACGAGCACACATTTTTCTATCATACGCAGAGCGGCGGCACCGTCGTTTCCACGGCGCTCGAGGAGATGCACCGCATTATCGAAGAGCGCTATCCGGCCTCTGAGTGGAACATTTACGCCGCCCAGGCCTCCGACGGCGACAACTTTGCCACCGACTCCGAGCGCTGCATTGAGCTGCTCGACCGCAGGCTCATGCGGCTTTGCCAGTATTTCGCCTATGTCGAGATCATCGACGAACGGGAAAGCCACATTTTCGGTTCGACCGAGAACGGAACGTCGCTCTGGCGCGCCTACAACGCCGTCGATCAGAAATGGCCGAGCTTCCAGATGCGGCGCATCGCCGCTCCGGCCGATATCTATCCGGTGTTCCGCGAACTCTTCGCCAGGCAACCCGATCTGCGCAAGAGCGCTTGAGGACATCGCCGATGGCCAGCCAGGCGCGCAAATCTGCACTGCTGTTTTCCGGATCGGACTGGGATTTCGCGAAACTGTCGCGAGTATATGACGAAATCGAGGCGATTGCCGTCGAAGAGCTCCGCCTCGATATCTATCCCGTGCAGATGGAGGTCATTTCGTCCGAACAGATGCTCGACGCTTATTCGTCCGTCGGCATGCCACTGATGTATCGCCATTGGTCGTTCGGCAAGCATTTCATCTATGACGAGCTTCTCTACCGCAAGGGGGCGCGCGGCCTGGCCTACGAGATCGTCATCAACTCCAATCCCTGCATCGTCTATCTCATGGAAGAAAACACCATGGCGCTGCAGGCGCTGGTAACTGCCCATGCAGCATTTGGCCACAACCACTTCTTCAAGAACAATCATCTCTTCCGCCAATGGACGGATGCCGGCGGCATCCTGAGCTACCTGAATTTCGCCAAGGGCTACATCGCCCGGTGCGAGGAGCGGCATGGGCTGGCCGCGGTGGAGTCGATCCTCGATGCCGCCCACGCTCTGATGGAGCAAGGCGTGTTCCGCTACCATCGGCCGCCGAAACTGTCCTCCGAGCGGCAGCGCGAAGGACTGCGCGAGCGCCTCGAATATGAGGAGCGATCGTTCAACGATCTCTGGCGCACGCTGCCGCCGTCGCAGGGAAAGAACAAGCCTGAAGCGAGGGACGAGGTCCTGGCGGAGCGCAAGAAGTCGCTCAACCTGCCCGAGGAGAACCTGCTCTATTTTCTCGAGAAGAACAGTCTGGTGCTCGAGCCCTGGCAGCGTGAGATCGTCAGGATCGTGCGCGTCGTCGCGCAATATTTCTACCCGCAGCGGCAGACCCAGGTGATGAACGAAGGCTGCGCCACTTTCGTGCACTACACTTTGATGAACACGCTCTTCGATCGGGGCCGCATCAGCGAAGGCGCCATGCTGGAAATCCTGCGCAACCACTCCAATGTCATCTTCCAGCCGGCCTATGACGATCCACGTTTCTCCGGCATCAATCCCTATGCGCTGGGTCTCGACATGATGCAGGATATCCAGCGCATCTCAGCCGAACCGACGGCCGAAGACCGCGACTGGTTCCCTGACATCGCCGGTCGCGGCGACTGGCGCGACACCCTGCTCGATGCCTGGGCCAATCATCGCGACGAATCCTTCATCCACCAGTATCTCAGCCCGGCGCTGATCCGAAAATGGCGGCTCTTCTTGCTGGCCGATGGTGCCGACGAGCCGCATTACCAAGTCGCCTCGATCCACAATGAGCGTGGCTATCGCAAGATACGATCCGCGCTGGCTCACAGTTACGAGATTGGCGCGAAAAGGCCCGACATTGAAGTGGTGGACGTCGACCTCTTGGGCGATCGGCACCTGCGACTGCAGCACAATGTCAAGAATGGCATCCTGCTCGATGGCGAAAGCCGCGACGCGACGCTCCGCCACATCAGGCGCCTCTGGGGCTACGACGTCAGTCTGGCGGCAGTCGATGCCGAGACCGGCGCGATGCTCAGCGAGCGCTCGACAAAAGAGCTTTGAGGTGGCTGATCTTAGAGCAATTCCAGGAAAGTGCGTAGCGGCTTTCCGTCCGGAATTGCGCAAAAACAAAGAGATAGAGCGGTTGGCCTTTCCGTGAAACGGTGAGACGCTCTAGCCATCGCCGGCCGGCCTGATCCTCAACCGCGCGATCCGGTTCTTGTCGCGCTTCATCACCACGAAGCGCTTGCCGTGGAAGGTAAAGGCCTGCTTTTCCTCGGGGATAGACTGCGTCTCGTGGATGACCAGGCCGGCAATGGTGGTGGCTTCCTCGTCCGGCAGGTTCCAGTCGAGCGCCCGGTTGAGATCGCGGATCGGCACGCTGCCATCGACGACGACGGAGCCGTCGGCTTCCTGCTTGACGCCCTGGATGTCGACATCGTGCTCGTCGGCGATCTCGCCGACAATCTCCTCGATGATATCCTCTAGCGTCACCAGCCCTTCGACCTCGCCATATTCGTCGACGACGATGGCAAAATGCGCCTTGGCGCGCAGGAAGGCGTTGAGCTGTTCCTGCAAGGTCGTGGTGTCGGGCACGAACCACGGCTTCGACGCGATCTTCATCACGTCGATTTTGGTAAAGTCGTTGCCGACCTCGTTCAGCGCCCGCAGCAGGTCCTTGGCATGCAGCACGCCGACAATGTTGTCGAGCGAGCCCTTCCACAGCGGCATGCGGGTATGCGGGCTCTGCAGGATCTCGCGCACCACCGCTTCCGGCGCATTGTCGGCATTGACCGAGCGCATATTGGTGCGGTGGACCATGATGTCGGAGACTTCGAGCTCGGCGAGATCGAACAGGCCGCCGACGCGGTCGCGTTCCTCGCGCACCATCTGGCCGTCGCGGCGGAAATCGTCGACCGCGCCGCGCAACTCGTCCTGGGTCGAACGCTGCGGCTCGATGCGCGACAGTTCGTAGCCGAACATCGCAAGCAGGCGCGTGCGCACGGCAATGAAAAACAGGATGAGGATGGCGAGGACGGCGACGACGATCCAGCCAATGTCCATCTCAGCCGGCTTTCCTGTTGTCCGGATGATTTTCCCTGAGGAATGACAGCACTTCGGACGCCGGCACATCCTTGGCGATGAAGGCCTGGCCGATACCGCGCGTCAGGATGAAGGTCAGCGCGCCGCGCGACACTTTCTTGTCCTGGGTGATGAAGCCAAGCAGCGCCTCCGCGTCGGGTAATTCGCCAGGGATGTCGGACATCCGCCAGGGCAGGCCGACGGCGCGCAGATGCGCTTCAACCCGCGCTGCGTCATCGGGGCTCGCCAGATTGAGCCGTGCGGAAAAACGGTGCGCCAGCGCCATGCCGACGGCGACGCCTTCGCCATGGACAAGACGAGCGCCGTCATACTGTGTGGCCCCCTCCAGCGCATGGCCGAATGTATGGCCGAGATTGAGCAACGCGCGGTCGCCGGTTTCAAACTCGTCGCGGGCGACGACATCGGCCTTGGCGCGGCAGGCCTCGGCAATTGCCTCCGCCCGCTCCGCACCGCCGGCGAATACTTTTGTCCAGTTCTCTTCCAGCCATGCGAAAAACGCCGGTCGGTCGATCAGCCCGTATTTGGCAAGCTCGGCATAGCCGGCGCGGAATTCGCGGATCGGCAGCGTGTCGAGCACTTCGGTGTCGGCCAGCACCAGTTTCGGCTGGTGGAAGACGCCGACCAGATTCTTGCCGCGCGGGCTGTTGATGCCGGTCTTGCCGCCGACCGAGGAATCGACCTGCGCCAGCAGCGACGTGGGGATCTGCACGAAATTCATGCCGCGCCGAACGATGCCGGAGGCAAAGCCGGTGAGGTCCCCGATGACCCCGCCGCCGAGCGCGATGACGACGTCGCCGCGCTCCAGTTTCGCGGCCAGGACGCCGTCGACCACCTCTTCGAGATGGGAAAAGCTCTTGGTCTTTTCGCCGGCCGGCAAGGTGATGACGGCAGGGTGGATGCCGCCTGTTTCCAGACCGGCCTTAAGCGCGTCGAGATGTGCCGCCGCGACATTGTCATCGGTGACCACCGCCGCCCTCGTGCCGGGCAGGCGGCGCGATATCTCGGCGCCGGCACGCCTCAAAAGGCCGGGGCCGATCAGAATGTCATAGGCGCGCTCGCCAAGGCCGACCTCGACAATGACAGGCTCGCTCATGGTCGCACCTCGCCCGGCGCCGTGGTGGCCGGAATGCCGAAATGCCCGCACAATGCGTCGACGACCTCGGTCGCAATGACTTCCTTGCGGTCGTCGCGGGTCGGCACGGTGACGTTTGACGTGGCATAGACCGGATAGCGCTCGCCCATCAGCCGCTCCAGCACGGCGCGCGGATCGGGGCTTTTGAGCAAGGGCCGGTTCTGCTTCTTGGAGACGCGCTCCATCAAAAGATCGAGCTCGGCCTTCAGCCACACCGAGACGCCATGCGACGCGATCGCGTCGCGCGTCTGCGCATTCATGAAGGCGCCGCCGCCGGTCGACAGCACCTGCGGGCCGTGTTCCAGAAGGCGCAGGATGACGCGATGCTCGAGCGCCCGGAATTCGGTCTCGCCATAGCGTTCGAACAGCTCCGGCACGGTCATGCGCGACACGCTTTCGATCTCCTGGTCGCTGTCGATGAACGGCAGCGACAGCATGGCCGCCACCTTGCGGCCGATCGCTGTCTTGCCGGCGCCCATCAGGCCGACAAAGACGATCGAACGACTGCCCAGCCTGTCGAGCAGCGCGGCATGGCTCTCGCCAGGAGGAGTTGGTGGTAACACGTTCATGAGACCATGCTGTTTCTAAGCCGTCTTTGCCGGCGTATCGACATCAAAAGCCCGTTTGCGTCAAGCATCGCGCCCTGAGCAGGTCTCGGAAAGTGCAGTGGTTTTCCCGCATGGGCCTGCGTTGGACAAGACCCTTCGTCCTTGAATTGCCCGGATTGGCGTCCCATAAGGACACAGGGTTTGGAATCGTAGAACAACAAGACGGGCGAAAATTGATGCCGACACTGTTCCGCTTTGTCGTGACGATGATGATTCTTGCCGGCATTGCCTATGGTACGATGGTGGCGCTGGCGATGTTCGTCGAGCCGAAAAAGGCGGAAATCACGGTGCGCATTCCGCCGGAAAAGCTGAATCCCAAGAAAAACTGACCCAAAGCAGGCTGACTTCAGAAAATGAACAGCGCGGCTCGTATCGAAGCCTTCCTCGAAATGATGAGCGCCGAACGCGGTGCCGCCGAAAACACGCTCTCTTCCTATCGCCGCGATCTCGAAGATGCCGCGCAGCAAATTGGCGGCGGGCTTGCCGGTGCTGCCGCGGCCGACATCCGCGCCTATCTCGACGACATCGCCGCGCGTGGCTTTGCGCCGACCTCGCAGGCGCGCAAACTGTCGGCGATCCGCCAGTTCTTCAAGTTCCTCTACGCCGAGGGCCTGCGCAGCGATGACCCGACCGGCACGCTGGACAGCCCGAAAAAGGGCCGGCCGCTGCCCAAGACGATGAGCGAGGCCGATACCGGCAGGCTGCTCGACCGCGCGGCCCTGGAAGCAGGCGATGGCGCCAGTGGCGACCGGCTGACGGCATTGCGCCTGCACGCGCTGGTCGAAGTGCTCTATGCCACCGGCCTGCGTGTGTCCGAACTGGTCGGCCTGCCGGTGACCGTCGCCCAGCGCGACGACCGCTTTTTCATGGTGCGCGGCAAGGGCGACAAGGAGCGCATGGTGCCGCTGTCGGCCAAGGCCCGCGAGGCCATGCGGACCTGGCTCACGGCGCGGGCCACGGTGCCGGCTTTCGCCGACAGCCCGTTCCTGTTTCCGGCCGCCGGCGACAGCGGCTTTCTCTCCCGGCAGGTCTTTGCCCGCGACCTCAAGAGTCTTGCCGCCCGGGCAGGCATATCGGCTGCGAAAATATCGCCGCACGTGTTGCGCCACGCTTTTGCCAGCCATCTCCTGCAGAACGGCGCCGATCTCAGGGCGGTGCAGCAGCTGCTCGGCCACGCCGATATCTCGACCACGCAGATTTACACGCATGTGCTGGAGGAGCGGCTGGTGCGGCTGGTCAACGATCATCACCCGCTTGCCGACTAGGCCTCATGTCGCTATGTGAAGGCACGTTCCACCGCGCGGAGCCGCCACTTCCCGGGTCCCGCCAAGTCTTTGCCTTCCGACGCATCGGTCCGCTCAAGAATGTACAATTACCTCGATTTCGAAAAGCCGGTGCAGGACCTTGAACTCAAGATCCTCGAGTTGAAGAAGCTTGCCGAGAACGGCGAGGCGGTCGATGTCGGCGACGAAATCAGCCGGCTCGAGAAGCGCGTGCGCGACGCGCTGCGCGACATCTACAAGGCATTGACGCCGTGGCAGAAGGTGCAGGTGGCGCGCCACACCGACAGGCCGCATTGCCTCGACTACATCAAGGGTCTGTTCAACGATTTCACGCCGCTCGCCGGCGACCGCAATTTCGGCGAGGACCAGGCGATCATCGGCGGCTTCGCCCGCTTCCGCGGTGAACCGGTGGCCGTCATCGGCCAGGAAAAGGGCTCGGATACCGCGAGCCGGCTCAAGCACAATTTCGGTTCGGTGCGGCCTGAAGGCTACCGCAAGGCGGTGCGGCTGATGGAGCTTGCCGACCGCTTCAATATCCCGCTTCTGACGCTGGTCGACACCGCCGGCGCCTATCCCGGCGTTGGTGCCGAGGAACGCGGCCAGGCCGAAGCCATCGCCCGTTCAACCTCGGCCTGCCTCGGCCTCAAAGTGCCGTCGATCTCGGTGGTCATCGGCGAAGGCGGCTCGGGCGGCGCCATTGCGATCGCCACCGCCAACCGCGTCTACATGCTGGAACACGCCATCTATTCGGTGATCTCGCCGGAGGGCGCCGCCTCGATCCTGTGGCGCGACACCACGCGATCCAAGGATGCGGCGACCAATATGAAAATCACCGCCCAGGATCTTCTGGAAATGAAGATCATCGACGCCATCATTCCCGAGCCGCTTGGCGGCGCCCAGCGCGCGCCCGAAACGGTCATCGCCGCCACCGGCGACCTCATAGCCAAGACGATGAAGGATTTTGCCGGCGCCAACACCGATTTCCGCGAGCAGCGCCGGGAAAAATACCTGGCGATGGGCCGCAGCCTCTAATTCTGGCTATCGGCGTGCCGCAATGTGGCGTTAGCGAGCAATTTCGCCACAAAAATGCCGCCGCATTCGGTTCAATGAAAAGTCCGTGACATCGAGCGAATTTGCCGTGGGGGCAGCCGTCCGGAGCTTGCGGTAAGGAATTTTCAAGGTTAACGGGCTTAGGGTCCGTGAAGGTTGAGTGTGTTGGCCTGCGGCTGCGAAGCCCCACGCCTCGGGAAAAAGACATAGCCGTAACCATGTTTGCCAAGCTTGCCCGCACCGGAATCCTGATCGCCGCCCTCGGCGTTGCCGGCTGCAACGATTCCTCGATGAAGGATTTCGCGCCGGAGGCCAACAAGCCGCTGCCGGACAAGATCCTCGCCGACATGAAGGCCAAGGGCATGGTCCGCACCTCGTCGGTGATGGCCCGCATCTTCAAGGAGGAGGGCAAGCTCGAGATCTGGAAGGCCAAGACCACCGGCCGCTACGAGATGGTCGCCAGCTACGACATTTGCAAATGGTCGGGCAAGCTCGGCCCGAAATACACCGAGGGCGACCGCCAGGCGCCGGAAGGGTTCTACACGGTTCGCCCGTCGCAGATGAACCCGCGCTCGAACTATCATCTGTCGTTCAACATCGGCTACCCGAACGCCTATGACCGTGCCAATGGCCGCACCGGCGCCAATCTGATGGTGCACGGCGCCTGCTCGTCGTCGGGCTGCTATTCGATGACCGATCCGCAGATCGAGCAGATCTACGCTTTCGGCCGCGACGCCTTCCAGGGCGGCCAGACCGAGTTCCAGATCCAGGCCTTTCCGTTCCGCATGACCGCCGCCAACATGGCGCGCTACCGCAACGACCCGAACTACGAGTTCTGGAAGATGCTGAAGGTCGGCTACGACAATTTCGAGATCACCAAAGTGCCGCCGAAGGTCGATGTCTGCGAGAAGCGCTATGTCTTCAACCAGGTGGCGCCTGAGGGCACCACTTTCGATCCGACCGGCGCCTGCCCTGCGACCACGCAGCCGGATTCGCTGAAGAGCGCCTACAACGCCTATCAGAGCAGCTATGACGCGGCCTTCACCGGCGCGGTCAAGGCCAGCGTGCCGGCGCCCAAGCCGACCATTGCCGGCATCAAGGAAGCCAGCATCGTTTCCGACTGGTCGAAGCGCCGCGCCCGCGGCGAGCGCGTGCCGATCGATCCGCCATCACTGAATTCCGACGGCACGGTGACCGAGACGGCGCGCATGGGCCGCATCGATTCGCCGGCCGGCCGCAAGATGGCTGCACTCGACGCCGAGAAGGAAGCCAAGCGCAAGGCCGAGGAACAGCGGGGTGCGGCCATCGAGGCTGCGAAAGCCGCCAAGGCCCAGGCACTGGCTGAAAAGGAAGCGGCCAAGGCCCAGGCGATAGCCGAAAAGGAAGCAGCCAAGCAGGCTGCCCAGCAGCCGGTCGCCACCGCGAGCGTCGAGGCGGCGCCCGTCGAGCCGCCGGCCGACGAGAGCCGGATGTCGAAGATCAAGAACAAGCTGCTCGGCATGTTCGGCGGCTGAGCGCTTGGCCAAACGCGCTTCCGTCTATGATCTCAAGGGGCTGAACTGCCCCCTGCCCGTTCTTAAAGCGAAAAAACGCCTGGCGATGATGCAGCCGGGCAGCCGGCTGTGGCTGGAGACCACCGACCCGCTGGCGGTCATCGACATCCCCGCCTTTTGCGCCGACGCCGGCCACCAGCTGGTTGAAACAGCGGCCGTTTCCGGCGGCCATCGCTTTCTGGTCGAGCGCGGCGCGTAGCGCCTTGGAAACGCTCTTCCCGTTGTTTTGACGCAATTTCGGACGGAAAACCGCTCACACTTTTCCTGGAATTGCTTTAGCCCCCGGCAATCGCCAGCGGATTGCTCTCCAGCGCCGCGCGATCCGGCGTGTCGATCGACGGACGGTTGGTGAAGGCGGCAAACAGCCGCCGCACATAGTCTTCCGGCATGTCGAGCGTGATCAGCACAAGCCTTGTGCCGCGCTGGCCGTCCGGCCAGGACGGCAACCGCGCCGGCGGATGCAGGATCTTCTGCACGCCATGGACGACCAGCGGCCGCGACGGATCTTCCGCAAGCTCGATGACGCCCTTCATGCGCAACAGCTTGTCGCCATGCGCGGAGCGCAACAGGTCGAGAAACATCTCGATCGTCGAAAACGGCACCGGCCCGTCATGCACCAGCGAGTACGAGCGCACACGGGAATCGTGGCGATGGTGCTCGTGGTCGCCGTGATCATGATCGCCATGATGATGATCGCCATGATGATGGTGTTCATGATCATGCGCGGCTTCTTCGCCGAGCCAGCGCTGGACGTCGGCGGATTTGGTCGCCGGATTGTAAAGGCCGCAATCGAACAGCGCCGCCACGCCGGTTTGGCTGTCGCCGGCTTCCAGCACCACGGCGCCCGGGTTGAGCTGATGGAGCCGCGCCCGCAAAGCGTCGACATCGCCGGAATCGCCGGCCAGATCGACCTTGGTCAGCACGATGCGGTCGGCGACCGCCACCTGCTTGACCGCTTCGACATGGCCATCGAGCGTTGCATTGCCATTGATCGCGTCGACCAGTGTGATGACGCCATCGAGCCGGAACGCCTGGACAAGGGCGGGATGCGCCATGATCGACTGCAGCACCGGCGCCGGATCGGCGAGCCCCGTGGTCTCGACGACGACACGGGCCAGCTTTGCGATGCGGCCGGTCTGCAGCCGGTCGACCAGGTCGGCCAGCGTGTCGACCAGTTCGCCACGCACCGTGCAGCACAGGCAGCCGTCGGACAGCTGGATGATGCCGTCCGAGGCCTGCTCGACCAGCAGATGATCGATTGCCACCTCGCCGAACTCGTTGATGATGACGGCCGTATCGACAAGAGCCGGGTCTTTGAGCAACCGGTTGAGCAAAGTCGTCTTGCCGGCGCCGAGGAAGCCGGTAAGCACGGTGACGGGTATCGGAAAGCCCGCCATCTCCCTAGTTCGCGGCTTTGACCGGCTGGTCGCCTTGCAGAGCGGTTGCCGAGCCTACAACGACCGGTTCCGAACCCTTTGGCGCCGGGATGTCGGGCCGCCAGTTCGGCAACGGTACATCGGCATAGTCCTGGCCGCCCTGGTCTAGCATCGCCTTAGGCGCCGGCCCGGTAGCGCCGCCAAGGCCGACGGCAACCAGCGTCGGCACATGGTCAAGCTTCTCCCGATAGGGCGATTTTGGTGCGGCCGCGGCATCCTTCGCGGCGACCGGCGGCGCTGCCTCGGACTGCTCTTCAGGTGCCTTCTTCTTGCAGATCTCGTCATGCATGTCGTTGGGCGACATGGTATCGCCATAGGAAGGCATGGCCGCGACGGTGAGCCAGTTCGGATCCGACATGGCAAAGCCCTGGTCGAGCAGCCTGGCAGCGGTCTCGGCGCGGCTGATCGCAGATTTTTCGCCAAGCACGACGGCGACCAGCGTGCGGCCGTTGCGCGTCGCCGAGCCGATCATGTTGAAGCCCGAGGGGCAGACGAACCCGGTTTTCATGCCGTCGGCGCCGGGATAGCGCCCGATCAGGAGATTGTAGTTGGAGATCGCCTTCTTGCCGACGGCAAGGCCTTCGATCGAGAACCAGGGCGCGTATTGCGGGAATTCCTTGCGGATCGCCATCACCAGCAAGGCGAGGTCACGCGCCGTCGTATACTGCTCCGGCGAAAACAGCCCGTTCGGGTTGACGAAATGCGTACCGGTCATGCCGAGCCGGGCGGCTTCGGCGTTCATGCGGATGGCGAAGCCGGCCTGCGAGCCGCCTATATTTTCGCCGACGGCCATGGCGATGTCGTTGGCCGATTTGACCAGCATCATCTTCAGCGCATTGTCGAGCCGCATCACCGAGCCCGGCTTGAAGCCCATCTTGCTCGGCGGTTCGCCGGCGGAATGTTTGGTCACCTTGATCGGCGAATCGAGCTGGACCTCGCCGGCCGCAATCGCCCGGAAGGCGACATAGGCGGTCATCAGCTTGCTCAGCGAAGCCGGATACCAGCGGCTGAAGGCATCCTGATGCTGCAGGACCTTGCCGCTGTTCAGGTCGAACAGGACAATTGGATTGGCCAGAGCATGCCCGGCCAGCATCGGCAGCGCCAAGGCGCCCGTTAGCAGTAATTTGAGGATATGGCTGTGCCGCATCATGGAATCCGAAATCGCCTCTTGCCGTAGTCGCCCCTGGCTCCGTAAGATTTCGTTACGAGATGGCCAGCATGATGAGATCCGGCCCTCAATTTCCGGATCACATTGTTTGCGGTGCTATTTACCCTATGTGACGCCAAGATGGCAAAGTGCCTGGCAATCACAATTGCAAAGCAGCAGGCCAGACCGTCTGCTCCAACAGCGAGATGGAACCATAATGCCGATTCTCAACCGCGCCGCCGAGATGCAGGATGAAGTTGCCGGCTGGCGACGTCATCTGCACCAGACGCCAGAACTGAATTTCGACGTCTTCAAGACGGCCGCCTTCGTCACCGAGAAGCTGAAGGAGTTCGGCTGCGACGACGTGGTGACGGGCCTGGGCAAGACCGGCGTCGTCGGCATCATCCATGGCCGCAAGGGCGAAGGCGCGACCATAGGCTTGCGCGCCGACATGGACGCGCTGCCAATCAACGAAATCACTGGCAAGCCTTACGCCTCGACCGTTCCCGGCAAGATGCACGCCTGCGGCCATGACGGGCACACGGCCATGCTGCTGGGCGCCGCCAAATACCTGACCGAAACGCGCAATTTCGCCGGCTCGGTGGCGGTGATCTTCCAGCCGGCCGAAGAAGGCGGCGGCGGCGGCAACGAGATGGTCAAGGATGGGATGATGGAGCGGTTCGACATTTCGAGGGTGTTCGGCATGCACAACATGCCGGGCCTGCCGGTCGGCCAGTTTGCCATCCGGCCGGGTCCGATCATGGCGGCGACCGCCGAGTTCACCATCACAGTCAAGGGTCGCGGCGGCCATGCGGCGATGCCGCACGGTACGATCGACCCGATCGTCATCGCCAGCCAGCTCGTCGGCGCCCTGCAGACGGTTGCCTCGCGCAGCACCGATCCGGTCGAGGCCGTGGTGGTGTCGGTGACCAAATTCCACGCCGGCGACGCCTACAACGTCATTCCCGAGACCGCCGAGATCGCCGGCACGGTGCGCACGCTGAAGAAGGAGATCGCCAAGAAATCGGAGGAGCGCATCCGCGCCATCTGCGACGGTATTGCCACCGCTTTCGGCGCTACCATCACTGTCGACTATGACGCCAATTACCCCGTAACCTTCAACAATCCGGAAGAAACGGTGTTTGCCAGCGATGTCGCGGCAAGTGTCGCCGGCGACACCCAGGTGCACCGCGCCATCCAGCCGGTGATGGGCGGCGAGGATTTCTCCTACATGCTGGAAGCTCGCCCCGGCGCCTTCATCTTCATTGGCAATGGCGAGACAGCCGGCCTCCACCACCCGGCCTACGACTTCAACGACGAGGTCATCCCGCACGGCATGAGCTACTGGGTGAAACTGGCCGAAACGGCGCTCGCGGCATGACAGAGGCCGCCGAAGGCCGGCCGAATTGCCTTCGGCCGGCCTCTTGATTGCCTTCGGCGACCCTCTTGGCGAAACGATCCGAAGCGGCTATGTGTCTGGCCGCGTGGTCCCGTAGCTCAGTAGGATAGAGCGGCAGATTCCTAATCTGTAGGTCACAGGTTCGATTCCTGTCGGGATCACCAATGAAATCAAATGCTTGGTGACTGAAATAGCCTGTCGGCATGTTCCTGCGTGTTGCACTGTTTTCGGCAATTTTCACCGACAAGCGGCTAAGCAGCAGCAAGATTTTTAGTCCGATAGAATAAAGCCCACCACTGAGGTCTCAGCAGCGGGCTTATAAGCGACTACATCCATAAAGGGAATCGACCGCCTCGCAGAACAACTCCAGATGGGCGGCTATGGTTCCCGGTGGATCCGCTGCGGTCTGAGTTGGGAGCCGCCAACTCAACGAAAGCCGGCCATACCCTTAGCTGGCAACCAGCGGCACGGTGACGGTCGTGGCGTAATTTATCGGATACTGGTCGAAATAGGGGAAGGCGATGACGAAGGCATAGCTGGCGGTCAGATGCGCCATCTTGAAGCCGCCGCTGGCAGGGTCGGTCACGATCGTCACAACGACGTTCTTCAGACCCAGGTTCACCAATTTCTGCGTGGCGATGGCCTGGATGTCGCTCTGCGACAGCGTGTTGTTCAGCTGCAGCGCCCGAGAAGAGGTTTCCAGCGTATAGCGGACGGTCGACACGGCATTCATGGCCCAGCCGAAGGCGAAGATACCGAACAGGAGCATCACCAGGACAGGCGCGACCAAGGCGAATTCCAGCCCTGCTGCGCCGGAGCAGTCGCGGCGCCATCTGGACCCGATCCTTTCAGCGGACACGGATCACCTCCTGATGACTCATCGCGCGCGGGTCCGGGAAGACACCGAAGTTGAACGGGGGCACCCAGGTGCCAGTCGCCGTTATCTGGACGAAGACGGTCGGCAGCTTCGTTCCGGCGCAGATGGTGGTCGCATTCACGACCGTGGTGCCGCACAAATAGGAGCGGACCAGCACGACCGCGGCGTCTTCGGGCTTGTCGTTCCAGCTCGAAAGCGCGACCGCCTGCGTTCCCGTGTCATTGGACGCGCCGGCCATCACGAGATTGGACGCGGTTTTGACGCCGGCGCGCATCTGCAGGTAACTCGTCACGTAGGACCAGCCGTCGGCGATGCCGAAGCACACCAGGCACAGGACGGGCAGCAACATGGCGAATTCCACGGCAGCTATCCCGGATTTGTCCCGGACAATGCGCAAGGTTCGCCCACCCATCCCGCTACTCGACGAGCTGAACGGACTGCGTCGCCGGAATGTCCTTCACCCCGAGGCTGGTGCAGTCCTGCTTGATAGTCGTACTGCCTGACCATTGGATGGTGTCGGCGACGACCTGAGTGCAGCCGCCGTTCCCCGAGAAGTTGCCAAGGTAGTTGACCTGCTGCTTGGGAAAATAGATCGCGCCGGTCAAAAGCGAGTCCGCGGTGCCATTGAAGGTGCTCTGCGCCGCAGTCCCGGTCCTGTCGCCGTAGAACAGCACTCCGGAATAGGTTCCGGATGTCGGCGCGCTCAGCGTCACCTTGGCGTTGCCGTTCATGCTGACGGTGTTGCTGCCTGCCATGAAGATAGTCACGCCGGTGCAAGGTGCGGCGCAGGTGACGACCGCGCCGGCGTTGATCTTCAAATTGCCCTGCACAACATAGGTGCCGGAAGAAAGCGCAACATTGCCCTTCAGGTCCATGCCGCTGCAGTAGGTGCCGGCCTGGACTGTTTGCGTGGTTTTGTTGCCGTTGACATTCTTGCACGGGTTGGTGGCGGCGGGCGTCGGCAGGCTGGCGTAAGGATCGGATGCCGGCAAGGCCTGAGTGATGTTGGACTTGCAGACCGTGGTCACCGGATTGCTCAGCACCATGCCGCCGACCGTGATCAGGCAGTCGGCCTTGAGCGTAGCCGATCCCTGCGTCTTGATGGCGTCCGAGGCAATCGAGTCCGACATGACCGAGCAGCCGGTGAGGTTGACGCTGGTATTGCCGGAAAAGAGCGCAGCCTGGGCGGCGGTCTTGTTGAGCGCCAGCACGCAAGCCTTGGAGGCGTCATTGATCAGTGCCACCGCCCTTGCCTGTTCGGCAACGGGCGCCTGGTTGAAAATCGCCGTGAAGTAGCGATCGAGGTTCTGCTTGACGATGACCTCCACCGCCTTTTTCGCGGTGTTCGGGCCGGACAATGGCGGCGTGTTGACCTGGATCGTGCCCGGCGCGGCAAAATTGTTCGAGGTCGCGGACTGCGTGGCGGCGGCGATGATGGTCGGCTTGTCGGAACCCGCGACTTTCTCGAGCGCACCGGCATAGGCCGCGGCATCGGCGACGGCCTGAAGCTTGAGGCTGTTATAGTACCAGAAGGACGTCTCGATACCGAGGCCGGCGCCGCCGACCACGACCGGCAAAGTGAAGGCGAAGATGACGGCAACGTTACCGTTCGTGGCGCGCCTCAGGCGGCCCCAAAAAAACCAGATCCGGATGAACGCATTGAATGCCATATGTTATTAGAAACCACGAATAGATAAACGAATGTCTAAAAACTCCATTCCGATTCGACGTAGTCCGACGGGCTAGGCGCAATTGCTGCGACCGCGCCTCATGCTGTCGGAGGTATCGACCCAGAATCGATGAATGCGAAATATCGTTTTCATGGAGAGGCCATATGCCGCTATCGCGAGCTTTGTCGTCGACCAAATGACATTTAACTGCCCCGTCTGCGAAGAAGCTATCGAGAAGACAGGGGATGGTTTCAAGGCGCAAACTGTTCAGATGTGCGGCGAGGCCGGAACGACAATCACAGCTGCACTCAAGGGGTGTCCGACAGGAATGGATTTCGATTGGCAGAGCATCAACGCTTCAGGTTCGTTCGCCGAGCGTGACTACGTGACGAACAAGCTCCCAACGTGGATGCCCATTCTTGAACCGCTACGGAACACGCCGCTTTCGATTTTGGAAATTGGCTCCATGGAAGGCCGTTCCGCCCTCTTCTTTGCCAGCTATTTGCGAAAGGCCGTCATCACCTGTGTGGATCCCTTCCACAAACGGGAGAAAAGGTTCGACAACAATCTGCGGCGCCACGCCGATCGGATTACGAAGATTCGAGACTTCTCGCTGCCCGCGCTGATCAGGCTGCGCCAGGCAGCGGCGGAATTTGACCTGGTCTATATCGATGGCGGTCACGAGCGTGAAAGCGTCATGATGGATAGCGTCCTGGCATGGGGCATGCTCAAGCTTGGCGGCATGCTCATTTGGGACGACTACACCGACTACAAGGACGACAAGGCAAATTGGGAGCGTCCCACTTCCGCCGTCGATGGCTTCCTGGTCGCCTACGCGCAAGAGTTTGAAGAGATTTCGCGCACCAAACAGCTCATAGTAAAGAAGACTGCCGATACCCCGCGCTGCCCCGTAAGGGGAAAGATCGGCTCACGCCGCCTCAAGAACTTTGTGCAATCCATCCAGGGCTGGCTCTGAGAGCCTTGCGTCCGAAACCAACCTTTAGCCACGATCAGTCGGTGAGGCGCGCACGAAACAGCGAACAGCCGTCCGCCAAGCGCGACCTGGAGATATCCCGCAATCCAGCCTCGGTCATCCACGCCCGATACTGACCTTCAGTGTAGGATTCGCCTGCGCGGTAGAGGTTCAGGAAGGAGAGATTGAGAAAGACACCGTCAGGCGGGCCGAGGCGGTCGTCATCGACGACACCCCACCCCGCAATTGCGATCTCGCCTCCGGGCGTGAGGCAACGCGCCGCGTTCAGGATCGAATTGCGCGCCTGGTCTGGCGGAAGGACCTGGACGACAGCCTTCAGGATCGCCAGGTCGTGCCGGCCGATCGATGGCGCGACAGTTATGTCGCCTTCTTCGACAACCACATCGCCGGCACCGTATTCCGACAAGATGGCTGGCGCGACCGCTGCGACCGTCGGGAGTTCCATCAGCGTCGCCCCAATGTGCGGCCACCGCTCACGAAGTCCGACCAGAATGGTCCCGGCGCCGCCGCCGATGTCGATCACCGAACCGACCGTCGAGAGGTCCAGCTCGAGGGCCAGATTTCGGCCGAAAGTCACCCCGCCCGGTGCGAGCATGCGGCTGAAGGCCGCCGCGGATTCAGGGCTAGCTTCGGAAAAGTCGTGCAGCGCAGCCGGCCGGTTCTGCCGCAGCGAGTCTGCGGTCAAAAGATCGGCGCCCCAGAGCTCGCGCAGCAGCGCATGATCGCCGCCGCGATAGGTCGGCTTGGACGCGTCGAGGAACTCCGACGCTTCGGCTCCGTTGCGAAATTGACCATCCTCGACGTCGAGGAGAGCGATGCTGGCAAGCGCGTAGAGGAGCCGCGACAGACGATCGGGCTCGACCTTGAGCGCCGCCCCAAGGCTCTCGGCAGTCATCGCGCTGCCGCCGAGCCGGGTGAAGATGCCAAGGTCCAGCCCGGCACGAAGCGCCAGGGCGGGGGGCACCCCTGCGATCAGCCTGTCGATCCGCTCAGAATCCACCATGTCACATCCCGTTCCGCGATCCGGGACCGACTTTGAAACAGCTCGGCCAACCTCGTCAAATCAGTCCACCAGCGCACGCCCGCAGCGGCCCGGCAATACGTTGGAAATCCGGCCCTGACAATGATCGTGGTCGAGCATGATCGCCGGTCGAGGTTCGCTTGCATCGAACGCTACGCAGGCAAGGCCAGCAGCGCCAAGCCGGCCAGCGCCGAGCCGGCTAATGTCGGCAGCATGCCGATCTTCAGTCTCAGCATGGCGACCATGGCGGCTGCCGCCAGCAGCGCGGCGCGCCAGTCCAGCGACGACAGCACCGGCACCTCCATCCCGAGGCCGACACGGTGCACCGCGCTGAAAACGACATGCAGCGCGAACCACAGCGCAAGGTTCATCACCACGCCGACGACTGCCGCCGTGATCGCGCTCAGCGCGGCCGACAGCGCCTTGTTCTGCCGCAACTGCTCGATGTAGGGCGCGCCGAGGAATATCCAGAAGAAGCAGGGCGCGAAGGTGGCCCAGAGCGTCAGCAGCGACGCCAGCGCTCCGGCCAATAGCGGGCTGGCAAAGCCCGCATGGCGATAGGCAGCCGTGAAACCCACGAATTGCAGCACCAGGATTAGCGGCCCGGGCGTTGTCTCGGCTAGCCCGAGCCCGTCGACCATTTCTCCCGGCGAAAGCCAGCCGAACGAGGTGACCGCCGCCTGCGCGACATAGGCGAGGACCGCATAGGCGCCGCCGAAGGTGACGACGGCCATCAGGCTGAAGAAGCCGCCCAGCTGCGCCCACACGCTGGTCGGGCCGGCAAGCAGCGCGATCACTGCCACCGGGCCGAGCCAGATCGGCAGCCAGATGGCGATAGTGCGAACCGCATGCCATCTGGTCGGCAAGGTGTGGCCGAGTTCACCGCGTTCGAACATCAGGTCGACCACGCCGCGGCGGTCGGCGTCGGCGCTGCCCTTGCCATGCGCCGAGCCGGAAAACAGCCCCGGCGCAAAGCGGCTGCCGATCCAGCCGATGAGCCCTGCCGCAAGCACGATCAGTGGAAACGGCAGCTTGACGACATAGATGGCGAGGAAAGCCGCCACCGCGATCGCCACCATCGCTTGATTCTTGAGCGCCCGTTTGCCGATGCGGATCACCGCCTCGACAACAACGGCCAGCACCGCCGCCTTGACGCCGAAGAACAGCGCCTCGACGACCGGCGCGTCGTTGTAGAGCACGTAGAAGGTGCTGAGGCCCAACATGACCAGGGCGCCAGGCAGCACGAACAGAATCCCGGCGACGAGGCCGCCGGCGGTCCGGTGCAGCAGCCAGCCTATATAGATCGCCAGCTGCTGTGCCTCGGGACCAGGCAACAGCATGCAGTAATTGAGCGCATGCAGAAAGCGCTGCTCGCCGATCCAGCGCCGTTCCTCGACCAACTCCTTGTGCATCAGCGCGATCTGTCCGGCTGGCCCGCCGAAGGAGAGCAGGCCGATCTTCGCCCAGAGTTTTGTCGCCTCCCTGAAGGTCGGGGCGGCGGGCGCCTCGACGCCATGAGCCTTGTCGCCGGCGGCAAGAGCATTCATGTCGTTTTGCCCCCGCTCGGCCAGTTGTGGGTTTCGTCCGTGGCGTCGCGGCACCATCTGAAAAACGCATCATAGAGCAGCATACCGGCCTCGAGTTGTTCGAGATCGTCGCGGAACATGCGTGACAGGCCGAGCGATGCCGCGAGGAACCCGGCCGCCTGCGGTATGAGATCGAGGCGCGCCGTGTCGGCCGCACGCACGATCAAGGCAAGACGATCGAGCGCTTCGGACCGCAGCCCGAACTCCTCGATCATCGTGTCGAAGGTGCATCGATCGCCGCGATGGCTCCAGAACACATCGTCAATGTCGAAGGCAACCGCCGCGAAACGATCGGCGGCCGCCAGCACCTCGGCCGGCTCGACGAACAGGAACACCGCCGTGGGATCGACGAAGCGGCGGATCAGCCAGGGACAGGCGATGCGGTCGACCTTGGGGCGCGAACGCGTGATCCAGACCGTGCGGCCCTCGCCGTCGCGGGCCGGTATGGCGCTTGCCTTGACCAACGGGCCGCCGGCCGCGACCCAGGCCTCGAAGCCGCCTTCCAGCGATTCCGCTGCGATGCCCTCATGGCGCAGCCAGGCGACAACGCCTTGCGAGAGTTTCTGCCCCCTTTGACAGATGACCACGACCCGGGCCCCGGTGAATTCGCCCGCCCAGGTCGAAACAGTCTTGAAATCGCGCCGGCGCGAGGCCGGCAGTAGGCGCGGGTCGGCATCGTAATCGTCGTCGACGCGAACATCGATGAGTTCGGGCGCATCGGGCAGGCCGACGAGGCGGGAAAGCTGCTGTACGGTGATTGCGGTTGTTGACGGCATGGCGTCCACCTCCAGAGTGAGAGTTTGGACGCGATCGTTGGGCTGACGCCTCACGGGGTCATCGCGGTGAACCCCTTGTCACTATGCTGGATTGATCCATCGTGCTTGTCAATCCATTGGCCCGGCTGTTCGTTTCAACGTCCTCAGCGCGCAGAAATTTGCCAAACAGCGACGCCAACAAGAATGAGGCCGGCGATACCTTCGATGCTTCTGGATATTATGTCGAACAAGCGTGGCCGGCTGTCGAAAAAATGCACCAGCCGTTCTCGAAACAGGATCGACAGCACCGCCACGCAGGACAAGGTCAGCGCCACACCGGCCATCATGGTGGCCGCAAACAGAATGCCGGCAAGTGGAACGCCTCTGGATATCGCGAAGGTCATCACGAAAAGGGTCAGCGGGCATGGAATCAAGCCGGCCGTGATCCCAACGGCTTCGCCCTCATGCTTGTGATGGTGGCCGTGGCTCAATGCGCGCCACAGCATCCAGACGCCAATCAGGCCAAGCAAACCACGGCTGACGTCTTCCAGCAAAGGCGCTCGGCCAACGCTTCCCAAGGCAATCGATACCAGCGGTAACGAGAACGCCGCAATCAGCACCGCGATCGTCACATGCGTGAAGGAGAGCGTCAGCGACACTAGAAGGCCGCGCGAAACCTTCGCGTCCGAACCGGCCAGATACGTGGCCAGGACGGCTTTGCTATGTCCCGGCGTCAGGGCATGTGCCGCGCCAAAAAGCACGCCCATCGGCAGAAAGGCAAGGAATGCGAGCCAGCCACCGCCGGCTGAGAGCAGCTTTATCTGATCGGCGAGCGCCAGGTAGATGGTGCGCTGGAATTCAACGAGCGTCTGGAGCATCAGCCTAGACTAGCAGAAGCGGGTGGTTTTCTGCCTGCGTCAGTGTTGGTGGTCGTGGTGTTCGCCATGATTGTGGTCGTGAGGGTGTGGATGCTCGTGCGCGCCATGTTCGCTCGAAAACCGGATGTTGGCAGTCGCGAGCGCGGGCATGTGTTCGAACAGTTCATTCTCCAGTGCTGCCGCGATCTTGTTCGCTTCTGCGAGCGGCAACGTTTCGTCCGCAGCGATGGCGATGTCGGCGTGCAATTTGTGGCCAATCCAGCGGGCCTTGGCATCGACGATGTGAGCACCCGGCACATGCTGGCCGGCATGATGGATTTCGGCCATTACACCCGGCTCGACACCGTCGAGCATACGAGTGAGCACCGAGCGCGCCGATTGCCAGACGATACCGAAAATGGCGGCCGTGATGAGGAGCCCGATGATCGGGTCGGCCAGCGGAAATCCGAGCCAGACGCCGATAGCGCCAATGACCACGGCAAGGCTGGTGAGCCCGTCGGTGCGGGCATGGTAGCCGTCAGCGACGAGCGCCGCACTGTTGATTTCCCTGCCGACGCGGATGCGAAACACCGCGACGGCCTCATTGCCGAGGAAGCCGACGACGCCCGCCGCCGCCAGCCAACCGAGATGCGTCACTGCCTGCGGATGGATAAGGCGCTCGATAGCCTGGTACCCGGCGACGATGGCGCTGAACAGAATGACCAGGACGATGACGATACCGGCGAGGTCTTCAACCCGACCGAGCCCGTAGGTGAAGGTTGACGACGGCTTGCGCCTCGCCAGCATAAAGGCGACCCACAAGGGGATGGCAGTGGTTGCGTCTCCAATATTGTGAATGGTGTCGGCAAGAAGGGCCACGCTGCCCGAGAGAACCACGACGGCCATCTGCATTGCCGCCGTGACCGTCAGGATGACAAAGGACCATTTTATGGCCCGGATGCCCCGATCGGTCGTCGCGATGGTCGCATCGATGACGCCGTGTGTATGGCCATGCGGGCCGTGGTGGTCGTGATCGTGGCCGGCATGGCCGTGCGAACCGAAGCCGAACCAGTCGAGGGTACGCCTGCCGAGATCGCTCATAGATACTTGGCCAACTGCTTGAGTTCCGCCAGCGAGTCGTGCGCTCCGCCCTCGGCGGTGTCGGCCAGGCAATGTTCGATATGATCGTGGATCAGTTCCCGCTTGGCGCTGCCTATGGCGCTTTCCACGGCATGGAGTTGCTGTGCGAGGTCAACGCAGGAACGATGAGCCTCGAACATGGAAAGCACTGCGGCAAGGTGGCCTTGCGCGCGCTTGAGACGCTTTACGATGGCGGGGTGAGAGGCATGGATCGTGCTGGACATGCCCAATCCGGTATCCTCCCCTGGGGGATACTGTCAAGTTGCCTACTGCGCCGTCCAGCCGCCGTCCATCGGCAAGGTCGTGCCGGTGATCTGCCTGGCCGAATCCGAGCACAGGAACAGCGTCAGCGCGGCAAGCTCCTCGACGGTGACAAATTCCTTTGTCGGCTGCGCTGCCAGGAGCACGTCGTGCTTGACCTGCGCCTCGGTCATGCCGCGCGCCTTCATCGTGTCGGGAATCTGCTTTTCGACCAGCGGCGTCCAGACATAGCCGGGCGCGATGGCGTTGACCGTGATGCCATCCTGGGCAACTTCCAGCGCAACGGTCTTGGTGAGACCCGCTATGCCGTGTTTGGCCGAGACATAAGCCGATTTGAACGGCGAGGCGACCAGCGCATGCGCCGACGCGGTGTTGATGATGCGCCCCCATTTGCGCGCTTTCATGCCCGGCACCACCGCCTTGATCGCATAGAAGGCGGCCAACAGATTGATGCGGATGATGGCTTCCCATTTGTCGTCGGGAAACTCCTCGATCGGCGCGACATGCTGTATCCCGGCATTGTTGACCAGAATGTCGAGGCTGCCGAAGGCAGCTTCAGCCTCGTGGACCATGGCGGTCACCGCCGCGCCGTCCATCATGTTGGCAGCGGAATAGCGGCACTTGACGCCGAAATCCTTCTCGATGCCGGCGCGCTCCTGCTCGATCGCGGCGGCGTCGCCGAGGCCGTTGATGGTGACGTTGGCGCCTTCGGCGGCAAAGGCGCGGGCGATGGCCAGGCCGATGCCGCTGGTCGAGCCGGTGACGAGCGCATTCTTCGAAGACAGGGAACCCATGGGAGATCTCGCGACTGTTGGGAGGGACTACAAAGGCACATAGTTTGTGCGCCGCAACATGACAATGCCATAGCCATATGTCGGCCCTGTTACGGCACTGCGACGGGCTTTGCCCAGTCAGCGGAGCGCCGTCGCGGGGCCGACACGGCAGTGTCATGGTGCCGTGCAACATAATCGGTTGCGCGTTCGCGCGGGTCTTTCTGAACCAACCGGGGCAACACCATGGAAATCGCCGACGTTGTGAAGCGCGCCTATGCCATGCCGCTGACCAACCCTTCTTTCCCGCCCGGCCCGTACCGTTTCTTCGATCGCGAATACGTCATCATCACCTACCGCACGACGCGCGAGGCGCTCGAAGCCGTGGTGCCGGCGCCGCTGGAGATCGACGATCCGCTGGTCAAATACGAATTCATCCGCATGCCTGACTCCACCGGCTTCGGCGACTACACCGAGACCGGCCAGGTCATCCCTGTCCGCTACAAGGGTCAACATGGCGGCTACGTCCATTCCATGTATCTCGACGACGATGCGCCGATCGCCGGCGGCCGCGAGCTGTGGGGTTTTCCGAAGAAGCTCGCCAGCCCCAAGATCGTGCATGAGGGCGAAGTCGTCGTCGGCACCCTGCACTATGGCAGCGTTCTCTGCGCCACCGGCACGATGGGCTACAAGCACAGGGAAGCCGATCACGACCAGGTGCTTGCCGCGCTTGCTGCGCCCAACTTCCTGATCAAGATCATCCCGCATGTCGACGGAACCCCGCGCATCTGCGAACTTGTGCGCTATTACCTCACCGACATTACGCTGAAGGAAGCCTGGACGGCGCCGGCCGCGCTCGATCTTCGCCCGCACGTCATGGCCGATGTGGCGAAATTGCCGGTGCTCGACATCGTCTCGGCCGTGCACTTCAGAGCCGATCTGACGCTTGGCCTCGGCGAAGTCGTTCATGATTACCTCGCCGACCAGAGCCAACGTGCTGCCGGCGCGACCAGACTGGAGAAAGTCAGTGCTTGAGCGTAACCGCAGCAAGGCGGCTGCCGCCACGATCGCGGAAATCACCGCGCAATACGATCGCATCGCCCTGGTGTTCCAGGGCGGCGGCGCGCTCGGCGCCTATCAGGCCGGCGTCTATCAGGCGCTTGCCGATGCCGGTTGCGAGCCGACCTGGCTGTCCGGCGTCTCGATCGGCGCCATCAATGCCGCGATCATTGCCGGTAACGAGCCGAGCCGCCGGCTGCAGCGGCTGGAACAGTTCTGGCAGACGGTCTCGGGCCGCAAGATCTGGGCTTATACGCCCGAAGGTGACATCTACCGCGATATCCGCAACCAGACATCATCATTCATGACGATGGCGATGGGCCAGCCCGGCTTCTTCAAGCCGCGCTCGCCCAACCCCTGGCTTCAGTTGTCGGGCGCGGAAGGCGCTACCAGCTTCTATGACACCGCCGAGCTCAAGGACACGCTAGAGAGCCTGATCGACTTCGATGTGCTGAATGATGGCAAGAAGCGGCTGAGCGTCGGCGCCGTCAATGTCAGGACCGGCAATTTCGTCTATTTCGACACCGAGAAGGTGCGCATCGAGCCGGAGCACATCATGGCCAGCGGCGCGCTGCCGCCGGCCTTCCCGTCGATCCGCATCGAGGGCGAATATTATTGGGACGGCGGCATCGTCTCCAACACGCCGCTGCAATATCTGCTCGACCAGGAAGAGGACCGCTCCTCGCTGGTGTTCCAGGTCGACCTGTTCAGTGCCCGCGGCGTGCTGCCGCGCGGCATGGCCGACGTGGTGTCGCGCCACAAGGACATCATGTATTCCAGCCGTACACGCCAGAACACCGACAATTTCCAGCGCATCCATGCGCTGAAGATGAAGTTGCTCGATGCGCTGAAGCGCGTGCCGCCGGAGCAGCTGAAGGACGGCGAGATGGAACTGATCCAGGACTATTCGGACGCCGGCGTGGTCAACATCGTCCACCTCATTTACCAGCACAAAGGCTATGAGGGGCACGCCAAGGATTACGAGTTCTCCGGCACGTCGATGCGCGAGCACTGGGAGATGGGCCTGGAGGATACGGAACGCACGCTGCGCCACAAGAAGTGGCTGATGCTGCCGACCAATGCCGACGGCGTCACCATCCACGACCTGCACCGCGAGGATCCGACCTGAGGCGCGGTAGAAGGACAATTCGACGGCGTCTTTCCATTGTAGGAAACCACTGCGGTCGAGTTCCTTCACACACCCCTCTGTCCTGCCGGACATCTCCCCGCAAGGGGGGATCAGATATCGCCACCGCTTTCGCCAATCACCAACGTTACAAAAAGAGAGCGGCCGGCGGAGCTGCTAATCTCCCTCCTTGCGGGGGAGATGGCCGGCAGGCCAGAGGGGGGTGCTGTCCCTCCAGCGCTTCAAAATATCTTCTTAGATCATCACTAAACAAAAAGGCAGCGCTGGTCACCCGGCGCTGCCTTTTTGTTTGGAAGCCCTGCGCTCCGCTCAGAACACCTGGCGGAAGATGATGAACAGCACGAAGGCGAGCGTGATCGAGCACGGCAGCGTGAGCACCCAGGCCAGCAACAGGTTGCGCACCGTCGCCCACTGCAATCCCGAGCCATTCGCGGCCATGGTTCCGGCAACGCCCGAGGACAGCACATGGGTGGTCGACACCGGCAGGCCGAAACGGTCGGCCATGCCGATGGTGATCATGGCAACGAGTTCGGCGGCGGCACCCTGGCCGTAGGTCAGGTGGCTCTTGCCGATCTTCTCGCCGACGGTGACGACGATGCGTTTCCAGCCGACCATGGTGCCGAGGCCTAGCGCCAGCGCGACCGCGATCTTGACCCAGAGCGGGATGAACTTCGTCGCGTTGTCGACGGCCTTGTGATAATCGGTGACCGCCTTCAGGTCGGCGACTTCCATCGGCAGAAGCTTCTTCTTGTCGATCAGCTTCAGCGCCTCACCGATCAGATAGATGTCGTTGCGGGCGTTGCTGACCAGGTCAGTCGGCACATTGTTGACCGAAGCGTAGGGCTGCAGCGAAGCCGTGGTGTCGTGGATGTATGTCTGCAGCGCCACCGTCGTCTGGTCGCTCCACGTCTTGGTGCGCACCGCATCCTGCACCGCCGCCTTGGCGTCGGGGACAGTGACGCCCGGCTTGATGTAATTGCCCAAGGCCGTCTCGACGCCGACCGAGGCCGCCTTGTAGGCCTCGAGATAGTTGATGTCGGGTGTGCGGTTAAGCGCATAGGCCGTCGGCACGACGCCGATCAGGATCAGCATGATCAGGCCCATGCCTTTCTGGCCGTCATTGGAGCCGTGCGCAAAGCTGACGCCGGTGCAGGTGAAGATCAGCAGGCCGCGGATCCACCATGGCGGCGGCGTATTGCCCTTCGGCGCTTCATAGAGCGCCGGATTACGGACCAGCAGCTTCATCACATAGAGCAGGATGGCGGCGGCGAAGAAGCCGATGATCGGCGAGACCAGCAAGGTGATGCCGACATTGGTCGCCTGACCCCAATCGACGCCGCTGGTGGCGCTGCCGGCCGGCGCCATGAACTGATTGGCGAGGCCGACGCCGATGATCGAGCCGACCATCGTGTGCGAGCTGGACGCCGGCAGACCGAGGAACCAGGTGCCGAGGTTCCACAGGATCGCCGCGACGAGCAGCGCGAACACCATGGCGAAACCCGAGGAAGAACCAACCTGAAGGATGAGCTCGACCGGCAGCAGCGACAGGATGCCGAACGCAACCGCGCCGCTCGAGGTCAAAACGCCAAGGAAGTTAAAGACACCCGACCACATGACGGCAAATTCGGCCGGCATGGAACGCGTGTAGATGACGGTTGCCACCGCATTGGCGGTGTCGTGGAAGCCGTTGACGAACTCGAAGCCAAGCGCAATCAGCAAGGCAATGCCAAGCAGGATCCACGGCACGGTCTTGGCCACCGCCAGATCCTGGCTGAGCGCGTAGCCGACATAGATGACACCGACCAGCACCAGCACGCCGAAGGCCGGCAGGAACCACTTCGCACCGCCCGTTTGATTGAGCGGATGGTCCGGTCTTGGAATCCCCGCTTCGCTAGAAACAACGTCCACCATTGTCCCACTCCGTTTTGCACTGCAGCAAAGAACTGGCAATGACGCTATGGATGGTCGATGAAGCTGGTGTGACGGCTATGGTCTTTTTGATCGCGCAAGCAGGCTAGCGGTGCCAGCTCTTTTTCGATGCCGCACCAGCGGCCACGATGCCCTGACTTATCCCGCAATCTCGAGCAGCGCCGATACGAGCAAGCGGCGTTCGTCGGCGGAAAGTACGTCGGAATCGAAGAGGTTCATGCTGCGCAGCCCCTCGATGGCCAGAAAGCAGACCAGCAGCGCCTTGAGGTCCGGCGTCTCGCTCTTCAGCCGCTGCAGAAGCTGCGACTTGAAGGCTTTTATCGGCGTCAGGAAATCCGGATCCTCGGCGATCGCCGAAAACATCCACTGGGCCGACGGCTTCGGCTCCTCGCAATCGTCAGCCGAGAGCCGGATATAGGTGGCAAGCAGGCTCTCGCCGCTGGTGCCGGCGACGCGGCCCGATTCCAACGCCAGCTCGAAGGCCCGCAGGTAATTCTCCACCAGGCCCTGCATCAATTTGGCCTTGGTCGGAAAATTGTAGAGCAGCCCGCCTTTCGACACGCCGGCGCGGCTGGCGACAGCCTCCAGCGACAGGCTGCCCGGGCCGGCTTCTCGTGCTACATCTGCGGCGGCGGCAAGAATCTTGTCGCGCGAATTTGCCCTGCGAACTGCCATCACTCCACCCCCTACATTAGCCTAGGCGGAATTGACAAGACCGTCCAGACGGTACAGTAAGTTCGCCGTCATTTGTAATCGGGACTGCCGTCGATAAGCGTCCCGCTATTCGGCTATTTTGCCGGACACCCGGCCGAGGGACAGTTCGTGAAGCGCATCATCTCCATCATCGTAATTCTGCTGCTGCTCGCTCTGGTGTGTGTCGGAATTGTCGGCTTCAACCTGTTCCGCGACAGCGCTATCAAACAGTATTTCGCCACCATGAAGCCGCCGGCGGCGACGGTGTCGACGGTTGTGGTCAAGCCTTCCGACTGGACGCCGGGCGTCGAGGCGATCGGCACGGTGCGCGCCGTGCGCGGCGTCGACCTTACCGTCGAGACCAGCGGCATCGTCAAGGATATCCTTTTCCATGCCAACCAGAAGGTGCCTGTCGATTCTGTCCTGCTGCAGCTCGACGACGCCGTCGAACGTGCCGATCTCGTGGCGGCCAACGCGCAATCCGTGTCCGACAAGACGGCGCTTGAGCGCGCGCTGGAATTGCAGCGGCGCGGCGTCGGCACGGATGCCACGCTCGACACCGCGCAGGCCGCTGCATCGGCCTCCGCCGCGCAGGTCAACAAGCTGCAGGCCGTGCTCGACCAGAAGCAGTTGACGGCGCCGTTCGCCGGCACCGTCGGCATCCCCAAGATCGACCTCGGCCAATATCTCTCGCCCGGCAACGCGGTGGTGACCTTGCAGGATCTGGACACCATGCGGGTCGATTTCTCGGTGCCCGAACAGCAGCTGCCGTTGCTCAAGATCGGCCAGACGGTGCGGCTCGGCCTCGGCGGCAGCGGCGGCGGCGCCGATATGCCGTTTGCTGGTACCATTCGCGGCATCGACCCCAAGATCGATGCTTCAAGCCGGCTGGTGTCGGTCCGGGGTGAGGTCGCCAACCCTGACGGCAAGCTGACGCCCGGCCAGTTCGTCCAGGTTCGCGTCGAGCTGCCGCAGGAGAAAAATATACTGTCCTTGCCGCAGACGGCATTGACGTCGAGCCTCTATGGCGACTTCGTCTTCGTGGTCGTTCCGGCAAAGCCCGAAGATGGCGGCGCTGCTGCGCCGGCCAAGGTCGAGGACCAGAAACCGGCCGCCGAGAAGCCGGCCGACGATACCGCAAAGCCGCAGGCCGATGCAGCCAAGCCCGCCGCCGACGCGGCGAAGCCCACGGACAAGGCAGCCGACAAGAACGCTGCCGACGCCGGCAAACCCGCCTCTGAAGAGGAGAAGCCGGCGCTTGTCCTGTCGCAGGTGTTCGTGAAGCCCGGCCGCCGCAACGATGGCATGGTCGAGATCGTGGAAGGCATCAAGGCTGGTGACGAGGTCGTCACGGCCGGCCAGAACCGTCTCTTCAACGGCATGTCCGTTGCTGTCGACAACACCATAGACCCCAGCAAGTCGGCGAACCAGCAGGCTCAGCAATGAACTTTTCCGACATCTTCATTCGCCGGCCGGTTCTCTCCACCGTCCTCGCCTGCATGATCCTGCTCCTGGGCTTCCAGGGCATCTTCAACCTGTCGATCCGGCAATATCCCAAGGTCGATGAGACGGCGATCACCATCACGACCGCCTACCCCGGCGCCAGCGCCGACCTCATCCAGGGCTTCATCTCCGCCCCGATCGCACGTGCCGTCGCATCGACCGAGAACATCGACTACGTCACCTCGTCCAGCCGGCCGTCTTCGAGCACCGTGGTCGTCCAGATGAAGCTCGGCTCGAACCCCGATGTCGCGCTGACCGAGGTGCTGTCGAAGGTGCAGGGCGTGCGCGGCACCTTGCCCGACGCCTCGAAGGACCCGGTCATCGTCAAGGGCACCGGTCAAGAGTTCGCGATGATGTACATCTCGATGCAGAATCCGAACATGACGAAGGAGCAGCTCACCGAATATATCGAGCGGGTCGTACGGCCGCGGATGTCGACGGTGGAAGGCGTCGCCGACGTGCAGATCTTCGGCGCCGAGGAATATTCGATGCGCGTCTGGATCGACCCGGTCAAGCTTGCCGCGCGCGGCGTCACCGCGGCCGAAGTGCTGACCGCGATCAACAACTCCAACTTCCTGTCGGCGCCTGGCAACACGGAGAACGAATATGTCGTGTCCTCGATCACCGTTCGCTCGACGATACAGACACCGGAAGCCTTCGCCGAGCTTCCGCTGCGTTCGACCGACGGTCAGGTCGTGCGGCTGCGCGACGTCGCGCGCGTCGAACTCGCAGCCGAGAGCACCGACACAAGGGTGAGCTTCAACGGCAAGCCCGGCACCTTCCTAGCCATTTTCCCGACGCCTGCGGCCAACCCGCTGACGACGGCGGAGGCAATCCACAAGATCGTGCCTTTGATTCAAGACACGCTGCCGAAAGGCATGACCATCGAGATCGTCTACGATTCGACCGAGCAGATCAGCGCCTCGATCGACGAGGTGTTCAAGACCATCGCCGAAGCCGTCGCCATCGTCGTCGTGGTCATCCTGTTGTTCCTCGGCTCGTTCCGCTCCGTGATGATGCCGATCGTGACCATCCCGCTGTCGCTGATCGGCGTCTGCTTCCTTTTGTTTGCTGTGGGATATTCGATCAACCTTTTGTCGTTGCTGGCCATGGTGCTGGCCATCGGCCTTGTCGTCGACGACGCCATCGTGGTGGTGGAGAATATCCATCGCCACATGGAGGAAGACCACATGTCGCCGATGCAGGCGGCCTTCAACGGCATGCGCGAGATTTTCTCCGCCATCGTGGCCATGACCATCACCCTCGCCGCAGTGTTCGCGCCGCTGGCCTTCACCGGCGGCCTGACCGGCGCGCTCTTCCGCGAGTTCGCGGTGACGCTTGCCGGCTCGGTGGTGCTGTCCGGCCTCATCGCCGTCACCATCACGCCGATGATGGCGGCGCGTCTCCTCAAAGCAGGAACGCACAGCCGCTTCCAGCGCATCGTCGACGGCACCTTCAGCCGTGTCGAGCATGTCTATGAGCGTGCGGTCACCGCCTCATTGAGAAATCGGCCGGTTACACTGCTGATGGTCGTGGCGCTGGTTGCGCTCACCGGCTTCATGTTCACCAAGACTTCGAGCGAACTGGCGCCGGAAGAGGATCAGGGCTTCCTGCTGTCGATCGTAACCGCGCCGCGCTATGCGACCTCGGACTACACCGAGACCTACGTCAACCAGATCCTCGGCCTGGTGAAGGACATTCCCGAAACCAGGGCGCAATTCTCCGCCGTTGCCTTTGGCGGCGCGACCAACGGCGCTTTTGTCGGCTTCGCCTTCAAGGATTGGGCCGAGCGCCAGCGCAATTCGAAGGAGCTTCAGGCAGACATCCAGGGACGCCTTGCCAAGGTCGCCGGCGTCGAGGCCTTCGTCTTCGCGCCGCCCACCCTGCCCGGCTCGGGCGGCGGCCTGCCGATCTCCATGGTGGTGCGCTCGACCGGCGGTTCGGCCGAGGTCTACGAGGCGGCCGAGCAGATCAAGAACAAGGCGCAGGCCTCCGGTCGCTTCATCGTCGTGCAGAATTCGATGTCCTACGACGCGCCGCAGGTGACCGTGACCATCGACCGCGACCGTGCCGCCGCCCTCAACCTGCCGATCGCCGACATCGGCCAGACGCTGACGCTGCTGGTCGGCGGCGCCGAAGTGGCGCAGTTCGACCGCGACTCCAACAGCTACGACATCATCCCGCAGGTGCCGCAGGAATTCCGCGACAACCCCGAGAAGCTCGGCGAATATTTCGTGCGCAGCGTGACCGGTGAGATGGTGCCGCTTTCGGCGGTGGTGAAGATCTCGACCAACGCCTCGCCGGCCGCGATCGAGCAGTTCAACCAGCTGAACTCGGCGACGATATCAGCGCTGCCGCTTCCCGGCGTGACCACGGGCGACGGGCTGCAGACCCTGGAGAACCTTGCCAAGGAGAGCCTGCCCGACACCTTCTTCATCGACTACTCCGGCCAGTCCCGGCAGGAGAAGGAGCAGGGCAACACGATCCTGATCGCTTTCGCGGCCGCCGTCATCGTCATCTACCTGGTGCTGGCGGCGCAGTTCGAAAGCTTCCGCGACCCACTGATCATCATGATGGCTGTGCCGCTGTCGATCTTCGGCGCCATCGTGCCGCTCAATCTGGGACTTGGAACGCTCAACATCTACACGCAGGTCGGGCTGATCACACTGATCGGCCTGATCACCAAGCACGGCATTCTTCTGGTCGAGTTCGCCAACCAGCAGCGCGAGGTGCATGGCATGCGGCGACGCGATGCGATCGTCGCCTCGGCCAAGGTGCGCTTGCGGCCGATCCTGATGACCACCGCGGCGATGGCGCTCGGCGTCGTACCGTTGATCGTGTCCAGCGGCGCGGGTGCGGCGGCACGCTATTCGATGGGCCTGGTGATCTTCACCGGCATCCTGGTCGGAACCATGTTCACCCTGTTCGTGGTGCCGATGTTCTACACTTTCATCGCCAGCAAGGACCTGCCGCACCACGCCGAAAAACCCGACCCGAAGCTGATGCCGGTCCCTGTGGACTAAGCGATCGGTGGACTGCCAAGTGCAAAAGAAAAAGAGGCCGGAAAATTCCGACCTCTTTCTTTGACTGGATTGATTACTGCAAAGCTCCTGCTGGAGCTTCAGGGAGCCTGCAGTGAAGCGCGGCGTTGGCTAGACTTCACAACTGCTCCAACCGCAGTCTGCTACTTGACGATGACGATGCTGGTGTTGGTCGGGCCGAAGGTTTCGACCAGTTGGTAGAAGTCGGCGGCATTGTCGGGATGCAGCCGCACGCAGCCATGCGACGCCGGCTGTCCCAGCCGCTTGATGGCGTTGGTCGCATGCACCGCGTAGCCACCGCTGAAGAATACCGAATGCGGCATCGGCGCGTTGTCGTATTTCTTCGAGTACCACATCTCGTGCATGCGGGTCGGCTTGAACGAGCCGGTCGGCGTGACATGCGCCCTGTCGCCGGTCGAGACCTTCCAGGCGAAGGTCGGCCGGCCGTCGACCAGCACTTCCATGGTCTGTTGCGACAGCGAGACACGCGCCACTATCTGGTTTGCCGCGGCATGGGCCGTGCTGTTGGCGGCGCCAAGCAGGAGCGTGGCGCCGGTAGCGGCGGCGGTGACGTTGATGAGTTTGGCGGAAATGGCTTTGTACATGATGGCTCCCCTTTGCCGGCCCCGGCCGGCGTCAATTCGATGACCGCCTTATCCCTGCGTCATGTTTCAGGCTGACTTCGCTTGATGCTCGTTTGTGTTTCGAATCTGTTTCCCCTGGTTAACAAGCAAGGTCGATCAAGGGAGGAGCCGAGGGGTGCTTCCAGGCCTGCCCGGCTCACTCTCCATCATGACCCCGGCCTCCAAACGAAAGTGCGAATATCCTTATATGAAAAGAGGTTAGCCACCCTCGAAACCGACTTGCAACAGAGCGCGGCCCGGGCGGCATGATCTGGTTACAGGCCAACGGCACAGTCATCCCCAACGAGAACAGCTGGCGCGAAACGAAAATGAGCATCAGATCGACCACCCTGTCCTGGCTCTTCAGGATAAGCATAGCCGCACTTGTCATCGGCGGCATCGGCACAGTAGCCGGCACCCCGATGACGAAACTGGCGGTCATGAATTCGGGTGAGGTTTCGACGCTGCATGCCGCGCTGTTCATAGCCTTGGTCTGGATTGTCTCCAGTCTGCGCATCAACCGTCTCAAGGCCTTCTGGCGGGTCGGCCTTGGTTTGAAGTGGATGCGCGGCCCCTCCGGCAACTTGCTGCCGAGAGGACCGAAGGCCCGCGCCGCAGCGGGGGGCTCCGTGGGCGGCGCGGGCACTTCGGGTTTATCCTGAAGCACCCGCGATTCTGATTTTGAGGGATTACCGATGAAGACGAAATCTGCTGCCTCGGTGCTTTCGGCACTGCTCTTCGCACAAGGCCTGTTGGGCTTTGCCGGTCTCGCCACGGTTCTCCTGAAGGGCCGCGCGCATGCTTCCAGCGAAATGGTAGTCGCCAGCGATTTGCCGCCGGGACCATCGCTTCTGGTGGTGCGCTAACGTCTATGCATGCCGCCCAAAATTGCGCAGCGGTTTTGGGCGAGCCGCGAAACAATACAGCCTCACTGCTCTCAGTCGGCGCGCTGCGTCGGCGGGTCGAACCGGTAGCCGGCGCCGCGTATGGTGATGATGGTTTCGGTGTCGAGCTTGCGGCGCAGCCGCACGATGCGCGAATCGATCGAGCGGTCGAAGGCATCGGCATTTTCGGCCGGCGCCGCCGCAATGATGTCGTCACGCGTCAGCACCTTGCGCGGGCTGGCCAGAAACAGCCTGAGCAGCGCCACCTGGCCCGGCGACAACTGCTCTTCCGCACCCGAGCGATGCATGACGATGGCCGAGCGCAAATCGACGGTGGCATTTTCCAGCACGATCAGTTCCTGGGCAGACCTGCCGCGCCGCGTCAGCAGGCCGCCAATGCGCGCCGCAAGCTCCCGGACATTGAGCGGACTTTCGATGACGTCGGCGGCGCCAAGCTCGAGCGCCAGCACCTTGTCGACCAGATCGGCCGGCCGGCAGATCAGGATGAAATCCGGCCCGGCCTTTCCGTCCACGCTCTGGCCGCCGCCATAACGCCTGAGCAGGTCCCGCCCCTCCGCCTGGCTGACGCTGTCGCCGACTATGACCACATCTATGCCTCCGGCCGAGAGCAGGGATTCAGCTTCCCAGGGCTGCCGCGCCTCGCGCACGTCATGGCCACGCCGGTCGAGATGGTCGGCGAGATCGCCGGCCACCACATCGGCGACGGACACCAGCGCGATGACGGATCGTGCAGCCATATTTTCTTCCCCTGCCCCCGCAACCGGATATGAGTGCTGGACATCATGTTTATACCCAATCTACTTTCTGCTGAAAGCGGGAGCGAGGCCATAGTGCGGGCACGAATTGTCATCGTCGAGGACGAGCCCGATCTCAGGGACGCGGTCGCCGAGTATCTCGGCGCCAATGGTTACGATGTGATCCAGGCCGGAAGTGCCGCCGAGGCGCGCACCTTGCTGGAGACCGAATCATTCAACCTGGCCATCCTCGACATCGCCATGCCCGGTGAGGACGGCCTGTCGCTCGGCCGCTGGCTGCGCTCGAAAATGCCGATCGGCATCATCTATGCCACGGCAGCCGGCACCGCGCTCGACCGCATTGTCGGGCTGGAGCTTGGCGCCGACGACTATATTGTCAAGCCCTATGAGTTGCGTGAGGTGCTGGCCAGGGTCCGCTCCGTGCTGCGCCGGGTTCCGCAACCGAGCCCGCCGCAGGCCGCGAAGGCGCAAGCCGATGGCGGCCGCCGGCTGAGCTTCGGTCAATTCCAGGCCGACCTCGACGGCAGGCTTGTCACCGGCGCCAATGGCGCCGTCATCGACATGGCCAAGAGCGAGTTCGACGTGCTGGAGGTTTTCCTGACCCGCGCCAACCGGCTGTTGACGCGGGCGGCGATTTCCGAGGCCATCGGCTTCGTCGAGGATCCTGAATCGTCGCGCGCGGTCGACATCCGTATCATGCGGCTGCGCAAGAAGATCGAGGCCGACCCGGCCAATCCGAAATTTTTGCGCACGGTGCGCGGCGAAGGCTATATCTTCTCGCTGCCGACCGGCGATGGGCACTGAGCACCACCACCCACGGCCCTAAATAGATGGCTGACATGACCGCTGACCCAGCACGCATGGACCTGAAGGGCGTTCGCCAGGGCGCCGCGATGGCGGCCGTGCGTGTCGTGCGCCGGCTGCGCGAAGCCGGCGACTGGCAGCGCGAGATGGACACCATCCTGGAGACGCTGTGCGTCGCCATGCACTGCCAGCGCGGCATTCTGTTCAGGCTGCGCGAATTGCCCGGCCAGGGTTTTGCCCAGTCGGTCGCCGCCTACTGGATCGACCCCCGCTTCGGCGGCGAGCTGGCCTCACCGACGGTGATCATGCAATCCATCGTCGATAACGACCCGCTGCTGGAGCGGGTTGGGGAGGACGAACGGCAAGGCAAGATCTTCGCCGGCCACACGCGCAACCTCGACGGTTTCCTCAGGACCGATTTCGAAAAGCAGCACATCAAGTCGTTCCTGTCGGTGTCGGTGTTCGCCCACGGCCATCTGTGGGGGACGCTTGCGGTCAATGACTGCGTCAATGAGCGTGAGTGGACCGATCAGGAAGAGGCGGCGCTGCACATCATCGCGCTTGCCATCGGCGACGCCATCGAGCGGTCGCCGTCGGATGCCCATGCCAGCGAAGTCATTCGCCGCACCATGCTGCAGGCCTCGCTCGACGCCATCATCGTCATCGACGAGACTGGCTCGATCATCGAGTTCAATCCGGCCGCCGAAAAGATGTTCGGCTTCCAGCGCAGCGACATCCTCGGCAAGGACCTGCTCGATACGGTGGTGCCGGAGTACTATCGCAAGGGCTATGTCTCGGGGGCCGAGTACATGTCCGGGCGCGGCGCGCCGATGGTCGGCCAGCGGCTGGAGACCGTGACCCAGAATGCCGCCGGCGAGGTGTTTCCCATCGAGCTGACCGCGACCGAGATGCGGGTTGCCGACCGCCACCTTATCTTCGGCTCGATCCGCGACCTGCGCGACAAGCTGCGCGCCGAGGAAGAGATCAACCGCCAGCGCGAGAAACTGCACCAGAACGAAAAGATGGCGGCGATGGGTTCGCTGCTGGCCGGCGTTTCGCACGAGCTCAACAACCCGCTCGCCGTGGTCGTCGCGCAGTCGACGCTGCTGCATGAATTCGCCACCGACCCGCAGACCAAAGTACGCGCCGAAAAAGTGCGCGCCGCCGCCGAGCGCTGCGGCCGCATCGTCAAGAGCTTCCTGTCGATGGTGCGCCTGCATCCGGCGGCCCAGGCCGAGACCGATCTAAACCAGGTCATCCGCGCCGCGCTCGAGGTGACCGCCTATGGCGCTCGCTCAAGCGGCATCATCATCGACACCGATTTCGCGCCCGGCCCGCTGCTGGCGATGGCCGATGCCGACCACGTGACGCAGGTGGCCGCCAATTTTCTGATCAACTCCCAGCACGCTCTGGCCGGCATTGGCGGTGATCGCCTGATCAAGGTGCGGACGTTCCGTAGCGATCGCGGCAATCCCGGCTTTTCGGTCGAGGACAATGGACCGGGCGTGCCGGAGGCGATCCGCGGCCGCATCTTCGAATCCTATTTCACCACCAAGCCGGTTGGTGTCGGCACCGGCATCGGCTTGTCGATCTCAAAGTCGATCATCGAGCGGCACAATGGCAATGTCTGGTTCGAGGAGGTGCTGCCGCGCGGTGCGCGCTTCGTCGTCCAGCTGCCGGCGATCACCAGCGGCGCGGCCGCGGTCGGCGACAGCCCGGCCCGCTCCAGCGGCTTGCGCCACGCGCTGATCATCGACGACGAACCCGACGTCGCCGGTTCGCTCTCCGACATTCTGGAATTGATGGGCATCAAGTCGCGAATCGTGCCGGCCTGGACGTCCGCGGCTGCAACGCTGACCGGCCACATGCCACCCGACATCGTCTTTTCCGACCTGCGCATGCCCGGCATCAGCGGCATAGCCATCTACCGCGAATTGTTGGCCGAGCAATTGGCGCTCGCCAAACGCTTCGTGCTGGTCACCGGCGACCTGATCGGCGCCAAGGCCGAGATCGAAGCCTTGCCGGCGCAGCAGCGGCCGCAGATCCTTGAAAAGCCGTTCTCGACGCTCGACGTCCGCGGCGTGCTCTCGGCCATCGCCGACCAGGTCGCCGCCGGCTAACTTTTTCTTCGCAGCCACCGCCCCGGGATCAGTCGAGATTCAGGTCAGGCCGCGTCGAGAATGATGGAGGCCGAGAACCGGAGCGGAGCGTACTTCAGTACGTGAGCACCGGAAGCGCAGGGCTCCATCGTTCGCAGGCCGGCCTCACCTGAATATCGGTTGATCCCAAAAAAGAGGCTCCCAACCGGCAGGGCGGCGGGAGCCAGGAAGGAGCGCGGGAGGAAGCGCTCGGGAGGTTCTAGAAAACGTTGGGTGTCGTGGTCAGCGGCGCGGCGTTGGCGATCATGCGGACGGCGCGCGCCCTGTGCACGCCGGACTGGGCGGCGATGACGCGCAGGCAGTCCGCGCTCTCGGCGCCCCAAGCCTGGCCCTGGCAGGCAAAATCGATTTCCGGCTCAGGCAGTCGAGCGGTTTTGATGGTGGTCGGCGCACCCTCGACGACATTGGCCGGCGGGTTGAGCGAAGCAAAGGCCGGACCGGAAGCCGGCGTCAGGAACAGGACGGCAAGGGCGCAGGCGCCCAGCATCGAGAACATCACGACCGGATGGTCGCTGGCGCGCTGGCGCAACGCCAGTTTGGCGCGCCGTTCGTTGCTGGCTGTCTCAGCTTTCGTATACATTGTTGCTCCCCTTCATATTCTTATGAAACGAACTTAAACGCACCCGGTAACGGGCGAATGATGTGCCTGGCTTGCCCGCGTAACAGGTTTGAAACAAGAAATTCGGGCATGTCCGGGCAGATCCGGTCATGTGCCGACGGCAGGATTCGTTTGCGGAGCTGTTTCATGCGCGCAATCAAAACGTTGACGACAGGCGGGCCGTGAACGCAGCAAAGCCTGATGCTGGCCAGTCGAACTATGAACAAGCTCACACTGCGGGTTGAATTTGCGGGCGGCAGCTATTTTTCATCCCCGGCCAAGGCTGGTTTGCACGACCAGCGGGGCCAAATCCACATGCTGAACTGCCGTTTCAGGACTCCGGTTAAAGCCCGGATTTTCCGGGATTTTCTTCGATCGAAGCAGCTTCGAGCCGACTCGCTTACGTCATCAAGAATCCTGCTGATTTCCACAAGCCATTGCATTTCAATGCAAAATATGATTTTGTTGAATGAGTATTCAACAAAAGAAGAGCTTTTTATGAACCCGCACCTCCGTGACGTGGCGATCCCCAATGATTGGGACCGGCGGGGCCTGCCGGGCTGGGCTTATCACTCCAACGCGCTTCTCGAAGTCGAGAAGGAATACGTCTTCCGCAACCATTGGCAGATCGCCGGCCATGTCTCCGACGTGCCGAACGCCGGCGACTATCTGACCATGGACGTGGTCGGCGAGCGGGCGCTGATCGTGCGCGGCAAGGACGGCGTCGTGCGCGCCTTCAACAACATGTGCCGGCATCGCGGCAGCCGTGTCGTCGCCGACAGCCAGGGCACCTGCAAGAACGCGCTGGTCTGCCCGTTCCACGGCTGGGTCTACAATCTCGACGGCACGCTGCGCGGTGCAGCACGGCCGCGCTCCTTCCCGGAACTCGACAGGACCGAGTTCGGCCTGATGCCGCTCGACCGCGAAATCTGGATGGGCTTCATCTTCATCCGCTTCCGCAAGGGCGGCCCGCAACCTTCTGTGGCGGAGTTGCTGAAGCCGATCGAAGCAGAGATGGCCCACTACAACGTGGCCGAGATGGTGCCGTCCTGGGGCATCTGGACACAGAAGACGCCGGTTAACTGGAAGTCGGTGCGCGACGTCGACAATGAAGGCTATCACGTCGCCATGGCGCATCCGGCGCTGCAGGATCTCTATGGCGCGACCTATTTCGACGAGCCGTTCATCAACGGCGTGTCGCGCTCCTTCGCCACCTACAATCCGCATGCCGGACGGCGCTGGAGCGTGCGCGAATACATCAAGCTCACGCCTGATGCTTCGCATCTGCCGGAGCATCTGCGCAGGGCCTGGATCTATTACGGCATCTTCCCCAACAACGCGCTGTCGATCATGCCGGAATCGGTGCAGTTCTATCAGGAGTTCCCGCTGTCGACCGGCGAGACGCTGTTGCGCGGCGCCATCTACCGCTACCCCGACGAAACCAGGGAACAAGCGGCGGCGCGCTACCTCGCCTACCGCATCGACCGCGACACCATGAACGAGGATGTGCAGCTTTCCGTGTGGTCGAACGAGTCGATGATCTCGGACGCATTCGAGGGCTTTTACCTGTCCGACCTCGAATATGGCGTGCGCACCCACCACGACCATCTGCGCAAGCAGATCCCGGTTCTGGGCCTGGAGACGGCGCCGGAGGAGAAGGACATGTGGGGACTGAACGACGCACTGCGCTCGCGGGGGTAAGGCTTTTCCTTCTCCCCGTTCTACGGGGAGAAGGTGTCCGAAGGGCGGATGAGGGGCAGCGCCAACGCCTCATGATTGACTTGGCCATCAAACCTCAGAAGCTATCGCCTGACGCAAATTTCACAAGCCGGCGCTGCCCCTCATCCGGCTGCCGCCACCTTCTCCCCGTGAAACGGGGAGAAGGACGAAGCATCACCCTCGCCACACCCCTTCTTTCCTGAGATCATCCATGGTCCGCGAAATGCCTTCGCGCAGGATGGCCACCATGTCGTCGATCTGCTCGCGCGTAATGATCAGCGGTGGCGACATCACGCACATATTGATCAGCGGCCGCACCAGCAGCCCTAGCTCGTGGCAATGCGCGTCGATGCGTTTGCCGACATCCTTGTCGAGTTGCAGCGGATCCTTGCTTTCGCGGTCCGCAACGCATTCGACGCAGCCCATCAGGCCCATGCCGCGGACTTCGCCGACCAGCGGCAGTTCCTCGAGCGTCTTCAGCTGCGCCTGGAAGTAGGGCGCGACCTCGCGCGTATGGGCAAGCACGCTGTCTTCGAGGATGTCGAGGTTCTTCAGCGCCACCGCGCAGCCGATCGGATGGCTGGTATAGGTCAGGCCATGGCCGAACAGCGCGTCGGGATGGTTGGAGCGGCGCATTTCCTGAAGCAGCCGCTCCGAGATGATGACGCCACCGAGTGGAAAATAGCCTGAGGTGACGCCCTTGGCGAAGGTGATCATGTCGGGGTCGATGCCAAACACGTCGCCAGAGGCAAAGACATGGCCGAGCCGGCCGAAGCCGGTCACCACCTCGTCGGAGACATAGAGAATGTCGTTCTCGCGGCAGATCTCGCGGATGCGCTGGAGATAGCCATCCGGCGGCACGACAACGCCGCCCGAAGCCTGCACCGGTTCGCCGACGAAGACGCCGATCTTTTCAGCCCCGACACGCGTGACCGTGTCGCGGAACTGGTCAACGAGGAAATCGCAGAAGGCCGCAATATCCACGCCCTTCGGACGTCGGAACGGATCGGGCGAAGACAGCTTCACGACGAGATCGTCGGCGCCGTCCATCCAGTCGCGGTCGCGCGGCCGGCCGTTGAGCGAGGCCGACAGATAGGTCGAGCCGTGATAGGCGCCGCCGCGGCTGAGGATCAGCTTCTTTTCCGGGCGTCCGCGCACATTGTTGTAGAACTGCATGAAACGCAGCGCCGTCTCGACAGCCGACGAACCGCCGGTGGTGAAGAACGTATGGCTGAGATCGCCCGGTGCATGATCGGCAATGCGCTTGGCGAGTTCGGCCGAGGGCGCGTTCATCGTGTACCAGGGCGTGTTGTAGGACAACATCATCGCCTGGTCGTACATCACCTTGGCCAGATCCTCGCGGCGGTGGCCGACATTGATGCACCACATGCCGGCCGGCCCGTCGATCAGCCGCTTGCCGGTGACATCGGTGATGTAGATGCCATCGCCCTCGCCGATCAGCGCGCGCGCCTCGGCGCCGACCGAGCCGGCATAAGGCCAGGGCTGGACAAGATGGCGCTTGGCGAGCTCGACCGTATCGTCGTCGCTAGCCATCTCCATCGCTCTTAGATCTCTTGCAGCCGCCATCGTTGCCTCGCAGGTCTGGAGCGTAATTTTCGCTGGACACGAAACGAAGCGCCATGCGTTGAAAAGCGGGCTTTCTTCACTTAATTTTGAATGTCCGTTCAATCAATATTACAGAAATAGCGCTTGATTTCAATCCACGGATGCGCTCATGATGAAAGAAAGCCGGCAAGCTTGGAGCGCGACCAGAAAATCGCGCTCCGCAAAAATTGGGAACAGGCAGCCGGCCGGTCAATGGGAGCATCATGGCGGGGCAGTTCGAGCCAGCAACCGAGATCACGCCCGGGGCGCTGCAATGACGGCAGCTGCCGAAGGGGTGCCCGCGCGGCGCATGACTCGAGCAAGGCGGAACGCCCTTCTGCAGTCGGAACCCATCCAGGGCTTTGCCCTGATCAGCCCGACTTTCCTCTATGCCCTCATCCTTCTGGTGCTGCCGATCCTGGTGGTCTTCGCCCACTCTTTCTGGACGCAGGACTACCTCACCATCGATCACACATTCACGCTCGAGAATTATCGCGTCGCGCTGACCGAGCCGATCTATCGCGATCTTCTGTGGCGCTCGCTCTACATCTCGCTGACGGTGAGTTTTTTCACCGTCATCCTCGCCTATCCGATCGCCTACTTCATCTCGTTCCACGGCGGCCGCCACAAGAGCCTGTGGCTGTTCCTGATCACCATCCCGTTCTGGACCAGCTATCTCCTGCGCGTCATGTCGTGGAAGGTGATCCTCGGTTACAACGGCGTGCTCAATTCCGGACTGATGGGGCTCGGCATCATCGACGAGCCGTCGACAGCGCTGCTCTACAATTCCAGCGCCGTCATCATCACATTGACCCATGCCTGGGCGGCGTTCGCCATCCTGCCGATCTTTGTCTCCCTGGAAAAGGTCGACCGCACCCTGGTCGAGGCGGCGACGGATCTCGGTGATGGTCCACTGCGCTCCTTCCTGCGCGTGACGCTGCCGCTGTCGGCGCCGGGCGTCATCTCGGCGGCGTTGATCGTCATGATTCCGACGGTCGGCGACTACGTCACGCCGAAGCTTGTCGGCGGCAAGGACGGTGTCATGATTGCCAACGCCATCCAGGCGCAGTTCGGCAAGGCATCGAACTGGCCGCTGGGTGCGGCTCTCTCCGTCACCACCATGCTGGTTGTCTCGCTGATGGCGGGCGCCACGGTGCTGATCATCCGCGCATTGCAGAGGCTGGCGCGATGACGGCGATGCGGCGCTTCCTTGCCGGCGGCTGGCTGACCGCCTACGCCTTCCTCTACATCGTCTTTCTCTATCTGCCCGTGATCTTCCTGCCGATCTTCTCGATCAACACCGCGCCGACGCCGAAGTTTCCCCTCACCGGCTATACGCTGAAATGGTACGAGGACCTGCCCAAGACGCCGGCGCTGCTTGACGCCGCCTGGAACAGCCTGATCGTCGGTGTCTCGGCATCCGTGCTGGCGACGCTGCTCGGCATCCTCGCCGCCCGCTCGATCACCCGCTACCGCTATCCCGGCCGCCGCACCATCAACGGCCTGATCATGGCGCCGCTGGTGCTGCCGGAAATCATCCTCGCCATCTCCATGCTGCTGGTCATGCTGCAGCTTGGCCTCAGCCTGTCGCTGTTCACCGTCGTGCTCGGCCATGTCCTGATCTGCATCCCCTATTCGATGACGGTGCTAACCGCCGGCTTCGAGGGCTTCGACCGAAGCCTGGAAGAAGCCTCCGCCGATCTCGGCGAAAGCGCCTTCGGTACCTTCCGGCGGGTGACGCTGCCGATGGTAGCGCCGGCGATCATTTCCAGCCTTCTCGTCTGCTTCACCATCTCGCTCGACGAGTTCGTCATCGCCTTCTTCCTCACCGGAACCGAGACGACACTGCCGATCTACATCTGGGGACAGCTGCGCTTTGCCGCCAAGCTGCCGGGCGTGCTGGCGCTGGGTACGCTGCTTCTGGTCGCCTCTTTCGTATTGATGACCGTTGCCGAAGTCCTGCGCCGCCGTGCGGCCCAGCGCACCCAGAACGAGGGAGGCCTCTATGCCTGAGCCAACGCAGGCCGAACGGCCCCAGTCCGAGCGAGCCCAGTCTGATCGATCCATGATCGAAATCCGCGACGTCACCCGCAGCTACGGCGCCTTCAAGGCGCTCGACGACGCGACGCTGACCATCAGGGAAGGCGAGTTCTTCTCGCTGCTCGGTCCCTCCGGCTGCGGCAAGACCACGCTCTTGCGCATGATTGCCGGTTTCGACAACCCGACAAGCGGTTCGATCTCGGTCGGCGGCCAGTCGATGGAAGGCATCCCGGCCAACCGCCGGCCGACCAACATGGTGTTCCAGAGCTATGCCATCTTCCCGCATCTCAATGTCGAGCAGAATGTCGCCTATGGGCTGAAGCGGCTGAAGCTGGGCGCGGTGGAAGAAAAGCGCCGCGTCGAAGAGGCGCTGGCGCAAGTGTCGCTGACCGGGCTGGGCAAACGCCTCGCAACCGAGCTGTCCGGCGGCCAGCGCCAGCGCGTGGCGCTCGCCCGCGCTTTGGTGATGCGGCCCAAGGTGCTGCTGCTCGATGAGCCGCTGTCGGCACTCGACAAGAAGCTGCGCGAGCAGATGCAGGTCGAGCTGCGCCGCCTGCAGCAGGCGGTGGGCATCACCTTCGTGCTGGTCACCCACGACCAGTATGAGGCGTTGGCTATGTCCGACCGCATCGCTGTGATGTTCGGCGGCAAGATCGCCCAGGTCGCCTCGCCCAAGGAGATCTACCAGCGGCCGGTCAACCGTCAGGTTGCCGACTTCCTCGGCGGCATGAATTTCGTCAAGGCCGAGATCGTCGAGGAGAATGCCGCCTCGCTGGTCGTCGACACTCTGGGGTTCGGCCGCGTCCGAACCGACAAGCCGAAGGCCTTTGTGCGCAATGGCGGCGGCGCCACGTTGGGCATCAGGCCGGAGCGCCTGCGGGTTCTGTGGGACAAAGCGACGGCGAAATTCGAGGTCGCCGGCAAGGTGGTCGAACGCCATTATTTCGGCGAGATCACCCACCTGATCGTCGAGATACCCGGGTTGGAAAAGCCGCTATCAGTCACCGAGACCAACGACTTCGGCGCCGACGATATCCCCGTCGGTACCTCGATCCGCCTTGCCTATGATCCTGAGGCGCTGGTGGCTATGGCGGACTGAGCATGCCCCCGAAAGGTGGGAACCGGTTCTCGGAAAAGGTCATGCTCCGCTGAGATTCTGAAGCGCGGTCAAAATTTCTTTGCCGGCCACGCGCCCCATCACGATCGCACCTTCGACATAGCCTGGGAAGGACGGCGACAGCTCCGATGATGCGAAATGGACGGGAGCCGCGCCGGCACGGATCGTGCGCTCGGCATCCCGTGCCGTCACATCGACAATCAGGTCGCTATAGGCGCCCCCGCTCCAGTGGTCTTGTATCCAGTCTCGCTGGCTGAAATCGAGAATGTCCGCCGCGTCCGGACCAAGAGCCGCCACCAGCTGCGCCGCTACTTCCGCGCGCAGCGCAGCATCGTCGAGTGGGCGCCAGTGCAGTGCCAGCGGTCCGCCGACGAAGACGACCAGCGCCGCATGTTGCGCATCCTTGCTGGCGTCGCAGGCGAACAGACCCGGCAGGTCGCGCCACATCACCATGCCGCACAGATCGCGCTTGCGCCAGAACGGCCTGGCATAGCGCACCAGGATCTTGATCACCGCGCCGCTTTCCCAGACGCCAAGCGCCTTGCCGAGAGATGGCGGCAAGGCGGGCGCGAAATCGAGCTTCGCGGCGGTTGCCGGCGGCAGCGCGACCAGCACTTTTCGCGCTTCGATGGCGCCTTTGGTCGAGACGACACGAACTCCGTGTGGACCGTGCTCGATGCGCATGACCGCGTCGTCCAACCGCATCCGGTCGCCGAGGTCGCCGGCGAGGTCCTCTGCCAGCGATTGCATGGTCTCGCGCAAAAAATACTGCAGCTCGAAGACTTCGTTGGTGATGCGACGGTCATTGTCGATCAGGTACCACAGTGGCACCTTGTCCGCTGCCAGGCACCACAGTCCTTCGACCAGCGAGCGAAAAGCAGCCTTGGCGTCAGCCGCATCATGCTGTTGTTCCAGCCAGGTCGAGACGGTCAGCCCGGCGATCGAGGGATCGTCCGGCTCGATCCTGTTCATGCGCTCACGGATCGCCATTGAGGCGTGGTAGGTGCGCTCGGCCCGCGCCGGGGTCATCGACGGATGGGTGATGAAATCGCCATTCACATAGGTCTCGACAAAGGCCTTGCCGCGGGCCGCGGCCAGCGCCGTCACCTCCGGCATGTCTTCGCAGAAAAACTGGCCGCCGCTGTCGATCCGTTCGCCAAGCCCGTTACGAACCGCTTCCACCCTGCCGCCGACACGGTCGCGCGCTTCAAGCAGCACGACATCGATGCCGGCTCGCCTCAGTTCAAGCGCAGCCGACAGTCCGGTGAAACCGGCGCCGACGATGACGACGTCGGTTCTCTCCAATGCGGTGATCAATAGCCGGCCTTGATCTTCTCGAATTCGGTGACCATGCGCTGCTTGAGGTCGGGCGGGACCGGCTGCTGGAACAGCGTCTTGTCGAGGAACTTGTCGAGATTGTCGAAGCCGCGGTCGGTCAGCACCTGGTGGTCGATCGCCGCCATGCCGGCGCTGTTGCCGTGGCCATAGCCGAAGGTCTTGACCAGATAGTCGGATACGGCATGCGCGTTGACCGCACTCAGGAAATCATACGCCTGGTCAAGCTTGCCCGGCGCGTCCTTCATCAGCACATAACCGCACACCCAGGTCGAAATGCCTTCCTTGGTGTCGCGGTTCATGGCGATGGGCATGCCTTGCCCCTTGAGCGTCACGAAGGTCTCGTTCCAGCCCCAGACGAGATCGACCTCATTGCCGGTAAAGGCCTGGTTGAGATCGGTGTCGTCGGTCCAGTAGAAGCGGACATTCTTGTGGACGTCGCGCAGGAAGGCAGAGGCCTCCTGGAATTGCGCGTCGGTCATCTTGGTCCAGTCCTTGAGGCCGATGACCAGGCTTGCCAGCGCATAGGCATCGTCGACATTGTCGCCGATGGTGACGCGGCCCTTGAATTTCGGATCGGCGAAGACCCTCAGCGACTGCGCCTCTTCAGCCGTCACCTTGTCGGTGCGGTAGAGCAACGAGGTGTTGCCCCAGTCGAACGGCATGAACCACGCCTTGCCGTCGGCGGTGACGGCAAGATCCTTCATCGCCATGATGCCGGGATTGAGGTCCTTCCAGCCGGCGATCCTGGATGTGTCGAGCGGCTGCAGAATACCAGCCTCGCGCCATTTGGCGACGCTTTGCGAGCAGGGGTGGGCGATGTCGGCCTTGAAGCCGGCCCGCATCTTCTCGAAGGCTTCGTCCTCGTCGCCGAAGAAAGCGAAGGTCGGCTCGGCGCCGTATTTGGCGGCGTAGTCGGGATGCAGCAGCGGATCCTCATAGCCCGACCAGTCGAACACCACGAGGTCGCCACCGCCCTCGGCATAGGCCAGCACGGCGCCGGCGCCCACAGTCAGGGCAGCGGCAAGGGCAAGGCGGCGAAGCATGGAATTCATTGATGCGAAACTCCTCATCGCTAAAAGCGCCGGGCGACGTTACGGAATTTCAGCGACCTTGGCGAGACCGTCTGCCCGGCGCAATGACGGGCAGACGGATGAAGCCCAACGGGCTTTAGTAGCCAGCCTTGATCTTCTCGAATTCGGCGATCATCTTGAGCTTGAGCGCCGACGGCACCGGCGATTGGAACAGCGTCTTGTCGACGAATTTCTGTACGTCGTCATAGCCCTTCTCCTTAAGGATCGCCGGGTCGACGCCGGCCATGCCTTTGGCGTTGGCCTGGCCGTAGCCCCAGTCCTTGACCAGCACCTTGGCGGTCTCGGGATCGTTGATTGCGTTGAGATAGTCGTAGGCCTTGTCGACATTGTCGGGTGCGTCCTTGAACAGGACATAGCCGCAGACCCAGGTCGAAATGCCTTCGTCAGTGTCCTTCTTGGCCTTGATCGGTACGCCGGCAGCGACCGACTGTACCGTCGCATCGTTCCATGCCCAGGCGAGATCGACCTCGCCGCCGCTCAGCAACTGCACGACGTCGGTGGTGTCGGTCCAGTAGGAGCGCACATTCTTGTGCACCTGCCGGAGGAAATCGGACGCCTGCTTGAACTGGTCGTCCGTCATCTTGGTCCAGTCTTTCACCCCGATGGCAAGGCTGGCAAGCGCATAGGCGTCGTCGACATTGTCGCCGATCGAGACCCGGCCCTTGAACTTGGGATCGGCGAAGGCCTTGAGCGACTGCACATCCTTCTCGTCGATCTTGGAGGTGTTGAAGGTGACCTGCGTGTTACCCCAGTCCCAGGGCATGAACCAGGCCTTGCCATCCGACGTGGTCGCCAGATCCTTCATCGCCATGATGCCGGGATTGAGATCCTTCCAGCCGGTGATCTTCGAGGTGTCGAGCGGCTGCAGCAGGCCAGCCTCACGCCATTTGGTCACGCTCTGCGAACAGGGATGGCCAAGGTCAGCCTTGAAGCCGGAGCGCACCTTCTCGAAGGCTTCGTCCTCGTCGCCGAAGAAGGCGAAGGTCGGCGAGTCGCCGTTCTTCTCGACATATTTCGGGTGGAAGCTCGGGTCTTCATAGCCGGACCAGTCGAACACGATGAGGTCCTTGTCGGCGGCAACTGCAAGCGCTGCGGCGGAAGCCGCCAGAGTTGCGGTCAGCGCCAGTGTCAGTGTCAGGCGTCGGGTTGTGCTTTTCATTCTGTTCCATCCTCTGTTCTGGTTATTTGAGCCCGGCTTGGATCCGCCGGTTGTTGTCAACGTCAGGTGCCTTGCGGGTAATGCATCGGAAAAGCGGCCGACAAGAATTCGTTAGCCGCCTGCAACGCGCTCTCACGGGTGACGTCCTCCGTTCCCATCATCAGCCGCAGCCACAGCCCTTCCAGCATGGCGCTCAGCGCCAGCGCCATGACCTGCGGCTCGTAGCCATAGCCGCCGCTTTGTTTCAGCGTGGCGCAGAGGTCGATGAAGATCTTCTGGTAGGCCGCGTCGCGCGCGCCGCACAGCGCCTGATAGGTCGGCCGCGACTTGGCCTCGCCCCAGAACGCGCACCAGGCGGCGAGCTTGCGCTTGTTGCAGATCGAACGGTCGAAATCGGCGGCGACCAGCGCCCGCAACTGCCGTGCCGGATCGTCGCCGGCCTTGGTCAGCGCGGCGCGCCAATGCGCGGCATATTCGTCGGCCATGTAGGCAAGCGTGGCGACGAGCAGCTTCTCCTTGCTCTCGAAATGGAAGTTGACGATGCCGCGCGACAGGCCGGCGCCATCGGCGACATCGGCCATCGTCGTCTCCGAATAGCCGCGCTTGGCGAGCGAATCGATCGTCGCTTCGATCAGCTGCTGCTGCCTGACCTCCTTCGAGGCCTTGCGACCGCGTTTTTCCGGTTCGTTTTTTCCGGAAGTGTCGGAGGATCGCTCTTCGCGCGCTGCAGCTTTCATCGGTGCCGTCATGCTCCACATTGCCGGCTATCCCACCATAGCCGGCTTCCACCCGCGAAGATGAGTGGGACGGTGCTCGCCACTGTCAAGCACCTTCTGCATGGCTTCCCAGGTTCGTATGTTCTTGTCGACATAGGCCGCCCCGACCGCGGCCGCCGCCGTCTGGTAGAGCGGTCCTTTCAGCTTTTCCAGCTCGCCGCGCGCGACCTCGCGATACCAGGGATTGCGGTCCTTGACGGCGACATCGGCAAAGCCGGCGCGGCGCATCGCCTGCGCATAGCGCGCCGGCGACGCCATGGCGAAGGACAGGCCCTCGGCCGCGACATAGGCCTTCATATCAGGTGACGGCTCGCCGTCATGGCCGATCAGCCAGTCGGAAGCAGCAAAGACGCCGCCCGGTTTCAGCACGCGAAAGATCTCGGCAAACAGCGCGTCCTTGTCGGGCACGTGCAGCAGCGCATCCTTGGAGAAGACGACATCGAACGAACTGTCGGCAAAGGGCAGCGGCCCCGGTGGTGCCTGGATGAAACTGACGCGATCGGAAAGCCCACGCACGGCGGCGCGCTTTATCGCCGCCTCGATCACTGGGCATTCAATGTCGAAGCCGGTGGCATGGGCGGCGCCATGGCGCTCGACCAGATGCAGCGCGATGCCGCCCGAGCCGCAGCCTATGTCGAGGACGGTCATACCGCTCAGCGACAGCCCCTCGACCACCCGGTCAACCTCATCAGGCCCGCCCGGCGACAGATAACCCTCGCCCCACAGCGCCTCGAGGAAGCGGATGGCGGTGTCGTCATATTCTGGCTCGGCCTCTGCCGCTTCGATCATCGAACCTCGGTCCCGTCAGCCGAATTCAACACGTTCGATTGCCGGCAAAACGTAGCGCATACCGGAGAAAACGCAAGACTATTTGTTGAACATTCATTCAATATGACTGGACAAAATGCCGACCGCCATGCCAAATTCCGCGCAATCGGGAACGAGATCACGCAAAAATGAACGCGGATCCCCAAGGGAAAACGGACGCGAATGAAAGCTTGGGACGCGATCATCATCGGCGGCGGACACAACGGCCTGGTCAACGCCTGCTACCTGCAGCGCGCCGGCCTCGACGTGCTGGTGGTGGAGAAGAACGACTGGGTCGGCGGCGCCGCCACCAGCCGCGAATTGACGCCGGGCTTCCTCTACTCCAACTGCTCCTATGTCTGTTCGCTGTTTCGCCCCGAGATCATGCGCGACCTCGAACTGCCGCGCTTCGGCCTGCAGGTCATCTCCTATGAGGGCGGCGCGGTGTTCACCCGCGACGGCGACTACCTCGCCAACTACCGCGACCACGACGCGCACCGGCGCGAATTCGCCCGCTTCTCCAAGCGCGACGCCGAAGCCTATGACCGCTATTCGCGCGACGTGACGCGGCAATGCCGCTTCATCCAGCCGCTGCTGATGCGCACCGCGCCCGACCCGACCAGCTTTCGGCCACGCGACCTCGGCGAGCTTCTCTATCTCGGCAAGAAATTCGCCGGCCTGTCCGCCGAGGAAATTGCGCTGACATTGCGCTTCTGGACCATGTCGATCTCGGAATTCCTCGACGAATATTTCGAGACCGACGTCATCAAGGCGAACTTCGCTCTGTCCGGCATCATCGGCACCGCGCTCGGGCCGATGTCGCCCGGCACCGCCTATGTGCTGCTGCACCACTATATGGGCGAGGTCGACGGCTCCGTTGGCGCCTGGGGCTATGCGCGCGGCGGCATGGGCGCCGTCACCAGGGCGCTCGCCGCTTCCTTCAAGGCTAGCGGTGGCACCATCCGTACCGGCGCCGAGGTCGACCATGTTCTGGTTGGCCGCGGCAAGGCGAAAGGTGTGGTTCTGGCGGGCGGCGAGGAGATTTACGGCAAGCTCGTCGTCTCCAACGCCGACGTGAAGCGCACCTTCCTGAAGCTGGTCGAGGAGAAGGAACTGCCCGACATTTTCCTGCGCCGGGTGAAGAATTTCAAAATTCGCGGCTCATCCGGAAAGGTCAACATCGCGCTGGATTCGCTGCCGGAATTCCCGGCGCTGCCGAAGGATTCGCCGGTCTATCGCGGCGACATGCATTTCACCGATTCGATGGAGCGCATGGAACGCGCCTATGACGACTGGAAGGGCGGGCGCTGGTCGGCCGACCCGTTCCTCGACATGGTCATCCCGACGACGCTCGACCCGACTATGGCGCCGCCGGGCAAGCATTTCATGAGCTGCTTCGTGCAATACGCGCCGCCCAAGGTGAACGGCCACGACTGGACTGACGCCGATAGAGACGGTTTCGCCGAAAGCGTGATTGCGCAAATCGCGGAATACTCGCCAGGCTTCCGCGACCGCATCGTCCACATGGAGGTGCGCACGCCGCGCGAGATCGAGGCCGAAGTCGGCCTTACCGAAGGCAATATTTTCCAGGGCGAACTGACCTTCGACCAGCTGCTGTTCAACCGCCCGGTGCCCGGCTACGCGCAATACCGCTCGCCGGTTGGCGGCCTCTATATGTGCGGCTCCTCGACCCATCCCGGCGGCGGCGTCATGGGCGCTCCCGGCCGCAATGCGGCAGCCGAGATCCTGCGCGACCTCGCCAAGTCAACCTCGCATATGAGCCCCGCCCATGACGTCATTTGATGCGATCGTCATCGGCGGCGGCCATAACGGCCTTGTCGCTGCCGCCACGCTGGCCAAGGCAGGCCGCAAGGTTCTGGTGCTGGAAGCCGCCGGCGATGTCGGCGGCGCCGCGCGCACCGAGGAATTCGCACCGGGCTTTCGCGTCTCTGCAATCGCCCATCTCTTGAACCGCCTGCACCCCGATGTGGTGAAGACGCTGGAACTGGAAAAACACGGGCTGCAATTTTCCCGCGCCGATTTCGCGCCCTCGGTGGCGCTGTCCAGGGACGGCCCGGCACTGGTCCTGCATGGCGCCTATGGCGAGGTGCTGACCGGCTCCACTCCGTCCGAGCAGTCCGCCTGGAAGGAATTGCGCGCGCAACTCATGCGCTATGCCGGCATACTGAAACCGTTCCTGTCGCGACGCCCACCCGATCTCGCCGGCATGTCGATCAAGGAGACGGCAGCGCTTGGCCAGGCAGCCCTGTCGCTGAAGAAACTCGGCAAGGAAGACATGCGCGACTTCCTGCGCGTGCTGCTGATGAATGTCGCCGACCTGCTCGACGAACAACTCGCCGATGACAGGCTGAAGGGGCTGCTGGCCTTCGACGCCACGCTCGGCAGCCATCTCGGCCCGCGCTCGCCGACCTCGCTGCTCGGCCTCTACTACCGGCTGGCCGGCGAGACTGGCGGTGCGGCTGGCGCGCAGATGCTGCCGAAAGGCGGCATGGGCGCGGTCGTCAGCGCTATTCGGGCAGCTGCGGAACAAGCCGGCGTCACCATCCGCGCGGCCGCACCGGCGGCGAAGATCATCGTCGAGAAAGGCCGCGCCGTCGGCGTCGCCCTGGACAGCGGTGAGGTGCTGAGCGCCAGGACCATCGTCTCCGCCATCAATCCGGCCACCACCATGCTCGACCTCGTCGGGCCGCGCGAGATCGACACCGGCTTTGTGCGCAAAGTGAAGAACATCCGCATGAAGGGCGACGCGGCGAAGCTCCATCTGGCGCTTGACCGGCCGCCGCGATTTTCCGGCGTCGACGCCGCCGGCCACAAGGGCCGCCTGGTCATCGCGCCCTCGCCCGACCACGTCGAGCGCGCCTTCAACCCGTCGAAATATGGCGAGTTTTCGCCCGAGCCGGTGTTGGAAATCACGCTGCCCAGCCTTGCCGACCCATCGCTCGCCCCTGCCGGCGCCTGCGTGCTGTCGGCGGTGGTGCAATACGCACCCTATGCGCTGAAGGAAGGCTGGGATGCCGGCAAACCAAAATTCCTCAAGGCGATCATGGCACAGCTCGAAACCTACGCGCCGGGCATCGGCAAGAGCGTCGTCCATACCGAATTGCTGACGCCGGCGGACATCGAGACCCGCTACCGCATGCCGGGCGGCCACTGGCATCACGGCGAATTGCAGGCAGACCAGATGCTGATGTCGCGCCCGGTGTCCGGCTGGTCCGGTTACGACACGCCGGTCGACGGGCTGTTCCTGGCCGGAGCCGGCTCGCATCCTGGCGGCGGTGTCTCAGGCGCGCCGGGCTTGAACGCGGCGCGACGCATCATCGCGATGAAGGGGTAAGCATGATTTTGCAATTCGCCAGCGCCGCACTCTACGGCGCCCCCCTCTGTCCTGCCGGACATCTCCCCCACTTGGGGGGAGATCAGCAGCCTCGGCGCGGCCGCTTATTCCTGAAATGTTGGCGATTGGCGGAAGCCGCGATGACAGCCAATCTCCCCCCTTGTGGGGGAGATGTCCGGCAGGACAGAGGGGGGCGCGAAGGATCGCTGTCATGAACCATCAATCCACCATCAAATCATCGAAGACTCGCACCGCAGCGCAGGGTCATTTCCGCACGCTGCGCCTCGGCACTCCCTTCCAGCCGCGCATCGATGCGCTGACCAAGACCCAGGACTGGTATAATTGGGCCGGCTACCGCGCGCCGCATTCCCTGTGGGACGAGGAGCTCGAATATTTCGCCATCCGCAGCCAGGCAGCTTTGTTCGACATCTCCCCGATGACCAAATACCGCGTCGAGGGTCCGGATGCCGAAGCCTTCCTCGATCGCGTTACACTGCGCGATGTCACCAAGCTGAAACCCCGCCGTGTCCACTACACCGCCTGGTGCGACGATGAAGGTTTCGTCCTCGATGACGGCACGCTGTTCCGGCTGTCACCGACGCGCTTCCGACTGTGCTCGCAGGAACGGCATTTGCCCTGGCTGCTCGACAGCGCGATCGGCTTCGATGTCTCCGTCGAGGAAGAAACCGAAACCGTCGCCGGGCTCGCTCTGCAGGGACCAACCTCGTTTGCCGTGCTGCGCGATGCCGGTTTCGCCGGCGTCGAGAAAATGAAGATCTTCGACCTGGCTGAGTTCCCGCATAATGGCGCAACGGTGATCATCTCGCGCACCGGCTTCACCGGCGATCTCGGCTATGAACTGTTCATTCCAGCCGAAAAGGCGCTCAGCCTCTGGGATCGGCTGATGACGGCAGGCGAACTGCGCGGCATCCGCGCCATCGGCTACACCGCCCTGAACCGCGCCCGGCTCGAAGCCGGGTTGATCGTCGCCAATGCCGACTTCGCCACTGCCGAACACGCCATCCGCGCCGACCGCTTGCGCATGCCGGAGGAGATCGGCCTCGGCTTCATGATCGATCTGGAGAAAGGCCATTTCAACGGCCGCCGCGCCATCCTCCAAGCCCGCGCCAAGCGCAAGCTGCGCCATGTGCTGGTCGGGTTGGAGATCGAAGGCAACATCCCAGCCGAGCACGCCATCGTCTATCACAAGAAGCATCAGGAGGTCGGGCTGGTCAGCGCCGCCATGTGGTCGCCGATGGCCAAGCGCAACATTGCCATTGCCTCGCTGGCGCGGCCATACGGTGACACGACGGTGGAAGACCTCTGGGTCGAGATCTACGCCATGCGCGAACTGCAGTACCAGAAGCTGATGAAGCGGGCCAAGGTGGTGGCGCGCCCCTTCATCAAGCTGGACCGCCGCACGGCCAATCCGCCGGCGGATTTTTGATCATGGCCGATGAAGCCGATGAAGAGACGGAAGCCGCCGAACAGTGGCAGTTGGTCAATACACCGCTCGGCGAAAAATGGTCGGGCCGCACCCGCTATGCCGCCGCCATGTTTTTCTACAGGCGCGGCGAGATGAGCGCCGAGACGCTCGAGGTCTACCGCATCTGCGCGCGGCTGGACTCGGAAAACCCGTTGCCGATCATCAGGGACCGCGGCACCGGCCAGGACTGGCTGAAGCGCATGGGCGCCTAAGGCTCACCCGATCGTTCGTTCCAGTACATTGAGCCAATTGCGATAAGCGATCTTATCGATCAGCGCGCGGCCGAAACCGCGTGCGGCCAGCGCATCGATCAACTTCGGCAGGCCGGCGACGTCGCCGATGACGGCGGGGATCATGGCGCCGTCGAAATCGGAGCCCAGACCGACGCCATCCTCGCCCAGCGCCTGCAACAGCGAATCGACATGGCGCACCATAATGTCGAGGCTGGTGTCTGAATTCATCCTGCCGTCCTCGCGCAGGAAGCCGGTGGCAAAATTCAGCCCGACCATGCCGCCGGTCTCGCGAATGGCGCCGAGCTGCCAGTCGGTCAAATTGCGCGAATGGGTGCACAGCGCATGCACGTTGGAATGGGTGGCGACCAGCGGCGCATCGCTGAGCGCGGCGACATCGCGAAAACCCTTTTCGTTGAGATGCGACAGATCGATCATGATCTTCAACTGATTGCAGGCCTTGACCAGCGCCTTGCCGGCATCGGTCAGCCCCGGCCCGGTGTCGGGCGACGACGGGAAGCGGAACGGCACGCCGTGGCCAAAGCCGTTGGGACGGCTCCAGACGATGCCGAGCGAGCGCAGACCGGCTTCGTATAGCACGTCGAGTAAGGTGAGCTCGGGATCGATCGCCTCGACGCCTTCAATGTGGAACACCGCCGCGATGGAGTCTTTCGCCATCGCTTCGCGAATGTCACCAGCGCTGCGGCAGACGGTCAGCGCTCCCGCTCGTTCCAGCCGGAACAGGATGGACGCCATGGCGATGGTGGAGTTCAGGGCGTCAGCGCGCGGCAGTTCCGGCGGCAGCGGCTCGTTGTCGCTCGGCGCCGGCGGTACCGCCGAGCGCTTGGCCTTCTCGACCGGCGGCGGGAAGATCGCGAACATGCCGCCGGCGAAGCCGCCCTTCTTGGCCCGCGGCAGATCGATGTGACCGCCCCGCGTCCCCTCGATGAACAGCTTTTCGACGTCCGTGTCCTTCGACTGGTAAAGTCGCAGCAGCGTGTCGTTGTGGCCGTCGAAGACGGGGACGAGATCGGATTCGGTCATCGGGAAGCCATTCTATTGAGGAGCTGCAGGTTGAAAACCAGCCTGCGGGCGATACCTCTATCTAGGCAAGATGGCCGAGCCAAGCAAATGCCAGACGCGTGTTTGCGTTGCCTGGCTTATTGCTTCAGCACATCGGCCCATTCCGGATGGCGGCGGAACTGGGCGTTGGCGAAGGGGCAGAGCGGGATGATCTTCTTGCCCGCCGCGCGCATGTCCTCGACGGCGCGGGTAACCAGCCGAAGTCCGGCGCCCTGGCCGCGAAACGCATCCGGCACCTCGGTGTGGTCGATGATGATCTGGTGCTCGCCGATCTTGGTGAAGGTCATCTCCGCCTCGGCGCCGCCCGGACCGCGCAGGACATAGCGGCCCTTCGAGCCGCGATCCTCGAGTTCGATGTCAGGCAATTGGTCAGGCATTGGTTGCTCCTTCAACCGGCACGGCGGCGAAAAGCCGTCTCGCCGCTTCGATCTCGTTTGGCTGCACCTCGTGGCCGCCATTGTGCCATTCCACTGTGACATCGGCACCATCGGCGCGCAAATAGGCTTCCAGCCGCGCCGTCAGATTGGGCGGGCAGATCGGGTCGCGCTTGCCCGCAGTGACCAGGATGCGGCGTCCGGCAAGGCTGCCCTTCACCTCGGGTTCGAACGGGATCAGCGGATGCATCAGCACCGCCGCATCGAACAGCTTGGGCGCGGCGAACATCACCGAGGCCAGGATGTTGGCGCCGTTGGAATAGCCGAGGCCGAATACCGAAGACGGCTTTGCCGCCTCGACCTGCGCCTTGATGAAGCCGGCCATCTTGCCGGTCGCCCGGCCGAGGTCTTCCATGTCGTAGACGCCCTCGGCGGTGCGGCGGAAGAAACGCGCTGCGCCATGTTCGGAGACATCGCCACGCGGCGACACGATGGTCGCCTGGGGCGCGAGGTCGCGTCCCAGCGACACGAGCTGGTTCTCGTCCGCCCCGGTGCCGTGGAAGACGAAAAGCAACGGGCCGCCGGGCGAACCCGGCAGCGCCTTGTGGATGTAAGCGTCCTTGCTCATCGTCGTCAGCCTTCCAGCTTCTGCAGATGCTGTTCGAGATAGGGTCTGAGATGCTGGTGCTGCGTCGGCAGTTTCAGCGCTTCGCCCAGATGGGCGGTGTCCTCGTCGCGGTCGAAGCCCGGCTCGTTGGTGGCGACTTCGAACAATACGCCGCCCGGCGTGCGGAAGTAGATCGCCCAGAAGTAGTCGCGGTCGATCACCGGCGTCACTCCATAACCCGTATCGATTAACGCCTTGCGCACTTCGAGCTGCTTGGCGCGGTTCTCCACCGCGAAAGCGACATGGTGGACCGAGCCGGCGCCGAGATTGGCGAAGCCAGCCGTCGGCAGCGATTCGATGTCGACGACATCGGCGCCATTGCCGTTCTTGATGGCGAGCCGGCTGACATTGCCGGATTTGTCGACCTGCTCGTAGCCCATGAACTTCAACAGCTCCTCGGTGGCGCCGCCATCCTTGAGGCGCAGCGACACCGAATGAAAGCCGCGGATCGCCTCGGCGGCGGGAACGCCGCCCTTCAACCATGGCGTACGGCTGTCGGCCTTGTCCTCGACGAGCGCGAAGCCATCGCCGTCGGGACCGGCGAAGGCCAGTCGCTTCTCGCCGAATGTTTCTTCGCGCGAGAGACCGCTAACGCCCTCATCCGCGAAGCGCTTTTCCCAATAGTCGAGTGTGCCTGCCGGCACGGAATATGCCGTAGTGCCGACCTCGCCAACGCCGTGGCGGCCCCTGGCAATGTCTGGGAACGGAAAATAGGTCATCACCGAGCCCGGCGTGCCGTGCTCATCGCCATAGTAGAGGTGGTAGACGTCGGGCGCGTCGAAGTTGACGGTCTTCTTGACCCGGCGCAGGCCGAGCTTGTGCGTGAAGAAATCATTGTTCTGGCGCGCATCGCCGGCCATCGACGTCACGTGATGCAGGCCCTTGATCTGGTCGAGCATTGTCTTGCTCCTTCCCTGAGTGTTTGCGGCCCCTTGCCGCTGTCCACGCCTATATGAGGATACACCGGGCAACGGCAAAGGCAGCAAACTCAAGATGGACTGTGCATTAAAAGTGAACACCGAAAAATTGTCGTTCACCATTTCGGCGGTCCGACAGGCTTGCGCCGCCGTCAGCATTCGGTTCATTGAACCTCTTCCCGACGTGACAGGATACATACATTGGCCGCGAAAAGCAGACGACCGAACATCCTTCTGATCTCTTGCGACCAGTGGCGCGGCGACTGCCTGTCGGCTGCCGGCCATCCGGTGGTGAAGACACCGAACGCCGATGCGCTGGCTGCCGAGGGCGTCCTTTTCAGGCAACACTATGGCGGCGCAGCGCCCTGCTCCCCAGCCCGCGCCTGCCTCTATACCGGCCTCTACCAAATGAACAATCGCGTCTGCCGCAACGGCACACCGCTCGACGCTCGCCACGGCAACATCGCGCTGTCGGCTCGCGCCCTCGGCTATGATCCGACTCTGTTCGGTTACACCGACGTCTCGTCCGATCCGCGCACGATGGCGCCGGACGATCCGCTGCTGAAAAGCTATGAGGGCGTCCTGCCGGGCTTCAGCGTACGCCAGTTCCTGCCCGAGCATCAGAAGCCGTGGCTGTCATGGCTGAAGGCGCGCGGCGTCGACACCAGCGTGGGCTCTCCCGGCATCCATCGCCCCGTCGGCGAGAAACCAGGCGACGCCGTGACCAACGCGCCGCCGGTCTACTCCACAGACGAGACGCCGACGGCCTTTCTTGCCGGCGAATTCATCCGCTGGCTGGACGAACAGGATGCGTCCTGGTTCGCGCATGTGTCTTTTATCAGCCCGCATCCGCCCTTCATCGTGCCGGAACCCTACAACACGCTTTACGATCCTGCCGACGGTCCGGCCTTCCGCCGCCAGGAAAGCTCTCAGGCGGAAGCAGAAAGCCATCTCTATCTGGCTTACGACCTCGATCGCCAGAAGCGGAGAAGTTTCCGCCCCGGCATGGACGGCAAGGTGTGCGACTGGGGCGATGACAATCTGCGCGCCATCCGTGCGATCTATTACGGGATGATTTCGGAAGTCGACGCGCAGCTCGGACGCATCTGGCGGGCGCTCAAGGACGCTGGCGCCTGGGACGACACGATCATCGTGCTGACATCGGACCACGCCGAGATGATGGGCGACCATTTCATGCTCGGCAAAGGCGGCTTTTTCGACGGCAGCTACCACATCCCGCTGATCGTCCGCGACCCGCGGCGCGGTAGAGCGGCGGGCTCGACCGTCGATCGCTTCACCGAGGCCGTCGACATCTTCCCGACCTTGCTCGACCTGCTGGATGCCGACGCCCAGCCGCATCTCGACGGCCATTCGCTGAAACCGTTTCTGGAAAGTGAACCGCCCAAAGATTGGCGTGACGCGGCGCATTGGGAGTTCGATTTCCGCTCGATTGCCGACGGGGAAGCCGAACGACATTTCGGCATCGCCTCGCGTCAGTGCAATCTGGCCGTCATCCGCACGGAATATTTCAAATACGTGCATTTCGGCGGCGGCCTGCCGCCGCTGCTGTTCGATCTGAAAAAGGATCTGGGCGAACTGACCAATGTTGCCGCCGATCCGAAGTATCTCAGCGTACGGGTCGAATTCGCGGAGCGGCTTCTTGCCTGGCGCGCCGAACATCTCGACCAGTCCGTGGCACTGGCGGAACTGACGGATGATGGTGTGGCAGGATATTTCGCCGGTCGTCACTCTTCTCCATGAAAAAGCCCGCGCCATCGCTGGCGCGGGCTCCCTTATGTCCCCAGTCGTCAATCGCTGAGGATCATCCGCTGCTCATCCCGCTTCTCGGCATAGCTGCCCTTGTCATAGGCGGCCTGCGCCTGAAGCTGCTCCTTGGTGAAGTTGGTGTAGAGATACTTCTTGCCGTCCTTGTCGGTCATGAATTTGAGCTTGTCCATGCCGACCGCGACCTCCTTGGCGCCGATGCCGAGGAAGCCGCCGACATCGATGATCACGGCATCCGGCTTGCTATCAGGCGCCAGCACGACGTCGCCGATTTCGCCGACCTTGGCGTCGTTCGCGCCATAGACGGTCGTGCCTTTCAGATCGTCGCCCCTGATCTCACCGACCGGCATCTCGGTCAGCGTCGATTTGTCGATCGCCGCCGTCTGCGTCGGGTCGGTGGCCTTCACGTCAGGCGACTCGGCCGCCGGAGCTTCAGCTGTCTTGTCCATCGGCGCCGGAGCTGCTGTCTCAGCCGGAGCGGCCGCTGGGGCGGTGGCTGCTGGGGGCGTGCCCGCGTCGGACATGGTCGTCACCGGCACGGGATCATAAACCTTGCGGTCGAAGTCTGGCTGCGCCTGCAATTCCTCCCTGGTCGTCTGGGCGACCAGCCAGCGATCGCCATTCTTCTCGGCCCACTGCGCCTTGGCGAAATCATAGGTGACGTTCTTCTCGCCCATGCCGAGGAAGCCGCCGACGCCGATCACCAGGGACTGCGCCATGCCATCCTTGGTCAGCACGATGTCGTTGACGTCACCGATCTTCTCGGCATCGTCGGCGGTGCCGTTATAGACGGTCTCGCCGACAATGTTGGTGGCGAGATTGCCATCAGCGCGTTTAACCACCGGTTCCGACGGCGCCGCGTTGAGGTCGACGGGCTTCTGCGGATCGTTTTGCGCGCTGTCGGTGGATACAGGCGCTGGGGCCGGATCGTAAGGTTTGCGGTCAAAGTCCGGCAGCGCCGTCAGTGCTTCCTTCGTCGTTTCGGCAACCAGCCAGCGGTCGCCGTTCTTCTCGACCCATTCCAGCTTGCCGTAGTCGAAAGCAACGTTCTTGCTGCCTAAGCCGAGGAAGCCGCCGACACCGATGATGGCGGATTTGGCCTTGCCGTTTCCATCGAAGACGACGTCACTGACATCGCCGATCTTCTGGGCATCTTCGCCGGTGCCGTTATAGACGGATTCACCGATAATATTGGTCATCAGGGCCCCGTCGGCCCGCTGCGGAGCCGGAGCAATGGTGGCGGGGGCTTCAGCCGGGGCCGGGGTCGTCGCCGGGGCCGTCGTTGACTGCGCGAAAGCACCGGTGGCGATCACCGTTGCAAGCGCGGTTGTCGCGAACAGAGTGCGAATCATGATTAAGTCTCCTCTTGCGTGATCTCTTACGCGCCGCGACCGGCAATCCGTCGTCGGGAGACCGAAAGCGGCGCCTCCAATGTGTTCACAACGTCGTGACAAGGCGCTTGTTCCGAAAAAACGGGGCATCGGGATAGCTCGAGCAAGCCCGGCCAGCTGATGGAACCTTTGGAAGGCTTGCCCGTTTCAGCCTGTGGCTGGCTAAACAATACGGAGCGGGGCATGCGATTTGCAGCGGTGCTGAACCGGGACGGCGGCACCTTGCGGACGACCGATGTTTCCGCGTTTTCGGACAGGATGCGCCAGACGCTTGAGGCGGCTGGCCACACCATTGATATCGACATCGTCGAAGGCAAGAATATTGTCGCGGCGCTCGACAAGGTCGGCTCGCGGCGCGGCATCGAGGTGGTGCTGGCCGGTGGTGGCGACGGCACCATTTCGGCCGCCGCGGCGCGGCTGATGAACAGCAAGAAAGCCTTGGCTGTCCTGCCTGCAGGGACCATGAACCTGTTCGCTCGCGGCCTCGGCATTCCGCAGACCCTTGAAGGGGCCCTGACTTCCTTTGCCGACGGCGAGGTCATCGCGGTCGACATCGCCAGCGCTAACGGCCGACCCTTCGTGCATCAGTTCTCGATCGGCCTGCACGCCAGGATGGTAAGGCTGCGCGACACCATGGAGTTCGCCTCGCGCCTGGGAAAGATCCGTGCTTCGGCAAAGGCCGCCTGGAGGACGATCAACAATCCGCCCGCCCTGAAGGTGACATTGACGGTCGGCGACGCGGAGATCGTGACCCGCATCAGTGGCATCGGCATCTCAAACAATCTGTTCGGCGAGGGTCACCTGCCCTATGCCGATAACCCTGCCGGAGGCGTGCTCGGCATCTATGTCACCGTGGCGCGGCAGCGCGGCGAACTGGCCAGGGCCCTCTTCGACATAGCGCGCGGCAGATGGCGCGACAGTGATCATGTCGAGATCCATCAGGCCGACAAGGCCGTGGTGAAAATCCACACGGGAAGCAAGAAGTTCGGTGCCGTCATCGACGGCGAACTGGTCAAGCTGGAGCGCGAAACAGCAGTACAAATTCACCCCGGCGCGTTGAACGTTCTGGTGCCGGCGCGCGCTGCGCAGGCAAAGGCCGCCTGATGCGATCGCCGAAGACGACGAGCGCTCTAGCCGCCGGCCGGCTGGTCCTGACTGGCGGGCGCACTCTGGTTGGTGGGAGCGCTGTTGTTGATCTTTTCGCCATAAATCTCGGCGATACCCCAGGCGATGAAGGCCAGGAGCAGCGCGGCGATCAGGATGCGCAGCCCATGCCAACCCCAGCGCCCCTGACGGGCTTTGTTCTCAGGGATGATCTTGGTCATTGGCGGCGTTCCCGTGGGGCGACTGCAAGCATGGTGGACAAAACCATGGCTGCCGAAACATGGTCGGGTAACGATTGCGTGCTACAAAAGTTCCGGGTCCCAACCGCTGCGCACAACGCGCAGGACTGCGGATGGGACCTGCAAGCGAGGGGGCTTGGTGGATAAGAAGGTGGAGAGGGGTCTGCCGGTCGAGGTCCGCGGCGCCGTGGCGGCGCCGGAACGGCTTGCCGTGCTGCACGGGCTTGACGCGATCGACACGGCTTCCGACCCCGACTTCGATCGCATCAGCGGGCTTGCCGGCGCCGTGATGCAGGCGCCTATCGCCCTGGTCACGTTGCTCGATACCGAACGACAATGGTTCAAATCCTGTATTGGTCTGGACGAGACCGAGACCGCCACCGACATCTCGTTCTGCGCCCACGCCGTTGCCACCGGCGACGAGCCTATGGTGGTGACCGATGCCAGCATCGATCCCCGCTTCGCCGCCAATCCGCTCGTGACCGGCGAGCATCATCTGCGCTTTTATGTCGGCGCGCCCATGGTGGTGGCCGGTGCTCGCATCGGCACCGTATGCGTGCTCGACCGAAAGCCGCACGATTTTCCCTCCACCGCCGCACTCGATCAGCTGAAGGCGCTGGCCGGCCTCGCCGCCAGCCTGTTTACGCTCAAAGACGCGACCCGTAGCGGCGCCATTGCCGCCGCAGCTTTGGCACAGGAGGAAAAGCGCCGCGCCATCGCGCTCGATGCCGCCTCGCTCGCCAGCTGGGCCTGGGATATCCGCACCGACATGATCGAATGCGATGTGCGCCTGTCGGAACTGTTCAATCTGCCGCGCTCGAACCGGTTGCGGGCGCGCGACATATTGGGCGCCATCGACCCGCGCGATGTCTACCAGACCGAGACGCGCTTTCGCGACGCCTTGACCGGCAGCGACGACTATTTCGGCGAATACCGGGTCAAGGGCTTCGATCCGCCGCGCTGGATAGCCACGCGCGGCCGCGTCATCGAGCGCGACGACGAGGGCAGGCCGACGCTGATCTTTGGCGTCAACTACGACATATCGGAACGCAAGCTCGGTGAGGAGCGGCAAAGGTTGTTGCTGCGCGAGCTGAACCACCGGGTCAAGAACACGTTGGCGACGGTGCAGGCGCTGGCGACGCAGACCGTTCGCCACGCCCGCCGCCCAAGCGAATTCCTCGAAGCCTTCGGCGCCAGGTTGCAGGCGCTTGGGGCTGCCCACAATCTCTTGTCCGACCGCGAATGGCGCGGCATCGGCATCCGCGAACTGATGCAGATTGAGGTCAAGCCGTTCGATTCGGCCGAACAGCTGCGTATCGCGATTTCCGGCCCGGATCTGCTGCTTTCGCCCGACCAGGCGGTGGGCCTCGGCCTGATCATGCACGAACTGGCCAGCAACGCGCTGCAATACGGATCGCTGTCAGTGGGCTCGGGAAAGGTCGACGTCGACTGGAAAGCGCTGGGCAAGAAAGGTGCACGCCGCCTCGTGCTGACCTGGCGCGAAAGCGGCGGGCCGCGGGTCCAGCCCCCGGAACGCCAAGGATTCGGCTCGATCCTGATCCGCCGCAGCCTCGCCAAGGTTTTATCCAGCGAGGTGGTCCACGAGTTCCGCACCGAAGGTGTGTACGCCGAAATATCGTTGCCGCTGGAAGACCTGCCGGCCTGAGCGATTTCCACGAAAAGTGTGAACGTTTTCCCGGGAAAAGCGCGCAGCGCTCTCAGGGAATCGCGTAAAAGCAAGACTCTAGCTGGCCTCGTCGCTCGGATCGTCGTCCCGGTCCGGCTTGACGTTCTCGCGGTAGATGGCATAGGCGGCGAGCGCGATCATCGGGCCGAGAATGAGGCCCTTGCCACCTTTTCCCTTGAGCAAAGCCGGCAGCACGGCAAGGGCCGCCGTGATGCCGAGTGCCTTGAGGTCGGCGTTGCGCCGCCGGGCGCGGCGGCGGGCGCGCCTGCCGGCCGCCAGTTGATGGATGAGCACCATAAGCCCGGCGAGCACCAGGAAACCTGCAGCGAAGCCCAGGCATGCCGCCATCGGTCCAAAGCGGTCGGCGGCCCAGATATAGGCCGCCCCCAGCAGAAAACCGAGGCCGCACAGAACCGCGACCGCGGCGAGCCCATAGACGATTGCCGCCGTGCGCGCGCGGCGCATGGCGGCAATGGCTTCACCCGAGGCCAAGGCCGAAATCAGCGATGCCAGCGTCCCCATCTCTGGCGAAAACTAGCGGCGGGCGAGAAGCGCGAACAGAAAGCCGACGCCGGCTGCGATGGCCAACGAGGTCACCGGCTTTTCGCGCACATTGGCGGTGATCTGGGCTTCGAGGTCCTTGGCGTTGCCGCGCAGGCTGTCGAAGGCGGCTTCGCCCTGGGCGCGCAACTGCTCGACGCCTTCGGCGGCAGCGCGCCGGGCTGTCCCGTAACCATGTTCGCCGGTCTTGGCCAATTGCTTGGTCAGCTTTTCGATATCGGCCTTCAGCTGCCTGATATCGGCTTCGAGATCGGCATTCGTCTGGCTTTCGCCAGCGGTTCTTCCTGCGGCAGTTGCCATTCCCATAACTCCTTGCGTTTGCTTGGTTTCAAACGCCCCACACACGTCAAGGTTCCGAAACCGGAGACCATATCCATGAAAGGGTGTTTGCCAGTGCGAGTCCAGCCCCGGCTGGACTGGTTTCCCTGCTGGATCTGCGGCATCAGATCAGTGGCCGGCGGGCCTCGCTCAAGCCCTCCCAGCGTGCGAGGTCCTTCAGCGCGTCCTTGTCGATCACTTCGCAACCGCCGTCGCGCCAGGCGATCAGCTTGCGGTCGATCAGCTTGCGGATCGTCTTGTTGGTGTGGACCAGAGACAGGCCGAGCGTATCGGCGATGTGCTGCTGCGTGATCGGGATCCGCACCGGCGCCTTGCCGTTGAGGCCAACTACAGCCGCGCGGCTGGCGATGAAAGCGATGAGATAGGCGGTGCGCTCGAGCGCCGTGCGCCTGCCGATGCTGAGCAAATTCTCGTCCAGCATGCGCTCCTCGCGCGATGCCATCCAGGTGATGTCGTAGGCAAGGCCCGGATGGTTGCGGTAGAGCTCGTGCAGGTTTTCGCGCTCGAAGACGCATAACAGCATTGGCGACAGCGCCTCGATCGAGTGCTGCATCTCACCAAGCAGGCTGCCCTGCAGGCCGATGAGATCGCCGGGCATCGAATAGTTCAGAATCTGGCGGCGGCCGTCCGACAGCAATTTGTAACGGAAAGCCCAGCCCGACAGCACCGTGTAGAGATGAGCGCTGTGGCTGCCTTCGACGAGGACGGTCGCACCTTTGTCGACGGCAAGTTCGCCCTTCTTGAACCTGCTGACGAAGGCAAGCTCCTGCTTCTCGAAGTCCCGGAACACCTGCAACGGCCGGAGCGGGCACTTCTCGCACGGATATTGGCGACTGGAAAAGGAACGACCGTTCTGGCCAGACATTTCGACCCCTCTTCGAACGCCTCCTTGCCAGAGACTGACTGCAACGCCTTTGCAAGGGCCGCGGTTCCGCCACGGCGATGGGGCATGTCTTTTTTAAATGACAGGATGGCAAATAGCGATCATGACTCTTTGCACTCCAGTGAGGCGAATTCGAAGCTCGCCTGGCGTTGGAGCAGACCCGGTGAGCGAATTTTTCGGATTAAGGCCCTGGCCGATCCCCCACGGTCCGCGATGCGGTTGACTGGAGTCACTGAACCCGATGCCGCAAGAATTGAGGAGAGATTGCCAGGTGCCCCCATTGCTTGAGGGATTGCGAATTCTTGTCCTGGAGGATGAATTCCTGATCGCCATGGATGTCGAACAACTTTGCCGCGACCATGGCGCCGGCGACGTGGTGATCGCCCGCGACCTGGCAGAGATCGACGAGCAGTCGGTCGCCGACAAGTTCGACGGCGTTATCGTCGACCTGATGCTGAGTGGAACGTCGACGCTCGACTTCGCCGCGCAACTGCGCCAGGCGGGCATGCCCTTCGTCTTTGCCTCCGGCTATTCGGATGCCGACGAGATCAAGGCGTCTTTTCCCGGCGTCCGGCTGGTGACCAAGCCATATTCGGGCGACGATCTCGTCGAGGCGCTGGCGGTGGCCTGCGGCCGCGCGCCAGTCTGAAATGCCCTCCATCGGTACTTAGAGGGATTCCAGGAAAGTGTGTGCGGTTTTCCCCTTGGGAATTGCGCAAAAACAAAGAGATCGAGCCCGTGCCCGCAAACGGGTTCCACTGTCAGGCGGCGTTTGAGCCCGTGACCTGGGACGAGATGGCATCTGGCCCGTATTCGTCTTCGCCGGAGATTTTCAGGATCTCCTGCAACCGCGTACGGGCCCGGCTGACCCGGCTCTTGATCGTTCCGACCGCGCAGCCGCAGATCTCGGCGGCCTCCTCATAGGAAAAGCCGGAAGCGCCGATCAGGATGATGGCTTCGCGCTGGTCCTCGGGCAATTGCTCGAGCGCACCGCGAAAATCCTTGAGGTCGAGCTGGCCGTGCTGGGCCGGATGAACGGCGAGCCTGGCGGTCATGATGCCGTCGCTGTCCTGCACCTCGCGGCCGCGCTTGCGCATCTGCGAATAGAACTCATTGCGCAGGATGGTGAACAGCCATGCCTTGAGATTGGTGCCGGGCTGGAAGCTCTCATGCTTGTCCCAGGCCTTGACCAGCGTCTCCTGCACCAGGTCGTCGGCCTTGTCGGCATTCTGCGTCAGCGACACGGCAAAGGCCCTCAGGCTCGGGATCGAGCCGAGCAGATCGGTCTTGAACCCTTGTGAGACAGCTGCCATGCCTCAGTCCTTCTTCTGTGCGGGTTCGGCCTGTTCCAGTTGGCTGAGCAACTGGGCGAAGCGATCCGGCACATTGTCGGAGACCAGCTCGTCATAATATTGTTTGAGTTTGCGGCCGATTTCGGAATTCGCCCCAAGCGGGTCACCGGAATTGGCCCGGCGCCTGTCAGCGGCGCCAGCCAGTGTTGCTTTATCCATATCCTTCATTTCGCCCTTAATCCAGCGCCCCGAGCCGCCCTATTACACAACGCAAAGCGGCCCCCTCGTCTGGTTGCCCATCGCCCCACAAACGTGGCCCGTGGAGATTCGTTCCACAACCCTCGGAACTTTTTCACAAAACCCGCGTTTGTTTGCCGGGGCTTGCAATCAGCTTGACCTGGAATCTGCGCAATCACGTCATCTGAGGGAGACGTCTATCATGAGCCTTTCCGCAACCATTGCTCCGCACCTGCCGTTCCTGCGCCGCTTTTCGCGCGCCGTTTCGGGATCGCAGGAGAGCGGCGATGCGCTGGTCGCCGCGATGCTCGAAGCCATCATCGCCGACGTCGACATCTTCCCCGAATCGTCGAACGACCGCATCGCGATCTACAAGGTTTTCGCCAAGCTGTTCACCTCCATTGCCATCCGCGTTCCACAGGAACAGGCGCAATCGGCATGGGAGCAGCGCGCCGCCGCCAATCTCAACGCCATTGCGCCACGGCCACGCCAGGCCTTCCTGCTGGTTGCGGTCGAAGGCTTTAGCGAGGACGAGGCGGCTGAAATTCTCGATGTCGACGCCAACGAATTCTCCGAACTGCTTGCCCAGGCGAGCAACGAGATTTCCCGCCAGGTGGCGACCGACGTGCTGATCATCGAGGACGAGCCGCTGATCGCCATGGACATCGAGGAAATGGTCGAGAGCCTTGGTCACCGTGTTGTCGGCACCGCCCGCACCCATGCCGAGGCGGTGGCAATGTTTGGTAAGACAAGGCCGAAGATGGTGCTGGCCGACATCCAGCTTGCCGACGGCAGTTCTGGCATCGATGCGGTCAACGAGATCCTGTCGTCAACCTCGGTGCCCGTGATCTTCATCACCGCTTTCCCCGAGCGCCTGTTGACCGGCGAGCGGCCCGAACCCGCTTTCCTCGTCACCAAACCGTTCAACCCGGACATGGTCAAGGCGCTGATCAGCCAGGCGCTGTTCTTCGACCGGCAGGCCAAGGCCGCCGCCTGACATAGTCTCCAACGTTTCGCCGCCGCATCCCGCGGCGTTGCCAGTACTGGCGATCGTCACCCGGCGATCGCCAGTTGTCTTTGCCCATGCCGCCTTGCATGGCCGCGCTCGCGTGCCTGAATCAATTCGCGTCCGGGGCCCCTTCCAAAGGCTGTCTTTTTCGGCAAAGGGTGGAACAAACACCAACCACCAACGTTCTTATCCCAGCATCGGAAGGAGACAGATCATGCTTTACTGGGCGCTCGTATTTCTGGTCGTGGCGATCATCGCCGGCGCGCTTGGTTTCGGCGGCATCGCCGGCACCTCCGCCGGCATCGCGCAAATCCTGTTCTTCATCTTTCTCGCCTTCCTCGTCATCTCGCTTCTGGCCGGCCTGTTCAGAAGGGCGTCGTAAGACCCGTAGCGAGCCAACACTGGAAGCCGCACCCCTCAAACGGTTTCCAGCCACCGCCGGGCGGTGTCCTTTAACGGGACGCCGTCCGGCGGACCTGTTTTAGGGGCTTATTCAGGAACTGATTTCAGAGTGAGCCGTTCAGCTTGGGCGGTTGGACAGGTGACTGATGCGTTCCAAAAGCGGCGAGACAGGCGAAAACGGGCGGAGTGACGAAGTCATCGCCCTGCATCCCGCTGAAAGCGGCATGCAGCTCGGTCGCGCCTTGCTCCACGCGCTGCACAATGCCGGCATTTCCGTTCTCTACCAGGACCGCGAGATGAAGACCGTATGGGCGCGCAACATGCGTGAGCCATGGACTTCCGACACCGCGGACAGCAACGGCATACTGCCGCTGGCGCAGGCCGAGCACATCGATGCCGCCAAACGCCATGTCATCGCGTCCGGCAATCCCGAACGTCTCGAGCTCAGCGTTCCCACTGCCGAAGGCATCCGCTGGTTCCAGGTGTGGGTCGATGCCGATCACGGCGATGGCGGCGATGTTCAGGGCGTTGTCACCACAATGGTGGAGACAACCGAGCAGAAACGCCGCGAACAGACACTGAAGACGCTGTTGCGCGAGGTCAGCCACCGCTCGAAAAACCTGTTGGCCATCATCCAGAGCATCGCCACCCAGACTGGCCGCTATTCCGAGACATCGGACGATTTCCTGACGCGCTTTCGTGGCCGGCTGCAGTCACTGGCCTCCTCTCAGGATCTGGTCACGTCGTCGAACTGGCGGGGTGCTGCACTACGCGAGCTTGTCCGTGGCCAGGTCGTGCGCTACGGCGCCGATCCCGCACAGAGCCTGCGCTTCAATGGCGTCAATCCATATCTCAATCCCAACGCCGCGCTTCATATCGGCCTGGCCATGCACGAGCTCGCCGTCAATTCATTCAGTTACGGCGCCCTCGCGCGGCGGGATGGCTTTGTCGAGGTAACCGCAAATCTGTCCAGCATTACTGAGGCTGCTGACAAGCCGGCTTTGTCGCTGACCTGGGTCGAGGCCATTGTCGCCAATGATAACAGGCGCACTGAGAAACGCTTCGGCAGCGTTGCCCTCGAACGTGTCGTGCCGGCATCGCTGAACGGCACGGCGACACTGGAGATCACCGGCGACCGTCTCGAGTATCGGCTTGTCGTACCGCACGGCAATTTCGAAACCGAGTGAGCGGCCGGACTTGCCCTGAGCAATTCCAGGAAGTGGACGGTTTTTCCGGGAAAAGCGCGTAGCGCTCTCGTTGGGAATTGCGTCGAACCAGAGAACCAAAGCGCGGGATTCTTTAACCGGCTGTTCACCATAAAGTCCGATGCTGTGGTACCCAGAGATTGCTGGATCTTGACCGATTCAACCGACGTTTCGGCCGCAGCCTACACGCACCTATGGGAGGAATGATCTTGACGGTTGCCGATATGAACAGGCTGGAGCAGGCCGCCCGCGTGTCGATGAGCGGCTTTCAGGACCCTGATGCCTCCGCATCGCCTTTGCCGCACGCCTGGCATCCCTTGCTTCGCTTCGCCGCTGTCGCGTTCGTCGTCGCCATCGTGCTGATCGTGGCGTCGCAACTGGGCTGAGCCGGGATCGCTCCCGGTTCACGCTGCTCCAAAAATCAGGTTGAGCTGAGAGGACTGGTCTGGCTCCTGGCCATATCAACGCTCCCAACTTTCATCACAGGAACTTTGACGGGTGTCGACCGTTCTTATGGCGAGAGGATCTTTCGCCGTGGAACACATTGCCGCTTTGCTTCTGGTTATCGGCTGTTCGAACAGCATGACCGAATGCCGCGAACTGCCGGTGCCGGTCAGCGTGTTCGAGACTGCAGAGGCATGCACCGCCGAGCGGCCTTTCGCCATGGGTGACGTGCAGGGTCAGGCCCAGCATGTCGTTGCCAAGTGTCTTGCCGTCGATCCCGCCTTGGAGGACGACTACGACCAGATCGTCTGGAACGTGCGCCCGGATGGTTCGCTCGACGCATCCTTGCAGATTTCAAACATCGTGGTTGCGTCGAATGGGACGCGCCCCGAAAAAGACTATCTTCACCAACAATAAGTTCGAGCGGGCAAAAGCCGGTATTTCATGCTAAATGGCGGCTGGAGCTTACTAAAGTGAGGACGAAAGTGAGGAGAGACTCAATGCGGAAAGTGATTATTGCCATGGTTGCAGTGGTCGCCGTCAGCGGCTGCAGCACGACCGAGCAGGACGTTGGTGTCGGAACGTTGGTTGGCGCCGGCGTCGGCGGCCTGGTTGGCGGTGGCAAGGGTGCGCTCATCGGCGCAGCCGTTGGTGCCGGTTCCGGTCTGCTGGTGCGCAACCTGCGCAATGGCTATTGCCAGTATCGCGACAATCGCGGCCGGCTCTACACCGCTCGCTGCTGATCCGCTTCAAAAGCGTCAAACAATCGAGACGGAGACCGGTCAGCCGGTCTCCGTTTGTTTGCCTGTATCAGGCGGCGGAATCCTGATTTCCACCGTAAGCCCGTCGGCGCGAAAATTCCGGCTGATCGTGCCGCGTAATTCGCGCGTGACATTGAGATCGATCAGCTTGGTGCCGAAGCCGGTCTTGGCCGGCGCTTCGAGTTGCTTCTGCCCGGCCTCGCGCCAATTCAGCACCAGCATTCTGTCGGCCCCACGCCCCTGGAACGACCAGTCGACCTTCAGCGCGCCAACCGAATTGCCGGCCTCGCCATATTTCAGCGCATTCGTCGCCAGTTCATGGAAGGTAAGGCCAAGCGCCTGCGTCGTCGTCTCGTCGAGCAGCACCTGAGGCCCTGACAATATCCCGTCGGGAAGCTCCTTGCCGAACACCTGGCCAAGCTCGATGCGCAAGAGGTCGCCAAGGTCGGCCTTCTGCCAGCGCGAGCGCGTCAGCATGTCCTGGGAAGCCGCCATTGCCTGCAGGCGGGCCGAGAACGAGGACGAGAACTCCTTTACGTCGGTGGCGTGCGCCGCCGTCTGGCGCGCGATCGCCAGCACCCGCGTGATCGAATTCTTGATCCGGTGCTTCATCTCCTGCAGCATCAGATCCTTTTCGAGCAGGCTCTTTTCCGTCGTCTCGTGCAACAACGACTTGGCGTCATAGGCGCGCTCCTGGTAGCGGGCCACCAGAGCGATGGCGCCGGCCAGGAGCAACCCGAACAGGCCGAGCATCACCGGAATGGCGCGGGAAGACGGCTGCGAGAAAGCGCTGGTCGGCCGAAACAACACCGTCCACGACCGGCCGGCGACGATGATCTTGCGCGTCACCAACAGCCTGTCGCCAAAGCTCGCAACCGGCGGCGTTTCCGACTGGAACAGAAGATTGCCGGCGTCGACCTTGCCGTCATAGACCTCGGTGTTGACCGGCAGCAGCGGTGTGCGGCTGAGCGCGGTCTGGAACAAGTCGCGCGCGCGGAAAGCGGCGTAGAGAAGGCCTGATGTCGACGACCTGGAGGCGTTGATGCCATCCGGAGCGGTTTCGACATTGAGCCTGACGAAGACCAGGAAGCCGGTAAAGGTCTGCGCCGCGCCGGTGCCCTGGCCGAGTTGAACCAGGCCGCTTGCATGCTGTGCGTCATCGGCCATCGCCTTTTCGATCGCTTCGCGCCGCACCGGTTCGGTAAACATGTCGTAGCCGATGGTCGACTCGTTGGCAGGATCGAGCGGCTCGAACAGCACGACGGGCGTGCGCCAGGACTGCGCCGTGTCTGGATAGACAGTGTGGGGCACGCCGCGGTCGCGCAACATGTCGCGCTCGACCGCCGCTTCATCGCCGGCTTTGGCCAGCCTGAGATAACCGATGCCGCGCATGCCGGCGAAATTGGTGTCGAGGTCGAGCGCGGTGAAGAAGGCCTTGAACTCACTTCGCGAAATCTCGCCATTGCGAGCGTCGAACAGGGCCTGGGTCGAGCGCAGCAGCGAAAGATGCAGGTCGATGCGGCTTTCGATACGGTTGAGCGCATCGTCGGCCGTCGCCTCGAATTTGATCCGCGCCGCCTCCTGGGTGGCGAAGTAGGCGAAGCCCGCCATCGTCAGGCTGATAAGCGCGACGGCAATGAAGGCGACGATCGGGAAAAGCTTCTTCAAAGGATGCTGCGGCCCATGTATCTGGAACCCTTATGGCATGTCACCGCGCCAACACAATGGCGAGGCCAAACCATCGTGACAGCTGGCACATCGCGTCCACATATTAGCCGGCTTATCGATCGCACATCGAGAAGATGACCGTCCGCCGATGATGGCGCATGTCTCAGGCGGCGATCTTCAGCGCGCCCGGCCCGGGAATGGCGCCGGGTGGGCATTTGCCGAGGATGATCATGCCGAGCACTTCGTCCTGGGTGACATCGGTGGTGTGCGCAGTGCCGACGACCTGGCCGTTCTTCATCACGCAGACACGGTCGGCAAGCTCGAACACGTCATGGATGTCGTGGCTGATCAGGAAGATGCCGATACCGTCGGATTTGAGCTGCTTGACTAGCTCGCCGACCTGCGCCGTTTCCTGCGGCCCAAGTGCCGCCGTCGGTTCATCCATGATCAGGATGCGGGCGTTGAAGAGGATGGCGCGCGCGATCGCCACCGACTGGCGCTGGCCGCCCGACAGCTTGATCACCGGCTCCTTGAAGCGCTGGAAACGCGGATTGAGCCGGCCCATCACCTTGCGCGCCTCGGCTTCCATGGCGACATCGTCGAGCGTGCCCCAGCCGGTCATCAGCTCACGGCCGAGGAAGAGGTTGGCGGCAGCGTCGACATTGTCGGCCAGCGCCAGCGTCTGGTAGATCGTCTCGATGCCGTATTTCTTGGCGTCGCGCGGGTTGGAGATCGCCGCCTCCTGGCCGTTGACGAAGATCTGGCCCGCGTCGCGCTTGTAGGCGCCCGACAGGATCTTGATCAGCGTCGACTTGCCGGCGCCGTTATGGCCGAGCAGCGCCACGACCTCGCCCGGGAAAAGATCGATGGATGCATCGTCGACGGCGCGGATGCCGCCGAAGGCGATCGAGATGTTGCGCATGTCGATCAGCGCTGTGCCGGTGTTTGCGGAGGCAGTCTTTTCCATGATCGTTCTCCTCCTAAACGCGCTTGCGGTAGACGGTGTCGAGAAACACCGCGACGACCAGCACTGCGCCGACGACGATACTCTGCAGCGGCGAGTCGACGCCGAGAAGCACCATGCCGGACTGCAGCGACTGCATCAAAAGCGCGCCCAGCATGGCGCCGATAACGGTTCCCGAACCGCCGGCCAGCGACGTGCCGCCGATGACGGCGGCGGCGATGACCAGCAACTCGTCCAGCGTGCCCAGTGCGTTGGTCGCGGAATTCAGCCTGGCCGACGAGATGGCAGCGGCGATCGTAGCCAGCACGCCCATGATCATGAACACCTTCATGGTGACCCAGCGTGTGTTGATGCCGGCGAGGTTGGCGGCTTCCGGGTTGCCGCCAATGGCAAAGACATAGCGGCCGAAACGCGTGCGTTTGGTGATGAAGGTCATGACGATGCCCACCATCACAGCCATCAGCACCGGAATGGCGATGCCATGGGCGATGAACAGCCCGCCTTCGGGAATGGCGATGTTGTTGGCCTCCGCATATCGCTTCACGATACCGACCGGCCATGGATAGGAATTGGCAACCCACACCGCGCCCAGGATGACTGCGCAGGTCACAGTGCCTATCAGCGTCTCGGCCCAGATCGGTCGCAGCGGAAAGCGGAAACGCTTGCGCTGTCGGCGCCCGTTGAACAGCGCGAACACCACGGCAAGGCAGGCGACGATGCCGACGACCCAGCTCCAGGTCGCGCCGATCGATCCGGCGGGACCGCCACCCATCAGCTGGAAGGTGGCATCGAGCGGGGCCACGGTCTGGCCGCTGGTCACCCACCAGGCCGCACCGCGCCAGACCAGCAGGCCGCCGAGCGTGACGATGAAGGCCGGCACTTCGAGATAGGCGATGATAAAACCCTGGAAGGCGCCGATGAGAAGGCCGAGCGCCAGGCCGATCGCCAGCGCCAGCACCCAGATCCAGGGATTGCCAAGCTCAAGCCCGACAAAACGCACCAGGAAATGCACCTGCGCGAAGCCCATGACCATGCCGATCACCCCTTCGGCCGATCCAACCGACAGATCGATGTTGCGCATGACGATGACCAGCACCATGCCGGAGGCCATGATGGCGACTGCTGATGTCTGCACCGACAGGTTCCACAGATTTCGCGGTGTCAGAAAAAGACCGCCCGACAGGATGTGCAGGCCGACCCAGATGACCACCAGCGCGCCGACCATGCCGAGCATGCGGGTGTCGATCTCCGTCGCCTTCAGGAAGCGCGCGACCGCGCCGAGTTCCGACGCGCGCGCGGTGTCGGCCTGCGAAGTCGAGGTCGTGTCGGTCATGATGTCCTCCCAGCGGCTTGCCGTCTGACGCGGATGCCGAACCACAGCCTAGAAGTTAGCCGCCCGCGGCGGAAACACAAATTGCCTTGAAAAAACGCCGCGGCCTGTCAGCCGCGGCGTTACTCTACTTGAAGTCGGCAGATCAGTTGCAGGCAGCGACGCTGCCGGCGGCGACACCCGCGCAGACTTCGTCCTTCTTGATCCAGCCGGCGTCGATGACGACGTTGAGGTTGTCCTTGGTAATGGCAACCGGGGTCAGGAACAGCGACTTGACGGTGTTGCCGCCAGGCGTGGTGAAGTCCTTGGCGCCGGCAATGTCGCCGGTCTTCTTGCCGTCGGCCAGCTGCGAAGCGATCTCGGCGGCGTTCTTGCCGAGTTCGCGCGCGTCCTTCCACACCGACACGGTCTGCGTGCCGAGGGCGATGCGGTTCAGCGCGGCATGGTCGCCGTCCTGGCCCGAGACCGGAACCGTTCCGGCCAGGCCCTGCGCCGTCAGCGCCGCGACGACGCCGCCGGCGGTGCCGTCATTGGCCGCGACCACAGCATCGACCTTGTTGTCGTTGGCGGTCAGGAACTGTTCCATGTTCTTCTGGGCGTTGGCCGGCAGCCAGCCATCCGTGTAGGCCTCGCCGACATTCTTGACCTTGCCGGAATCGATGGCTTCCTTGAGCACTTCCATCGAGCCCGAGAACAGGAAATCGGCATTCGGGTCGGAACCCGACCCCTTGATGAAGACGTAGTTGCCTTCAGGCTTCGCCTTGAACACTTCGCGGGCCTGCATGCGGCCGACTTCCTTGTTGTCGAAGGTCAGGTAGAAGACGTCCTTGTTCTCGATCAGGCGATCATAGCCGACGACCGGGATGCCTTCATCCAGCGCCTTCTGCACCGCCGGGCCGATGGCCGAGGCGTCCTGCGCCAGGATGATCAGCGAGTTGGCGCCCTGCGAGATCAGGCTTTCGACGTCGGTCAACTGCTTGCCGGGATTGGACTGCGCGTCGGCGGAAATGTACTTGTCGCCGGCCGCCTCGATCGCCGCCTTCATCGCCGCTTCGTCGGTCTTCCAGCGCTCTTCCTGGAAGTTCGACCACGACACGCCGATGACCTTGTCCTTCGCCTGCGCGACCGACACCAGCGTCAGCGACATGGCGACACCCGCCAGCATGGCGGCTGCAAATCTGTTCATGATAATCCTCCCTGCGCCGCGCGCGGCGCGACAAAACTGGCCCGAAGGCCGGCACACAGAGGCTCTATTTTTTCGAGCCTCGAAAAAATACTGGTCCAACGGCGAGACGCTGTCAACATCGATTCTGATGGAATCTGATGGCCTCAGCGAATTTTTTCGAGGCTCGCAATAAACAATGACAGCGCGGCCTGCTTCTGCCAATATTTGCTGGTGTCACCGACCGCCGTCACTATCATGAGGCGGGAGGAGGACCGGGAGGAAAAAAGAAAGATGTCGGTTGGAATCCGCCACGACGATCTGCGCCGTCGCAACCGCGCGATGGTGATTTCGGCCGTGCGCCGGGCCGGCCAACCGTCGCGGACCGAGATCGCGGCGACCACCGGCCTCAGCCATTCGACCATATCGGCAATCTCGTCCGACCTGATTGCGGAAGGCATCCTGGCCGAGAGCAAGCCAGGCGAGACCGGCGCGCTGAAACGCGGCCGGCCGCAAGTCGGCCTTGGCCTCAATCCGGAAGCGGCGGCGGTGATGACCGTGGTGCTGTCGCTTAATTTCCTTTCCGTCACCGTCATCGACTATGCCGGCCAGGTGGTCGCCGAGGAGCAGCGCCGGCTGGATACGCTGACCATGCCGCGCGACGAGCTGATCGGCGAATGCACGGCAATCGTGCGGCGGCGGCTCGAGGACCCCGACCTCGATGTCCAGAGCATCGCCCGCATTGCCATGGGCATCCAGGGCATCACCGATTCGCAGGCGCGCGCCATGCTGTGGTCGCCGATCACGCCGCTGACCGACATTGCCTTCGCCGACATACTGGAAGCGGAATTCGGGATTCCGGCCACCATGGAAAACGATTGCAACATGATGGCAGTGGCGCTGCAATGGCGCCAGCCTGAGCGCTACCGCGACAATTTCATCGCCATCCTGCTCTCGCACGGCATCGGCATGGGGCTGGTGCTGAAGGGCGAACTGTTTACCGGCACGCATTCCTCCGGCGGCGAGTTCGGCCACATGATCCATCGGCCCGGCGGCGCGCTGTGCCGCTGCGGGCGGCGCGGCTGCGTCGAGGCTTATGCCGGCAACTACGCCATCTGGCGCAGCGCCAAAATGATGAGCGAGGATGCCGAACCGGTCGATGTCGGCGACGCCGACATGCGGGCGTTGGCTGCACGTGCCCGCGAGACCGATGGGCCCGAGCGCGAAGCCTATCGCAAGGCCGGCGAGGCGCTTGGCTTCGGCCTCGGCAGCCTCTTCGCGCTGATCGATCCAGCACCGGTCGCCATGGTCGGCGTCAGCGCCGCCGCGTTCGATCTGATCGAACCGGCATTGCGCGAAGCGATTGCCCAGACCGCCGGCGGCCAGCACTCGAAGTCGATCTCCTTCGACACCGAGCCCAACGAGCTGCCGCTGATCCGCGAAGGCTGCGCCATGCGCGCGCTGACCTTTGTCGACCAGGAGATTTTCGCGCCGGGCGTGCAGGCGCGAGCGGGCGCTGGAAAGAGCGTTGCCTGATCAGTCTTCCCTGATCGCATACCCCGCGCCACGGATGGTGCGGATCACATCCGGCATGCGGCCATTGTTGACCGCCTTGCGCAGGCGCCCGACATGCACGTCGACCGTGCGCTCGTCGATATAGATCGTCTCGCCCCAGACATTGTCGAGCAACTGGCTGCGCGAGAACACACGGCCGGGATGGCGCATCATGAATTCGAGCAGCCGGAACTCCGTCGGCCCGAGCCGGATCTCGCTCTTCTTGCGGTAGACCCGGTGCGACTCGCGGTCGAGCACGATGTCGCCGACCTTGAGCACGCTGGACAGAACTTCCGGCTTGGCGCGGCGCAGCAGCGCCTTCACCCGCGCCATGAACTCCGGCGTCGAGAACGGCTTGACCAGATAGTCGTCGGCGCCGGTCGACAGGCCGCGCACCCGGTCGCTCTCTTCGCCGCGCGCGGTCAGCATGATGATCGGCAGCCGTTCCGTCTCGGGCCGCATTCTGAGCCGCCGGCACAGCTCGATGCCGGACACCGCCGGTACCATCCAGTCGAGCACCAGCAGGTCGGGAACATTTTCCTGCAGCCGGATTTCGGCCTCGTCGCCGCGTGTCACCACCTCGACCTGGTAGCCTTCGGATTCGAGGTTGTAGCGGAGCAGCACGCCCAGCGGCTCCTCATCCTCCACGACCATGATGCGTGGCGCAATCATCAGCAGTTCACCTTTATCAGGGCGATGTGGCCATCGCCGTTTCGTCCTGCTTCGGGCGATTGGCGGGCAATTGCTGGCCGGTCAGCACATAATACGCATTTTCGGCGATGTTGGTGACATGATCGCCGATGCGCTCCAGGTTCTTGGCGCAGAACAGGAGATGCGTGCAGGCCGTGATGTTGCGCGGGTCTTCCATCATGTAGGTCAAGAGCTCGCGGAACACCGAGGTGTATTTGACGTCGATGCGCTCGTCGTCATTCCTGAGCTTCGCCAGCGCTGCCGCATCTGCGGCAGCATATTCCTCGACCACGCCCTGCACCTGGATCAGCACCAGCTGCGCCATCGCATCGATGGAATGCGACAGGTCGCGCGGCGTGACGCTCAAGCCGACGGTGCCGACACGCTTGGCGATGTTCTTGGCGAGGTCGCCGATGCGTTCAAGGTCGCCTGCCATGCGGATCGAGCCGACCACGGCGCGCAGATCGTTGGCCATCGGCTGGCGTTTGGCGATCAGCGTGATGGCGCGGTCGTCGAGCTCCCGCTGGCGCGCGTCCATGATGGCGTCGTCGGAAACCACCCGCTGCGCCAGCGCATTGTCCGAAGTGAGCAGCGCCTTGGTCGAGCCGCTGACCATCGAGCCGGCCAGATCGCCCATGTCGCGGATCAGCTTGCTGATCTGCCCCAGTTCTTCATCGAAGGAGGCGACGGTATGTTCACCCATGATCCTGGTCCTCGTGCCTGAAAATTCAACCGCTGGACGACTCAGCCGAAGCGGCCGGTAATATAATCCTGGGTGCGCTTGTCGTCGGGGTTGGTGAACATCTTGTCGGTGGCGCCCTCCTCGACCAGGTAGCCGAGATGGAACATCGCCGTGCGCTGCGACACGCGCGCCGCCTGCTGCATCGAGTGTGTGACGATGACGATCGTGTAGTTCTGGCGCAGTTCGTCGATCAGTTCCTCGACGCGGGCGGTGGCGATCGGGTCGAGCGCCGAGCAGGGCTCATCCATTAGGATCACTTCCGGCGACACAGCGATGGCGCGCGCGATGCACAGACGCTGCTGCTGGCCGCCGGACAGGCCGGTGCCGGGCTCCTGCAGGCGGTCCTTGACCTCGTTCCAGATCGCCGCCTTCTTCAGGCTGGATTCGACGATCTGGTCCATGTCGGACTTGCGCTTGGCAAGCCCATGGATGCGCGGACCGTAGGCGACGTTTTCGTAGATCGACTTCGGGAACGGATTGGGCTTCTGGAACACCATGCCGACACGGGCGCGCAGTTCGACCACGTCGATGTTCTTGTCGTAGATGTCGTCCTCGTCGAGCGTGATCTTGCCCGTCACCCGCGCCGAATCGATGGTGTCGTTCATGCGGTTGAGGCAGCGAAGGAAGGTCGACTTGCCGCAGCCGGACGGGCCGATCAGCGCCGTCACCTGGTTCTGTCGGACGTCGAGATTGACGTCGAACAGCGCCTGCTTCTCGCCGTAGAACACGCCGACCTTGTCGCCGCGCATCTTGATGACTTCGTTCGACTTGGCGTTCATTTTGTCGCCCACTGCGTTTTCAAGGGACTGTTCGGTCATGATGTTCATACCAAATTGCCTTTTTTCTACCAGCGCCGCTCGAACCGGCGCCGAAGCACGATCGCGGTGATGTTCATGGCCATGAGGAAGACGAGCAGGATGATGATGGCGCCGGACATGCGCTCGACAAAAGCGCGTTCAGCCTCGTTTGCCCACATGTAGATCTGCACCGGCAGCGCGGTCGCCGGATCGAAAGGCGTCTTCGGATAGTCGGCGACGAAGGCGACCATGCCGATCAGAAGCAGCGGCGCTGTTTCGCCGAGCGCACGCGCCAGGCCGATGATGGTGCCGGTCAGGATGCCGGGAGCGGCAAGCGGCAGTATGTGCTGGAACACCATCTGCATCTTCGAGGCGCCAAGGCCGAGTGCGGCCGAGCGGATCGACGGCGGCACAGCGGCAAGGGCGGCGCGCGTCGCGATGATGATGGTCGGCAGCGTCATCAAGGTCAGCACCAGGCCGCCGACGAAGGCGGCCGAGCGCGGCATGCCGAGGAAGTTGATGAACACCGCGAGGCCGAGCAGGCCGAAAACGATCGACGGCACCGCCGCCAGATTGTTGATGTTGACTTCGATCAGGTCGGTGAAGCGGTTCTTCTTGGCGAATTCCTCGAGATAGATCGAGGCGGCGACGCCGATCGGCAGTGCCAGGAGAAGCACGATCACCATCATGTAGAACGAGCCGATGATCGCCACGCCCATGCCCGACGTCTCAGGTCGGCTGGAGGCGCCATAGGTGAACAGGCCGGTGTTGAAATGTTCGGCCATCGCGCCGTCGGTCTTGAGTTTGTTCATCCACTCGATCTGCTGGTCGGAGACCTTGCGGCGCGCCTCCTCGACGCCGAGATCGATCTGGCCCTTGAAGGCCGAGTCGAGATTGGCCGCCGCCAGTATATTGACGTCGCGCGTCGTGCCGATCACTGACGGATCGGCCATGACGATGTCGCGCAGCTGGACGCGGGCGCCTTCCGACAGGAAGCCCTTGAGCTTCAGCATCATCGGCTTGTTGGCCGGATCGATGCCGAGCTTGGCGACCAGCGCGCTGTCGGCAAGCTTGGGATAGTTCGCCTTGATCAGCACGCTCGGATCGGTGGCGCGCTTGTTCGACGGGTCGATGACCTTCTCGTCGAAAGTGATCGGCAGCGTCACCGTCGTCTGCCAGAAGGCCGTGTAGCCTTTCGAGACGATGGTGATCAGCATGATGGCCAGGAAGGCCAGGCCGACCGAGATCGCAATCATACCGTAGATGCGGAACCGGCGTTCGGCGGCATAGCGCGCCTTCAGCCCGATGTCGCGGCGCGGACGCGCAACCGCACCCGCCATCGTGTCCAGGGGAATGTCGGTCATTCGTATTGCTCCCGGTACTTGCGCACGATGTAGAGGGCGACGATGTTCATCACCAGCGTCAGCGCGAACAGCGTCAGGCCGAGCGCGAAGGCGACCAGCGTCTGCGGCGAGTTGAACTCGAGGTCGCCGGTCAACTGGTTGACGATCTTGACGGTGATGGTCGTCATCGCCTCGAATGGATTGGCGGTGAGATTGGCGGCAACGCCGGCCGCCAGCACGACAATCATCGTCTCACCGATGGCGCGCGACGCCGTCAACAGGATGGCGCCGACGATGCCCGGAAGTGCGGCCGGCAGGATCACCCGCTTGATCGTCTCGGAGCGCGTCGCGCCGAGGCCGAGCGAGCCGTCACGCATGGCGCGCGGCACCGCGGTGATGATGTCGTCGGAAAGCGAGGACACCACCGGGATCAGCATCACGCCCATCACCAGGCCGGCGGTGAAGATGCTCTGGCCCTGGATGAAGGGCGAACCGCCGGTGAGTGCAGCCGACAGGTCGCGCAGGAACGGTCCGAGCGTGACCACCGCGAAGATGCCGTAGACGATGGTCGGGATGCCGGCCAGCAGTTCCAGCGCCGGCTTGACCACCGAGCGCACGCTGCGCGAGGCATATTCGGACATGTAGACCGCCGACATCAGCCCGACAGGCACGGCCACCACCAGGGCGACGGCGGCAATGTAGAGCGTGCCGGCGAGCAGCGGGATAAGGCCGAACTGGCCCTGGCTGCCGCCGGAGCCGGCGGCGGCGAAACGCGGATCCCACACGGTGCCGAAGAAGAAGCTCATCGGCGACACGCTTTCGAAGAAGGTGATGGTCTGGAACAGCATCGACAGCACGATGCCGACCGTGGTCAGGATGGCGATGGTCGACGCCGCAAGCAGCCCCCACAGCATCAGCCTCTCGACATTGTTGCGCGCCCTGGCGCGCGGCGCGATCTGCCGCAGCGCATAGAAGGCGCCGGCGACCGACAACGCCAAGGTAACGACGGAGCCGAACAGGCCGAGCCTGTCCTGGACCGTGTTCGCATCGGCGGCGATCGGGATCATGTAATCCTGGGTATCGCTGGCCAGCGCCACGCCCTTGGCGATGAGCAGCGGCTGCAATTCAGCGAACGTGGCGGGAAGCGGCGTACCGGCATCGAGCCGGCGCAGGCCCTTGGCGAGGCTCTTCACCAGGCTGACGTCGAGCGCTTCGCTGGCGACCTTGGAGTCGACAGTGCGCTCGGGCAGGGCGGCGTGGATGTGCCGGTCAAGATAAAAGGACGAGCCGATGTCCCAGACAGCGAGCAGCAGCACGGCAGGCAGGACGGCGAGCAGAAAGGCCCACCAGCCGTGATAGTGGGCGCGCGAATGCGGCTTTACCTTGCCGGTATCCTGCGCCGCGGCGCGCTGGCGGCCGATCACGAAGGCGACCACGCCGATGACAACGACTATGGCGAGTACGAGCAAGGACGACATCACCCACCCCTGGGAAAATTCAGATCGCCGCCGCCGTTGCGGCAAGCGGCGAAATCAGGGCGCGGATTTGGTCCGCGCCCTGATCCGGTCAGTTGATTACATCGTCTTTCCGGCGGCGAAGGCGTCGCGCTGGCTCTGACGCTCGGCGTCGGGAGCCGAAACCAGACCGTACTGGGCGAGCGGGCTTTCCGGGCCGATCATCTGGTCGTCAAGGAAAAACTCGACATATTCCTTGAGGCCGGGAACGACACCGAGATGCGCCTTCTTGACGTAGAAGAACAGCGGGCGCGAAACCGGGTACTTGCCGGTTGCGATCGTCTCGGTCGAAGGCACGATGCCTTCCACGGTGGCGACCTTCAGCTTGTCGGCATTGTTCTCGTAGAAGGCGAGGCCGAACACGCCGACGCCGGTCTTGTTGGAGTCGATGCGGGCGAGCGTCTCGGTGTAGTCGCCGTCAATGTCGACAGCCTTGCCGTCCTTGCGGATGGCGATGCAGGTCTTGCCGATTTCCTTGTCGTCGGCGATGCCGGTGGCCTTCAGGGCGGCCTTGTCGCAGCCGGCGTCGAGCAGCTTGGTCTCGAACACTTCGCGGGTGCCGTGCTTTTCACCGGGGATGTAGGCGGCGATATCCCAGTCGGGCAGCTTCGGGTTGACCTGGTTCCACTTGGTGTTCGGATTGTCGACGAGCTTGCCGTCAACGACCAGCTTGGCGGCGAGCGCCTTGTAGATGTCGGCGGGAACCAGCGCCCAATCCGGGCCCTTGATGTCGGTGGCGAAGACGATGCCGTCATAGCCGATGCGGACTTCCTGGACTTCCTTCACGCCGGCGTCGGCGCAGGACTTCAGTTCGTCCTTCTTGATCGGACGCGAGGAGTTGGCGATGTCGATGGTGTCTTCGCCGACGCCCTTGCAGAATTCCTTGATGCCGGCACCGCTGCCGCCGGACTCGACCACCGGGGTCTTGAAGTTGGTGAAGGTTTCGCCGAACTGCTCGGCGACGATCTTGGCGTAGGGTAGCACGGTCGACGAACCGGCGACCTGGATCTGGTCGCGCGCGGCGGCGACACCCGACGATGCGGCGAGCGCAAGCGCCACGGCCGACGCCGTAACGAGGAATTTCTTCATGTGGCCTGCTCCTGTTCGGAATATGGTCTCTCGGCGCCCTCTTCAGCCGGCGCCCGCTGAGGCCAATAGCCTTCGATTATTACAGTCGCATGACAGTTTCGTGTCAGCCCGGTAACGTCGGATGGACGCACCGAAGGCTGCAGCCGGCCGGTCTCTTCGCGAGAGCCGCAGTTTGCCGCTGGAATCATAAGCTTGCGGGATTTTGCGCCGGCATTTGTCCCGGCAGATCGCAGGCTGCGATGCCGAGAAAGAAAAACCGGACGGGAGCGCGTTGCCCGTGGCCAGAGCGTATCTTGGCCGAGCCATCGCCAAAAACAGGTCCGTTGGGGTAGATTTCGACGCTGTTTCTTTGTCGGCGGTCGCTTGCTCCCGCCCGTAACTGAATGAGCGGTTTCGTTGCCGCCATTTTCCCGACTGGGCGCAAGCTTTGATATGGTGCGATCGCACCATATCCCAGACCGCTGTGGCGCCGCCGAATCCCCGGCGCCGAGATTAGCTAGCCGGCGTCTCGTTGGGCTTCGTTCGCGATGCCGACCCAGCGTTCGACCTTTTCGAGCAGAGCATTCGGGCTGATCGGCTTGGGCAGATAGTCATCCATGCCGGCTTCCAGGCAGCGTTCGCGATCGCCCTTCAAGGCATGCGCGGTGACGCCGACGATCGGGATATGCGTGCCGCTCTCCTCCTCCAGCCGGCGAATCGCGGCAGTGGCTTCGAGCCCATTCATCTCCGGCATCGAGACGTCCATCAGGATCATGCGCGGATTGAGCCGGCCAAACGCGTCGAGCGCCTTGCGGCCATTGCCGACGATCTCGAAGCTATAGCCGGTTTCACCGAGGATCTGGGTGAACACCATCTGGTTCACCTCATTGTCCTCGGCAACGAGGATGTCGAGCCCGCGTTCGTTGCCGCCCGCCCGGGCGCGGGCGCGCACCGGCGGCGGATGCAACTGCGCCCGCTCGGATGCGGCTCGTGCCGGCGGCGCCGACACCGGCTGTACCATCGCCTGGCCGGAGCTGTCGCTTGCTGCGTGTTCCTCACGGCCATCTGTGGTGCCGTGGCGATGGCGCTGGATGGTCGCGACCAGCGTCTCCAGCAGCACCGAGGAGCGCGCCGGCTTGATCAGCTGCGCGTCGATGCCGAGGTCGCGGTAGCCGGTGTTGGCGAGCGACTGGTCGACCGAGGTCAGCATGATGATCGGCGTGTCGGCCAGCCCTGCGGTGTTGCGAACGATGCGCGCCATTTCGGCGCCGCTCATCCCCGGCATCTGGTAGTCGAGCACGACGCAGTCGACCGGCACGCCATAGGCAGCCGCGGCGACCAGCACCTTCAGCCCTTCGGCGCCGCTTTCGGCGGCGCAAGAATCGAACGTCCACGACACCATCTGCTCGGTCAGGATCGAGCGGTTGACGGCATTATCGTCGACGATCAGCACCCGCGCGCCGGTGACGTCCACCGGCATGATGCGCTGCCCCGTCTGCTGGCCGGCCCTGGGCAGCGTAACGGTGAACCAGAAGGTCGAGCCCTTGCCCTCGGCACTCTCGACGCCGATCTCGCCGCCCATCAGCTCGACAAGCCGCGAGGTGATGGCAAGGCCTAGGCCGGTGCCCTCATGGCGCCTGGTCGACGAGGTATCGACCTGATTGAACTTTTCGAAGACGGCCTTCAGCTTGTCCTCCGGAATGCCGATGCCGGTATCGGTGACCGAGATGGTGAGCCTGGTTCCGGTCGCAACCCTTGTTCCCGTGACATCGACCAGCACATGGCCTTCGTCGGTGAACTTCACCGCATTGCCGAGCAGATTGGTGACGATCTGCCTGAAGCGGCCGACATCGCCGATGAACAGGCTTTCCAGGCCCGGCTCGACGCGCACGATCAGTTCGAGATCCTTCTCCTTGGCGCGTGTCGACACCAATGTCGCCACATCCTCGATCGCCTCGGGCAGGTTGAACGGCGCCGGGTCGAGCACGAGCTGGCCGGCATCGATCTTGGAGAAATCCAGGATGTCGTTGATGATGGTCAAAAGCGCGTTGCCCGACTTGACGATGATGTCGGTGAACGTCTTCTGCTTGGGGTCGAGGTCGGATTTGGCGAGCAGCTCGGCCATGCCCAGCACGCCGTTCATCGGCGTGCGGATCTCGTGGCTCATATTGGCCAGGAATTCCGACTTGGCGCGGTCGGCGAGCACGGCGCGCTGGCGTGCCTCGCGCAGTTCGGCCTCGCGCATCTTCAATTCGGTGATGTCGGTGGTCGATCCGATGAGATAGAGCGAACCGTCGGAGGCGATCATTGCGCCCTTGCGCGCAAACTGGTGGCGCAAACTGCCGTCGGCAAGCGTCACCGTCTCCTCGATCTCCTGCGTCTCGCCGGTGCGCAGCACGGCCATATCGCCGGCGACGAAGGCCTCACCGTCCGCGCCGAAGATCTCGACGTCGGTCTTGCCGATCGCCTCCTCCTTGCTCAGGCCGGTCAGGTCGCACCATCCCTTGTTGACGTAGAATTGGCGCAGGTCCGAGCGCTTGGCGTAGATCGACACCGGAACGTTGTCGATGAGATTGCGGAACACCTCGTTCTCGCGCAAGCTTTCTTCCAGCGCCTGCTCGCGCGCCTTGACCTCGGTGATGTCGGTGCTGGAGCCGACCAGATGCACCGACCCGTCGAGCGCCACCAGGCGGCTCTTGCGCGTCATCAATTGCCGCACCGTGCCGTCGCGGTGGGTAATGGGCTCCTCGATCTCCTTGACGCTGCCGGTGACAACGACCTCGGTGTCGTCATGGCTAGAGCTTTCGGCATCGTCGGCGCCGAACAGCTGACGATCGGTGCGGCCGATGGCATCTTCCTTGGCCAGACCCGTGATCGCGCACCAGGCCTTGTTGACGAATTCGATGCTGAGGTCCTGCGCCTTGATGAAGGCCGCGACCGGCAATTCGTCCATGACATGGCGGAACAGGTCGATCTGGCGCATCGAATCCTGCAGCGCCTTTTCGCGGCTCTTGATGTCGGAAATGTCGACGCGCACGCCGATGAAGGTGCCGTCCTCGGTCCGCATGTCGTAGACCTGGTACCAGCGGCCGTCCGGATTGCGCCGTTCGTAGGACGAAGTGTGCAAATGGTAGCGGGCCAGGATGCCGTCGAGCCAGCGATCCTCATCGGTATCGTAGAGTGCGTCGAGTTCGCTGTCGCCGCTGGTGCGGAAATAGCCCACCGAATGGCCGAGCTCAAGCGCTTCGCGGAAGCTGCAGCCCGGCTTCCATACCGGTTCGAGCGCCGGCAGGGTGTCCTGCATCTTGCGGTTGGCGAAAACGAACTTGTCGTCGCGATCGTAGATAATGACGGCCGCCGGTAGCGATTCCAGCACGGTGGCAAGCTGCTTGCGCGCATCCTCCGCTTCCGTCTCGCGGCGCTTCATGTCGGAAATGTCGAACAGGAAGCCGGCGACATAGTTGCGGCCGCTGGGCATGCCGACCCGGTTCTTGCGCACGATGCGCGAGCGCCTGGCGCCCTCGACCTCGAAATTCTCCTCGATCTCATAAGGCGTGCCGGTGACCAGCACGGCGCGTTCGCTGTCCTCGAACAGCGCGGCATCCTTCCCCGGCATGAAGTCGCCGCCAAGCCTGCCCAGCATCGCTTGCGGCGTCTGTCCGAACAGCGCGGAGAACGCCTCGTTGACGAAGACAAAGCGCAGATTGTCGTCCTTGACGAAGATCGGGTCTTCGACGGCGTTGATCACCGCTTCGGCCAGCCGCGATTTTTCCAGCGCCTCGGCAAGTTCGGCCTCGCGGTCTTTCATGTCGGTGACATCGACATAGGAGATCAGCCGCTGGCCGCCGGCTAGCGGCGCCGTCGATGCAATGAGCGTGCGCCCGTCGTTGCGCGGCAATTGCCTGGAGCCGGCCACGCCGGCCATGATTTCAGCCTCGCGCTCTGCCATGTGGCGCTGCCATGTCGCGTCGTCGGTGCCGTAGGGGTCCATGTCGCGGCTGGCCTGCATCAGCTCGCGGAAGCCGCAGCCGATACCGGCGCGGTGCGGATCGATTTTCCAGAAATCATAGAAGGCACGGTTGATCACCTCCGCGCGCATGTCCGCATCGAGGACAAGCACGCCGATCGGCATCTGGTCGACCATCGTGCGCAGATTGGCAAAGGTTTCGGCGGCCCTTGCGTTGGCGCTTTCGATTGCCGCATCGCGAAGCTTGAGCTCGGTGACGTCATAGTAGGTCAGGAGCCGCTTGCCGCCGGACAGCGCCGTCACCGAGAACATCATCGTGCGGCCGTTGGCGTGGGTGAACTCGCGCGGCGCAACCGAGCCGGCGCGGATCTCCTCGATGCGGGTGGCGAGGTAATGCAGCCACTGCTGTTCATCGAGATCGCCATAGATGCCGTTGCGGCGGTTGAGCTCCATCAGGAGGCTGAACGGCGCGCCGATGGTGATGGCGCCGTCGGGAATCCTCGAGAGACCGCGATAGGCCTTGTTGACGATGAGCGTGCCGAGCTTGGCGTCGAGCAGCACGACGCCCATATGCATGGCATCCATCGTCCGCTCGAGGTCGGCAAGATGCTGCGTGCTCTCACCCGCCGCCGGCGGCACCTGCCGAAGGTCGTCCAATGCACCGGCCAGCGCCGTGACGTTGCGGCCAATGCCGCGATAGCCGGTAAACTCGCCCTCGCCGTCGAAACGTGGGGAGCCGGTGATCGAAACCCAGCGGCAGTCGGGACGGCCGCCCTTCAATTCATAGACGAAGTCGCGAAACGGCCGATGCGCCTGCAGATCCTCCAGATGCGCGGCGGCGTGTCTGTTACCATGCACCATCTGCTTGAGGAAATCGAAGCGGAAGCGGCCAAGAATGCTGGCAGGGTCGATGCCGGTGGCGGCCTGGTAATTCTCTGAAAGCCAGGAAAAGCGCAGCTCGGCGTCGGTCTCCCAGACCCAGTCGGCGTCGGCCTCGACCAGTTCGCGCAGCGCTTCGGGAGCCCCGATGGACGTATCCTCGCCCGTCACAGCCCCTCTTCGGGAACCGCGTCCGCCGCGTGCTCCAACAGTCCCGTCAGCCATTCCGTTTCCACCCCGAAAGCCAAGGCCGAACACCCTTGGTGGTTCGCCGGCGGAATGTGCCCGAGAAGCATTAATGATCCGCTAACCATAACGCATCCAGACTGCGGCCAGAGCCCACATTGCCCTGCGGTATTCCGCCGGTTGTCGGCGCAACCCCGGCCGGGCTATAAGTCGGCAGGGGTGTTGCGGATGACTGGTTGGATCGTGCCTTGTTTCCTGTGCTTGGCGCTGCTTGCGAGCAGCGGCTGCGCGCGCAGCTATGACGGCACTGTGGTGATCCCGAAGCCGCTGGATATCAGGCGGGTCTGGGATCCCGATCCGTCGCAGACCGAGGCCAGCAAGATGCAGGCGGCAGCAGGCGTGTTTCCGACCCCGCCGCAAGAGCCGTACCGGCCGGCGGCACGCCGAAAGACGACAATTGTTGCGCCGAGACGGCATGTCAGGTCCAGCCCGCCCAGCATGGCTTCCGAACCGGCCAACCCGCTCACCTGCAAGAATGTCAGCCAACCCGGCAAACGCTACAAGATGGTCTGCGAATAGCCTGACGCATGTCGACGAAGAAGCCGGGCATCGACAATGGTCGGGGCGCCGCCATGATCAGTCCCGCCTTATCGGCCCTTGCGGTTGAAACCTTTCTCCGCTGTCTCGCGTTGTGTCGGACAAAAGGAGACCGAAGATGTCTATTCACTTCACTGTCTCTGGCCTGACCAGGAACCTGTTCCACTCGCTGGGGCTGGACCATCAATGGGCGCCGAGACCTCTCGACCCCGAGCACAGCCTGCTGCTGGAATGCTACCTTGCGGGCCAGATTCCCGAATCCGCCTGGGCCGACTACGTTTTCGAGACACCGGACCTGCAGCGGCATGTCGACATAAGGCGCCGGCACAACTGAGTGACGCTCACCTATTGCTTGGGCGAGGCGAACTGCATGGTGAAGACATTGCCCGCGACGCCTTGGACAAGCTTGGGCGAGAAGCTCAGCGGCAGACATTCCTGCAGAGCAGTGGTTGCGGCGTCGACAAACGCTTTCTTGGCATTGGCGTCACCATCGACCTTGATCGCCGTCGGTCGCGGCGGACCGATCAGCGTGCCGTCGCGCTTGAAGCTGAAGCTCAGGGTGACGCTGGCATTTCCAGCATCGGTCGGCGGCGTCCAGCACGCCTGGATCGCATTGCCGACCTCCGTCATGGTGTCGAGCGGCGCGGCATTGGACGGGTAGCCTCCGGCCAACACGACACCGGCAACTGCAAACAATGTCGCCACGCCTTTCATGGCAAAGCTCCTCGTACCTCGGCCGCCAAGCATGATGGTAGGGTCGACGCCGGCAATGGCAATATGCCTGATGTCAGAGTTTATTGTGGAGCGCGGGGACGCGTCTTGTGGCGCATCGGCGAAAAGCAAAAGGCCGGCATTGCGCCGACCTTTCCTTCCACTTCGGCGCCAGTACATCCGTGGTCGCGCGGTGGATTGCCCTCAATAGACAGGGCTTTGGTTAACGAATCCTTAGCTTTGCGCGCTGGCCTGTGATTTCACATAGGCGATATAGCCTCTGACATCGCCTGCCGGATCGGCATAGGCCTTGCCGAGTTTCTTCTCGATCGCCGCGACATACTCCTTCGCCCATTTGGGCAGCGGGTAGTCGATGACGGCCAGGAATTCGAGCGTCGATGCCAGGCGGATGTCGGCGATCGACGGATGCTTGCCGCCGATGAACGGCTTGCCGTCCCGGAAGAAGGAGTGAAACACCTCCAGCGGCTCGGCAATCGCGGCCACGGCTGCCTTCTGCGCCTCGGATTTCTTCTCCGGATGCGCGTCGCTGTGGCCGACCTCGCCGGCATATTGCGGGAAGCCGAGCGCCGGATAGGTCGCGCGCGCCACATAGGGGTAGAGCGTGCCGATGAGATAGAACATGGCGCTGTCGACCATCGCCCGCTTGGCCGGCGCCTTGGGATAGAATTTCTCCAGCCCGTGCTTGTTGGCAAGATACTGCATGATGGCGCAGCTTTCCCACAGCACGCCTCTGGGAAGCCCCCTGTCCTCGATCATCGGCGTCAGATGCGCCGGATTGCGCGCCATATATTCGGGCGAGCGCGTATGGCCCCAGGCATCGGTCTCGGCGGCGTCGAACCCGGCCGCGCGCGCAAACACACGGACCGTCATGTTGTTGACGCTCGGCTTCAGCATGCTGATCTTCAGTGCCGGCTTCTTCGCCGCCTGGGCCTTGGCGACCTTTTGCGCGGCCTTTTTGACCGCCGCCTTTGCCACTGCTTTTGCAGCCGGCTTCGCGGCCGCTTTTGCCGCAGGCTTGGCGGCGGCTTTCGGCGTTGCCTTGGCTGCTGATTTCCCAGCGCTCTTCACTGTCTTTGCCATGTTGTTCTCCCCTTGTTTTGCTGGCTGTCAGTATGGATTCTTTGGCGTCCGGTCGTCCGACAAGGTCGCGCGTGACCACTCGACCAGCGTCTGGATCGCATCGGCAAGATGCACTTCGGCGATGTTGTAGTCGCCGCGCGCGACGCGCAGCTTGTGCGCCTGCATCAACACGTCGGCATGGGTGAAGCCGGTCGGCGGTTCGAACCGGTAGGACGCCAGCTCGATCAAAAGGCCGAGCGGATCCTCGAAATAGATCGAATCCATGAAGCCGCGATCCTTGACGCCGCTGTGCTTGATGGCGCGCTCGTCGAGCCGGGCAACCGCCTGCAGGAAGGTGACACGCGACACGGCAAAGGCGATGTGGTGGACGCAGCCCGGCTCGGTCGGCGTGCGCCGCGCCACCGCCGTGCGGCTCTCGTCGGTGAAGATGGTAATCAGCCTTCCGTCGCCCGGATCGAAATAGAGGTGGCTTTCCTTGGGCTTGTCGAGATTGGGCTGCTCGAAGATGAACGGCATGCCGAGCACGCCCTCCCAGAAATCGATGGAGGTCTGGCGCCCGGCGCCGACCAGCGTGATGTGATGGACGCCCTGCGATTGCAGTTTCTGCATTGGTCTCCTCCTCGCCGGCCCTCGCCTTCCTCGCGAGGTTAGATCCTGCCACGTAACGCCATCGCCGAACGCCATGCGTGCGGCGGATTGCATGCCTGGCGGCTTTTCCCAATCTGTTCCCCGGCGTTCTGCGCGCCGTAACGAGCCCTTTGGCAAGGGCTTCGCACAATGATGCTAGTGCAATTGGCAGCGACGCGCCAGAAGCGCCGATGTCGACCGGCGCATGGTGGTGGAGATGAAAAGAGCCAAGCCTTCAAGGTTGCGGATATTCGCTAGGCGACAGCTCTGAACTCGGCTTCCCCCAATGTGCCCAGGCCCGCGCATTCGGCGCATGCCATGGTCTGCCCCGGGCAGCCGGCCCGATGCGTCCCTTGCGGGCAGCAATGCCCTTTCGACGCATACCATCTGGAGCAATCGAAAATCTTCCCGCTGCCGTGGCAATGCGGGCATGTCATTTTCACCGAGGTCATTACCCACTCTACCCGACCCAAATCCGCGTTGCCGCAGATGCTATCCCGGACCGCAAGTAACAGAGATTGCTACGCTTTCAAGCGTCGCGGCCTGACTTAAATTGGGTGTATCCGTGTGCACGGACTGGCTAGCTTTCGCTGATGCCGCCGGCCCTGGCGGTCGAACGCGATCCGCGTGGGTGCCTGTCTGAAATTGTGGAGGGAACAAACGGCCCAGCCGTTGTTTGGAATCGAACAACTGTTCCCACCCTGGCAGAGAAACACTGCACGCATCTGGTGCTCTCGTACGTCGCGGACACGATCGGGCAGCTGGCGCCGGACATCTGAACCAACAGACTGGCCGAAGCTTCACAGAATAGTCGCTCTCAAAGGTGGGAATGATCCGATGGCTGAAACTTCAATCGAATGGACGGACGCGACGTGCCGGGCGCGGGCATTCGTGCACATCCTCACGTGGCCTTCCACGACTGTCGTTGAAAGACAGTTAAAAGAAGGGCAATGAGAGGCACCGCCAAAGCTAGTGAGATTGGATGAGTCCTATGACGCAGAGTATTCTCGAAAAGACGTTGGCAGGCGCGCAGAAGGATCAGGAGACGGTTCGATCCGGCAAGCCGATTGCCAAGGTTCCCGATGGCCTGTCGTTCCACGACATGACCGCTCACCTCGACGACAGGGGAAGCGTAACCGAAATCTACGACACCCGCTGGAATTGGCACCCCGATCCGCTGGTCTTTTGCTACATGTTTACTATCCGACCGGGAACGGTGAAGGGTTGGGGGCTGCATAAGCTTCACGAGGATCGATACTTCGTAGTCGATGGCGAAATGGAGGTCGTCCTGTATGACCCAAGGCCCGAGTCGAGCACTTGCGGACAGGTATTTCGGATTGTTCTGTCTGCAGCCAGGCCACGCCTGATGAACATCCCCAGATTCGTCTGGCACGCGGACCACAACATCGGCACGAGGGACGTTAGAGCAATCAATTTTCCTACAATGCAATATGACCATGCCAATCCCGACAAATACCGGCTGCCGCTGGATACCGATTTGATCCCGGTCGACTTTGGCGGCCTCAAGGGATGGTAGACGCTCCGCCACTCTTCAGCGTCCTGATGCCGACCCATAATCGTCCCGACTCTCTTGCCTATGCCATCCAGTCGGTGCTGGCGCAGACGGAGCAATCGTTCGAGCTTCTGGTCGTTGGCGACGGCGCAGCACCCGAGACCGACGCGGTCGTGAAAAGCTTTTCCGACCCGCGCATTCGTTGGTTTGATTTCCCCAAGGCGCCTCACTTTGGCTATGCCAATCGAAATCTGGCGCTTCGATCGTCACGCGGGGAATTGATAGCCTTCGCCGCCGACGATGACCTGATGATGCCGGATCATCTTGCCCTCATGCGCGGCCAGTTCGTCGATCCGTCGGTGGCACTTGTCTACGGCCAGGTCCTCTGGGTCTCGACCGACGGCATTTGCGGTCCTGATCTTACCAACCTGTTTTTTCCCGAAGAGCGGCGTCAATTCATGGCGAGAGGGAACACGATAGCGGCCTCAGGCGTCGTATATCGCGCCAGCGCTCTTGCGGAGCGGACGGTGTGGCCAGAAGATGTGAACGGGGCGGGAGACTGGGAGATCTGGCGTCGCATCGTGCTCACCAAGGGCTTCGCCGCCGTGCGCTACCTTCGCCTTCCGACGTGCCTGCATTTCTCCGCCAAGTGGAAAAACCTCAGAGACTCCGGGAATCCGAGGCTGACGGGATTTATCAACGCGTGTGAGAAATCGATCTGGTATCCAGCGCCGCTGCGGGTCGCCATTCCGACAGGACACCTGGAACAAAAGGTCTTCTGGGACATCATGTCTGTCGATCCCGACGGCTGGACCGCAATCATTCGCGAAGCAGCAGCCGACGCCGTTAACCGACTTGCGGTCGACCGTCTCGAAAACCTGGTTAGACCCGACCCGCCGCCCACACCACCTCCGCCCGCTGCCCCAGATAACGGCCGAGCGGAGGCTCTTGCGGCAGAAATACAGGCTCTCGCGATAGAAAGGGACGCTTTGAAGGTGGAGATGGAGGCGCTCAAGCGCTCGAAGAGTTGGCGTTGGACTGCCCCTCTAAGGCAATTGCGAAGGCGTATCGGCCGATAGGGGCCGGCGCCAAAGGGCATGAGGCGGGGTATGAAGCGGCCGGATGATCCTATTCGTCCCCGTCGCCGAGGTACGCCTTCACACGTTCGAAATCGCGGTACATTCCGCCGTCCGGGTGTTTCTTCTCATGGCAGGTGATCGCCCAATAGCCGGTGTCCTGAAGACCTTCCATGACCAACACCCGATCGCGGTCGGCCGGGAAATGCTCCTTGAGAAGATCGTTGACGGCATTCAAACCGCCGTCCCGGTAGGCTTGTACATAGACATCGTCGTCCATCATATGTTTCCCCTTTTAGGGCTGCCCGCTGCACCGGCAGCAGCAGCTTTCGGTACTCGGCATGCCTACCGCTTTCACGGCTTCCTCAACCTCGCCCCGGCGCCGCCGCCGTTCTCGGGAATGAACTCGACACCGGCAGATTCGAAAGCCTTTTGAACGGCGGCGATTGAATGCCCCGCCGTTGTCGCCTCAGTCTCGATTCTCGTTACGGTATTCCTGTGCACGCCTGACTTCTCAGCAAGATCTCCGACTGTCCAATTGAGCAGCCCGCGAGCCGCCCTCACTTGTGCACTTGTCACAATGAAATGGCGGCAGTGCTCTGGGCTCGCCGACGCCATAGGGTCGGGGCTCAAGCCGGCATAGGCCTTGCTGGAACCCGTCCACGAAACTCTTTCAGGGCCGGGGCTGATCATTCCGTAGCCGAAACAATCAGCCCGCCGCGTCAGGGTGGCGGACCCCGCCGGCGACCGCAAGCCAAGTGCCGTCGAGCTTTGCAAACGGGCCGAACTCATACCCATTTAAGATGAGGACGGGAGGCGCCGGAGATGAGCCATGTCCGTCCCTGCTTTGCGGTTAACCCGAGTGCGGACTGAAGAAGGCTGACCAGGTGTTCCATTGCTGGGACTCATGTTGCGTTCGTGTCGCACGGCCGATAGTCGCAGGAACGCGGGCGAAATCAATCAGGTTGCGTTCATGCAAATTCGCGGGCGTTTATTCGTCCGACATTCGACGCAATATGGCAAAAGCCGCTAAGTGATTGAAATCCCTGGTACGCCCAAGGGGAATCGAACCCCTGTTCCCGCCGTGAGAGGGCGGTGTCCTGACCGCTAGACGATGGGCGCGTTCAAGAACCGGCGATATAGGCTGACACTTCGGAAAAAGCAACTGGGCTTGGAGCACTTCGGTCGTGTCGTGAAATTGTTCCCCTCAAGCCTGGCGTTTCGGCTCGATCAGGTCCCAGAGATTGCCGTAGAGATCGGCGAAAACCGCCACCGTGCCATAGGGCTCATGGCGCGGCGTCTCGCGAAAGTCGACGCCGTTTTCGAGCATCGCCGCATGGTCTTTGGCAAAATCATCGGTTTCGAGGAAGAAAGCCACCCGGCCGCCGGTCTGGTCGCCGATGCGGCTTTTCTGCAAATCGTCCGACGCTTCAGCCAGAAGCAGCCGCGGACCTTGCCCGGCCGTCGGCGTTACCGTCACCCAGCGCTTGCCGTCACCGAGATCGATGTCGTCGCAGAGCGCAAAGCCAAGCTTGCCGACATACCAGGCAATCGCCTCGTCATAGTTGGCGACCACGAGCGTGACGGTGGCAATGCGACGGCTTTCAGCAAACCCGGTCATATCAGCGGCAAACTTGTTTGTCCGCACGGCGAACGTGGTTGCTGCATCAGCCGGCTCATTTGTTGCGGATGGCGAAGCGGCCGATGATGCGGCGTTCGGCGATGTCGTAGATGAAAATGGCGCGGCTGCCGTCGCTGAGTTCGGCGTCGATCGAGATGCGATTGCCCGACAGCGCCTGGCTGATCACCTTGGCTCCCACCGGCAGCACGATGTCGGCCGCGAGCGGCTCGCCGGGCGGTACTGGAATGTCGTTGGCGAGCGGCGGGTTCGTGGGCGGCGCTTTGCGCGATTTGTAGACAATGGCCGCGATCACCACCATAAGGGCCAGCAATAGCAGGCCGAGATTGATGGCCATGAAGCGGATGAGCCTGCCGCGCACCTTTTCGATCTCGGGGTCGAGCGGCTTTTCCTGATCTTCGTCGTCGGCGGGCCGGGCCATGGCAGAACATTCCGGAACGGTTTCGATGAGCGCTCATAACGAAGAGACCAGACAATTCATAGAGGCGGAGCCAACCGTGCTCGAAGCCAGCGCGGAAGCGGCCGGCCAGCGCCTTGACCAGTGGCTGGCGACCGCCCTTGGCCCCGATATGTCGCGCAGCCGGGTGCAGATGCTGATCCGGCAGGGCGCTGTCACGATCGACGGCAAGCTGGTCGATGAGACCAAGCGCAAGATGTCAGCCGGCGAGCGCGTATCGATCGTCATGCCCGAGCCGGAACCGGCCGAGCCGCAAGGCGAGAACATCGCGCTCGACGTGCTCTATGAAGACGATGAGCTGATCGTCATCAACAAGCCGGCCGGCCTCGTCGTCCATCCCGGCGCCGGCAACTGGACCGGCACGCTGGTCAACGCCCTGATCCACCATTGCGGCGACAGTCTTTCCGGCATTGGCGGCGTCAGGCGCCCGGGCATCGTCCACCGCCTCGACAAGGAGACCAGCGGCGTCATGGTGGTGGCCAAGACCGACCGCGCCCATAAGGCGCTGTCGGAAGCCTTTGCCGACCACGGCCGCACCGGCGATCTCGAACGCGCCTATCTGGCGCTGGTCTGGGACATCCCGCCGCGGCCGACAGGAACGGTAGACGCGCCGCTCGGCCGCGCCGCCGACCGCGTTCGCCGCGCCGTGGTGCCGGAAGGCCGCGACGACGCCCGCCACGCCGTCACCCATTTCACCGTCAAGGAGCGTTTCGGCGAGGACCAGCAGGAGTTCGCCACCGCCAGCCTGGTCGAATGCCGGCTCGAGACCGGCCGTACCCACCAGATCCGCGTCCACATGGCCCATATCGGCCATCCCGTCATCGGCGACCCCGATTACGGCCAGGCCTTCCGCACCAAAGCCAACCGGCTGCCCGAACCGCTGAAAAGCCAGGTCAAGGCCTTTTCTCGCCAGGCTTTGCATGCCTGGCTCCTTGCATTTCGTCACCCGGCTACCCATCTATCGATGAGGTTCGAGGCGTCGATACCGGGGGACATGGAGGAACTCGTCGGCGGCTTTCGCAAGCTCTGAACCGGCCAGCTAAAACCTGAGCGGCATTGTTCACTTTAGCGTGACACACTGTTTCGTGTTGAACAAATGCCTGTCTTTTCTGGTTTTGTTCCTGTATAAAACACCTGTCGCGGGCGAGCCTTTTGGTGCTCGCGTCACATGCCCGCCGCGTTTCGGGGGCATCACTCCAATAGAGAGGGGGCGCTATCATGGCCCAGTCACTACCCAGTATCGTTTCCGGCGAAGGCGGCCTCAGCCGCTACCTGGAAGAAATCCGTCGCTTTCCCATGCTTCAGCCGCAGGAAGAGTACATGCTCGCCAAGCGTTACGCCGAGCATGAAGACACTTCCGCCGCGCACAAGCTCGTCACCAGCCACCTTCGGCTCGTCGCCAAGATCGCCATGGGCTATCGCGGCTACGGCCTGCCGATCGGCGAAGTGATCTCGGAAGGCAATGTCGGCCTGATGCAGGCCGTCAAGAAATTCGAACCCGAGCGTGGCTTCCGCCTCGCGACCTACGCCATGTGGTGGATCAAGGCCTCGATCCAGGAGTACATCCTGCGCTCGTGGAGCCTGGTCAAGATGGGCACGACCGCCAACCAGAAGCGCCTGTTCTTCAACCTGCGCAAGGTGAAGGGCAAGATCCAGGCGCTCGACGATGGCGATTTGAAGCCCGATCAGATCACCGAGATCGCCACTCGGTTGAACGTCTCCGAAGCCGAAGTCGTGTCGATGAACCGCCGCCTGTCGGGCGACGCTTCGCTCAACGCGCCGATCCGCGCCAGCGAAGGCGAATCCGGCGAATGGCAGGACTGGCTGGTCGACGACCACGAAAGCCAGGAAGACATGCTGATCGAGCAGGACGAGCTGGAAAACCGGCGCGGCATGCTGTCGGGCGCGCTTGCCGTGCTCAACGATCGTGAACGGCGCATCTTCGAGGCGCGTCGCCTCGCCGAAGAGCCGCTGACCCTGGAAGAGCTGTCGGCCGAGTTCGACATCAGCCGCGAGCGCGTGCGCCAGATCGAGGTGCGCGCCTTCGAGAAGGTGCAGGACGCGGTCAAGGCCGCCGCCAAACGCCAGATGCAGGCCCTGCGCACGATTGAAGCGCAGCCCGCGGCCTAAGGCCAGGTTCGGTTACGAAACAACAGGCGGCGTCGGGAAACTGGCGCCGCTTTTTTGTGTTCGGCCTTCGCGATTGGCGGTTCCCCGCCCCCGCAAAGCGGGCCTACTGCGTGGGGATAGGAACCAAGATTTGGATCCCTCAAAACCCATCCAGCGGAAACTTCAGATAGCGCCTGCCATTGGCTTCCGGCTCCGGCAGTCGCCCGCCATTCATGTTGACCTGCAGCGCATGCAGGATGAGCCGCGGCATCGGCAGGGTCCGGTCGCGCGCCTCGCGCAAGGCGACGAACTCGGCCTCGGTGCGCGCCGCAACCAGGTGGGTATTCTTCGCCTTCTGCTCCGCCACCGTACTCTCCCAACGCGGCTCGCGGCCACCCTCCTGGTAGTCGTGGCCAACGAAGACGCGCGTGTCGTCCGGTAATGCCAGGATGCCCTGGATCGAGCGCCACAGCCGCGCAGCACTGCCGCCGGGAAAATCTGCCCTTGCCGTGCCGCTATCGGGTATGAACAGCGTATCGTGGATGAAGGCGGCGTCACCTATGACATAGGTGATCGAAGCCAGCGTGTGGCCGGGCGAAAACAGCACCTTGACCGGAAGGCCGCCGATCCGAAAGGTATCGCCTTCGCCAAACAGCCGGTCCCACTGCGAGCCGTCGGCGGGAAAATCCGGCCAGTTGTAGATCGCCTTCCACAGTTTCTGGACCTCGACCACCCTGTCGCCGATCGCCGTCGGCGCGCCGGTCTTCTCATGAAGATGATGTGCCGCCGAGAAATGATCGGCATGCGGATGGGTATCGAGGATCCACTCGAGTTCCAGTCCGTTTGCCTGGATGAAGTCCAGCAAGGCATCGGCGCTTTTCGTCGCCGTCGCGCCGGACCTCTCGTCGAAATCGAGGATCGGGTCGATGATGGCGCAGCGCTTCGTCGCCGGATCGGCAACGACATACTGTATGGCTCCGGTCGGCTTGTCGTAAAAGCCGCTGACCAGCGGCTTGGCCAAAGCTGCGTCCAATTTCCGACCCCCTGCCCTGGCTCCGGCAGGAATGATTTTTTCTGCCGGAATGAACCAAGAGCATGGTCATCTAGCAAGGCACACTCGTCAAGCACGCCTTGCCAGAAACAGAACAAAAATCGAAAACCTAGGCGGACGGCTGCTTGGTCTTCCTGAGATAGGGCAGGATCGTGTCAAAAGCGCCGAAGCGCTTGATTGCATCCTCGTTGGAGACGGCGGCGGTGATGATCACGTCCTCGCCCTGCTTCCAGTTGGCCGGCGTTGCCACCTGGTGCTTGGCGGTGAGCTGCATGGAATCGACGGCGCGCAGGATCTCGTCGAAGTTGCGGCCGGTGGTCATCGGATAGGTCAGCACCAGCTTGATCTTCTTGTCCGGCCCGATGACATAGACCGAGCGCACCGTGGCGTTGTCGGCCGGCGTGCGGCCTTCCGACGTCTCACCGGCGCCGGCCGGCAGCATGTCATAGAGCTTGGCCACCTTGAGGTCCTTGTCGCCGATCAGCGGGTAGTTCACCGTCTGGCCGGTCGCCGTCTTGATGTCGGCCTGCCACTTGTCGTGGCTCGCAACCGGATCGACGGAAATGCCGATGACCTTGACGTTGCGCTTTTTGAACTCGCCCTCGAGCCCGGCCATCGTGCCAAGCTCGGTCGTGCAGACCGGAGTAAAATTCTTCGGATGGCTGAACAGGATCGCCCAGCCGTCGCCGATCCAGTCATGAAAATTGATCGTCCCTTGCGTCGTTTCGGCGGTGAAGTCCGGCGCGATGTCGTTGATACGAAGGCTCATGGCACATTTCCCCTGCAACAGATTTCGTAAGGAGCGGCACCAAGGCGGCAGCCACGCTCCGGCATTGCCACATCTTAACGCATAAATCGCGGCTGCGAGACAATAGGAAACTCTTGCCGGCGACGGAACGGGCACTTTCGTTCTAGGGACCCGGCATCGGCCCCGACAAATCTTTCGTTTCTACGGGAAAAGGCTGCGCTCAGGCCTTGTTGACCGCGAGCGACGTGGCCAGATCTTCCATGCGCTGGGCGAGCGCGCCGAGCGCGCTGGTCAACACCGTGTCGTTCTTGTCGGCCTTGGTCAACGCTTCGTCGCGCGTCTTGCGCAGCGTCTGCACCTCGGTTTCCATGCCCTTGACGCGCTTCTGCAGTTCCGACAGCTCGTCCATCACCATGATGCCGGCCATCACCGTCAGCCGCTGGTCGCCGATCTCGCCGAACGAATCCTTCAGATGCGAGACATAACGATCGAAGCGTTCGGCCAGATCGATCAGATGCTCTTCCTGGCCTTCGTCGCAGGCCATGCGGTACTGCTTGCCGTCGATGGAAACCGTGACCTGTGCCATGGCCTGCAGCTCCTATCTGTCCAGCACCGCGCGGATGGTTTCCATGGCGGTCACCAGGCGGCGCGACACTTCCTTGTTGGCATCTTCCAGCCGTTCGGCGCGGGCTTCGGAATTGTCGAGTTCCTGCGCCAGCCGGGAACGGTCAGCGTTCATCCGCTGCACTTCGGCCTCGGCTTCGGAGTAGTCGCGCTCATGCTCAAGCTTGGCCGCGACGGCATTTTCCAGGCCCTCGATGGCCTTGCCCAGCCTGTGGATGACTTCCTTGAGTGTGGTTTCCCCGGTCATGGCCTTCGTCCTGCCCTGCCCATCACCGAATCGCTCGCGTTCAGAACGCGTTATCCCGGAAACATTAGGCACCGGGTGAAGGCAACGTCAACAAAGCTCTCGCGACTGTCCCCCGCTAACGCTAATGCAGGCCTCCCCCCGCCATCACAAGACCGGCAAATGTGAAGCCGATTTGTTGACTAAAAGCCCGCGCCTGCTATGTGTCGCGCACCCTTTCCAGGGCTCTGCCAAGCCCGCAAATCCCCACCCCGGAGGTACCATGACGTCGCGTGAACAACATGACCGGATGGCCAATGCGATCCGTTTTCTCGCCATGGACGCTGTCGAAAAGGCCCAGTCCGGCCACCCCGGCCTGCCCATGGGCTGCGCCGACATCGCCACCGTGCTGTTCACGAAGTTCCTGAAATACGATCCGAAGAACCCCCATTGGCCCGACCGCGACCGTTTCATCCTGTCGGCCGGCCACGGCTCGATGCTGCTCTATTCGCTGCTGCACCTGACCGGCTACGAGGACATGACGATCGACCAGATCAAGCATTTCCGCCAGCTCGGTTCCAAGACCGCGGGCCATCCAGAATACGGCCATGCCACCGGCATCGAGACGACGACCGGCCCGCTCGGCCAGGGTCTTGCCAATTCAGTCGGCTTCGCGCTCGGCGAGCGCATCATGAACGCCGCCTTCGGCAACGACCTCGTCGACCACTACACCTATGTACTGGCCGGCGACGGCTGCCTGATGGAAGGCGTGTCGCAGGAAGCCATCGCGCTGGCTGGCCACCTCAAACTGAACAAGCTGATCGTCTTCTGGGACAACAACAACATCTCGATCGACGGCCCGGTCTCGCTCGCCGACAACACCGACCAGGTCGCCCGCTTCCAGGCCTCCGGCTGGAACGCCAGCCACATTGACGGCACCGATCCCGAAGCCATCGCCTACGCCATCGAGGCGGCGCGCCATTCCGACAAGCCGACGATGATTGCCTGCAAGACGACCATCGGCTTCGGCGCACCGACCAAGGCCGGCACCAACAAGGCGCACGGCTCGCCGCTCGGCGCCGACGAGATCGCCGGCGCGCGCAAGTTCTTCAAGTGGGACTCGCCGCCTTTCGAGATTCCGGCCGACATCCTCGACGCCTGGCGCACCGCGGGCAAGGCCGGCGCCAAGCCGCGCACCGACTGGGAAGGCCGCCTGGCCAAGGCCGACGCCAAGCTCAAGGCAGAGTTCGAGCGCCGCCTCGCCGGCAAGCTGCCCTCCAACTTCGATGCCGTCATCGCCGACTACAAGAAGAAGCTGTCGGCCGACAAGCCGAAGGTCGCCACCCGCAAGTCCTCGGAAATGGCGCTGGAAATCATCAACGGCGCCGTGCCCGAGACCATCGGCGGCTCGGCCGACCTGACCGGCTCCAACAACACCAAGACCAGCCAGACTAAGAACATCACGCCCGACGATTACGGCCAGCGTTATGTCCACTACGGCATCCGCGAGCATGGCATGGCCGCCGCGCTCAACGGCCTGACGCTGCATGGCGGCCTGATCGCCTATGGCGGCACCTTCATGTGCTTCTCCGACTATGCCCGCCCGTCGATGCGCCTGGCTTCGCTGATGGGCATCCGCTCGATCTTCGTCATGACCCATGATTCCATTGGTCTGGGCGAAGACGGCCCGACCCACCAGCCGGTCGAGCATCTGGCGGCCCTGCGCGCCATCCCGAACCACAATGTCTTCCGTCCGGCCGACGCGGTGGAAACCGCGGAATGCTGGCAGATCGCCATTGAGACGGAAAAGACGCCGTCGACCCTGGCGCTGACCCGCCAGAACCTGCCGACGGTGCGCACCGAATTCTCGGCCAAGAACCTGAGCAGCCAGGGCGCCTATGAACTGGCCGCGGCCAGCGGCGAGGCGGCGGTGACGATCTTCGCCACCGGCTCCGAGGTCGAGATCGCGCTCGGCGCCCGTGACCTGCTTGAAAAGCACGGCCACCCGACCCGCGTCGTGTCGGTGCCTTGCTTCGAGCTGTTCGACCAGCAGAGCGACGCCTATCGCAAGAAGACCATCGGCAGCGCGCCGATCAAGATGGCGATCGAAGCCGGCATCCGCCAGGGCTGGGATCACCTGATCGGCTCCGACGGCATCTTCATCGGCATGCACGGCTTCGGCGCCTCCGGCACCATCGAACAGCTCTACCCGCATTTCGGCATCACCGCCGATGCTGCGGCCAAGGCGGCGGAAGCCCGCCTGCATAGCAAGTAGTGTCAGGGTCAGTCCCGCGAACCGCTTAAGGCGATTTTGCGGGACTGGACCAACCTAATCGATTTAAATTCGGCCTTCTGCGGCTGGATTCTTGTGCCATCCGCCGCTATGAAGCTGCGGACCCATCTGCCGCCTTCCAGCTCCCAGGGAGAGTAAAATGACCGTCAGAGTTGCCATCAACGGATTTGGCCGCATCGGCCGCAACATCCTGCGCGCCATCCACGAATCCGGCCGCAAGGATATCGACGTCGTCGCTGTCAACGATCTCGGCCCGGTCGAGACCAACGCGCATCTGCTGCGCTATGACAGCGTGCACGGCCGCTTCCCGCATGAAGTCTCGGTGTCCGGCGACCAGATCACGGTCGGCAAGGAGACTTTCAAGGTCACCGCGATCAAGGACCCGACGCAGTTGCCGTGGAAGGAACTGGGCGTCGACATCGCGCTCGAATGCACCGGCATTTTCACCGCCCGCGATAAGGCCGCCGCGCACCTGACCGCCGGCGCCAAGCGCGTGCTGGTCTCGGCGCCTGCCGAAGGCGCCGACCTCACCGTCGTCTACGGCATCAACCACGACAAGTTGAACAAGGACCACATCGTCATCTCGAATGCGTCCTGCACCACCAACTGCCTTGCGCCGCTGGCTGCCGTGCTGCACGAGACCGTCGGCATCGAAAAGGGCATGATGACGACGATCCACTCTTACACGGGCGACCAGCCGACGCTGGACACCATGCACAAGGATCTCTACCGCGCCCGCGCCGCAGCACTCTCGCAGATCCCGACCTCGACCGGCGCCGCCAAGGCGATCGGCCTCGTCCTGCCCGATCTCAAGGGCAAGCTCGACGGCATCTCGATCCGCGTGCCGACGCCGAATGTCTCGGTCGTCGACTTCAAGTTCATCGCCAAGCGCGCCACCACCGTGCAGGAGATCAACGAAGCGGTGATCGCCGCCTCCAACGGCAAGCTCAAGGGCATTCTCGGCGTCACCCATCACCCGAATGTCTCGATCGACTTCAACCACGATCCGCGCTCCTCGATCATGGCGCTCGACCAGACCAAGGTCATGGACGGCAACTTCGTTTCGGTGCTGTCCTGGTACGACAATGAGTGGGGCTTCTCGAACCGCATGGGCGACACCGCGGTCGCCTTCGGCAAGACCATCGCCTGATTGCAGGCTCTGGTCTCTTAGCTTCAAACGCCCGGCCTTGTCCGGGCGTTTTTCGTCAGAGCGCCCGGCAAGGCCCACCGAGCCGCCAAATGCCGGAAAATCAGCGGCATAGGGCAAAAAGCCACCCTTGCGCCTTGCGCTGGCCATGCCTTCGCCCCACTCTCCCGTAAATCGGAAGAAGAGGAATTCGAGGGGAAAGATCACGGATGGAGCATGCGATCTATCTCGTCACGCTGGTCGGCACAGCGCTTGTTGTCGCCGCAGCGTTCTCGAGCCTGATCGCCTTCCGCTTCGGCGCTCCGCTGCTCCTCCTGTTCCTCTGCATCGGCCTCGCCGCCGGCGCCGACGGTCTCGGCATCGAATTCGACAATGCGCGCCTGGCTTATTTTGCCGGCTCATTGGCGCTGGCGGTCATCCTGTTCGATTCCGGTTTCGGCACACCGCTCAATGCATTGCGCCAGGCGGCCGGGCCGGCGCTGTCGCTGGCGACCTTCGGCGTGCTTTTGACCACCGGCCTGTTCGGCGCCGCCGCCTACTATCTGCTCGACCTCAGCTGGCTGGAATCCTTTCTGCTTGGTGCTGCCGTCGCCTCGACCGACGCGGCCGCGGTGTTCTTCCTGCTGCGCGCCGGCGAGATCAATCTGCGCGAGCGCGTGCGTGCGACACTCGAAGTCGAATCCGGCACCAACGACCCGATCGCCATCTTCCTGACCATCACGCTGGTCGAGATCATCGCGGCCCACGCCAATCCCGAGACCCATATGCTGGTCACCGACCTGATCCTCGGCTTCCTGCTCAATATGGGCCTCGGCGCCATTGTCGGCGTGCTTGGCGGCCTCGGCATAGTGCGCCTCGTCGACCGGCTCAATCTCGACCACGGCCTGCTGCCGATCTTCGTGCTGACCTTGTCCCTGATGGTGTTCGCCGCCGCCGGCGCCATCGGCGGGTCGGGTTTTCTGGCGGTCTATCTCGCTGGTCTGATTGCCGGCAATTCCGACATCCGCGCCGTCACCATCCTGAAGCGATTCCAGGACGGCATGTCATGGCTGGCGCAGATCATCATGTTCCTGATCTTGGGGCTGTTCGCGACGCCCTCGCAATTCCCGGCGATCCTGGTGCCGGCAGTGCTGCTTGGCCTGTTCCTGATCTTTGTCGCGCGGCCGGTCGCCGTCTGGCTCTGCCTGATCCCGTTCCGTCTGCCTCGCCCCGAGGTCGCTTTCGTGTCCTGGGTCGGCCTGCGCGGCGCGGTCTCCATCCTGCTTGCGATCACGCCGCTGCTCGGCGGACTGGAGAACGGCCGCGTCATCTTCAACACCGCCTTCATCATCGTGCTGGTGTCTCTGGTCGTTCAGGGTTGGACGGTCGGGCCACTGGCGCGCCGGCTCGGCCTGATCGTGCCGGCGAGGCTCGGGCCGCTGGACAAGGTCGAGCTCGAACTGCCGGGCTCGGCCCATCACGAGTTGCTCGCCTACCGTGTCGCACCCGGCAGCCCGGTGGCGCGCGGCGAGCGCATTCCGCGCTGGGCACGGCCCTCGCTGGTGCTGCGCGACGGCCGCTCGATGCGCTTCCAGGACATGGGCCGGCTCGCCGCCGGCGACCAGGTCTACATCTTCGTACCCGACCGCTATCCGCGCCTGCTCGACAAGCTGTTCGCCAGCCGTGCGGTGGTCGACCCCGAGGATGCCGATTTCTTCGGCGCCTTCGCCGTCGATCCTGCCCGTTCGGCCGAGGAACTGGAGGCCGCCTATGGGCCGGGCCTGAGCGAAGCCGAGCGCAGGCTGACTGTCGGCGCCCTGGTCACGGCGCGTCTCGGCGGCCATGCCGAATATGCCGACCGTGTGCTGATCGGCCCGATCGAGCTGATCGTCCGCGACGTCGACGACAAGGGCAAGATCACAGGCCTCGGCCTGTCCTTCGAGCCGACCGCCCCGGTGGCACGGGTGCCGGTGTTCCTCAGTGCCGGCGAGATCGGCGACCGTGTCGTTGCCTTCATCCGCAACTGGCGCAGGCCGATGGAGACGCATGTCGCGGAGGCTCCGGCTGAGGAGAAGCCGCCCTCGGAGCCTGCCGCGGAAAAGGCAGCGACCGAGAGCTGACCACGATCCGTCTGGCCGCCAACCAAAGCAAGTTCGTCGCCAGCATCACCGCTACCTTCGCCCTGACTTCAAAATTTAACGCGCGCCGCGGCTCAAGCCTTGCATCGTCATTGATGCGAGGTATGGTCCCGGCGATTTTCACGGAAAGGAACCAGCATGGCCGCCTTCAAGACACTCGACGATATCGGCAATATCAGCGGCAAGCGCGTGCTGGTGCGGGTCGACCTCAACGTGCCGGTCGCTGACGGCAAGGTCACCGACGCCACCCGCATCGAGCGCATCGCGCCGACCATCGCCGAGCTGTCCGGCAAGGGCGCCAAGGTCATCCTGCTCGCACATTTCGGCCGGCCGAAGGATGGCCCCTCGCCGGAATTCTCGCTGGAGCCGATCGCGAAAGCCACCGCCGAGGTGCTTGGCCGTCCCGTCGGCTTTGCCTCGGATTGCGTCGGCGATACGGCCGGAAGCGCCGTCGCCGGCATGAACAAGGGCGACGTGCTGCTGCTCGAAAACACCCGCTTCTACAAGACCGAGGAAAAGAACGATCCGGCCTTCACCGAAAGGCTCGCCGCCAATGGCGACATTTTCGTCAACGACGCCTTTTCCGCCGCCCACCGCGCCCACTCCTCGACCGAAGGCCTGGCGCGGCTGTTGCCGTCCTATGCCGGCCGCACCATGCAGGCTGAGCTCGAGGCGCTGGAGAAGGGGCTCGGCAATCCGCTTCGTCCTGTGGTTGCCATTGTCGGCGGCGCCAAGGTCTCGACCAAGATCGACCTTCTGATGAACCTCGTGAAGAAGGTCGACGCGCTGGTGATCGGCGGCGGCATGGCCAACACCTTCCTCGCCGCGCGCGGCACCGCTGTCGGCAAGTCGCTGTGCGAGCATGACCTTGCTCCGACCGCCAAGCAGATCATGATCGAGGCGGCCGAGGCCGGCTGCGCCATCGTGCTGCCGGTCGACGGCGTCGTCGCAAAAGAGTTCAAGGCGGGCGCCGCCTGCGAGACCGTCGCCATCTCGGACGTGCCCGCCGACGGCATGATCCTCGATGTCGGCGAAAAGACCGTGAAGGCGATCGGCGAGTGGATCGACCGCGCCGCGACGCTGGTCTGGAACGGCCCGCTCGGCGCCTTCGAGATCGAGCCTTTCGACCACGCCACGGTGGCAGCGGCCAGGCACGCGGCAGCCCGGACCAACGCCGGCAAGCTGGTCTCCGTCGCCGGTGGCGGCGATACGGTCGCCGCACTCAATCATGCAGGCGTCGCCGACGACTTCACCTATGTCTCGACTGCAGGCGGCGCTTTCCTGGAATGGATGGAAGGCAAGCCGCTGCCAGGCGTCGACGTACTGAAAAAGCAGGCCTGACGGGAACACCGGCGCCAAATGACGCGCCGGGAACTTTCAATCGATTCGAGCTTTCCGATGCCATTCCTTTGGCGGTAGACTTCCGTTAGAGCAATTCCAGGAAAAGTGTGAGCGGGTTTTCCGTCCGGAATTGCGTAAAAACAAAAGACATAGAGCGGCTCGCCGTTTCCGTGAAACGGTGAACCGCTCTGTGTGCGGAACAGACCCCTTCAGGAGAAGCAACAATGAGCGAACGTCTCGAAGATATTGCCGCCGCGATCGTGGGCGGCGGCAAGGGCCTGCTGGCCGCCGATGAAAGCTCCGGCACCATAAAGAAGCGCTTCGACGTCATCGGCGTCGAATCGACCGCCGACAGCCGCCGCGACTACCGCGAGATGATGTTTCGCGCCAAGGACGCGATGACGAAATACATTTCCGGCGTCATCCTCTATGACGAGACGATCCGCCAGAAGGCCGCCGACGGCACGCCGCTGGTCGACATCATCAAGGCAGCGGGCGCCATTCCCGGCATCAAGGTCGATGCCGGCGCCAAGCCGCTGGCCGGCTTTCCCGGCGACACCATTACCGAGGGGCTCGATGGCCTGCGCGAACGCCTTGCCGACTATTACAAGCTCGGTGCCCGCTTCGCCAAATGGCGCGCGGTGATCGACATCGACACCGGCAAGGGCGTGCCCTCGGCCAATTCGATTGCCTCCAATACCCATGCGCTCGCCCGCTATGCAGCACTTTGCCAGGAAACCGGCATCGTGCCGATCGTCGAGCCGGAAGTGCTGATGGACGGTGCCCACGACATCGACACCTGCTACGCGGTCTCGAAGGCGACGCTGATCAAGCTCTATGACGAGCTTCATGCGGCGCGCGTCGTGCTCGAAGGCACCATCCTGAAGCCGAACATGGTCATTGCCGGCAAGAAATCCGGCAAGACGAACAGCCCCGAGGAGATCGCAGAAAAGACGATCAGGCTTTTCCGCGAGACCGTGCCGGTTGCGGTGCCCGGCATCGCTTTCCTCTCGGGTGGACAGTCGGACGAGGAAGCAACCGCAAACCTCAATGCCATCAACGCCATCGGCCCGCACCCGTGGAAGCTGACCTTCTCCTACGGCCGTGCGTTGCAGGCCGCCCCGCAAAAAGCCTGGAGCGGCAAGGCGTCGAACGTCGCTGCCGGCCAGGCCGCCTTCACCCACCGCGCCTATATGAACCATCTGGCGGCGCTTGGAAAATGGAAGGCGAGCCTCGAACAGGCTGCCTGAGCGCAGTCCTCCCGTTGTCATACAAACCCGGGCCGATGCGCCCGGGTTTTTTGTTTGCGGCGTGCGGGCTTGGGATGGAGCCTGTCCATCCTTATCTCCCCTTCGGCAAAAGCTGACGGCGATGTCGGGTCCTGCCCATCCCGAACGTCCTTGGGATGACAGACAGGGAGAGGTTCATGCCTAGCAACAAGGTGGTTTCGCGCGACGACTGGTTCCAGGCGCACAAGGCGCATCTGGCGCGCGAGAAGGAACTGACGCGGTTTCGCGAGCGCATCGCCGCCGAGCGGCGTGAACTGCCATGGCTGAAGATCAGGAAGGATTACGTCTTCGAGACCGAGCAAGGGCCGAAGAACCTGGCGGAGCTGTTCGCCAACCGCAGCCAGCTTATCGTCTATCACTTCATGATGACGCCAGGGTCGGATCACCGTTGCGAAGGCTGTTCGTTCCTTGCCGACCACATAGACGGCGCCAACCAGCATCTCAGGCATCACGACGTATCTTTGGTCGTGGTTGCGCGCGCGCCGCTGGCGGAGCTGTTGCCCTACAAGCAGCGCATGGGCTGGAAATTCGACTGGGTGTCGTCCTACGCCTCGGATTTCAACTTCGACATGCAGGTTTCGTTCACCGACAAGCAGATCGCGGCCGGCGACACCACCTACAATTTCGAGACGCGTCCGCGCACGTCAAAGGATCTTCCCGGCACCAGCGTTTTCTACAAGGACCAGAATGGCGACATCTTCCTCACCTTCACGTCGCGCGCCCGCGGCGGCGAGGCGCAGATCGGCACCTATGATTATCTCGACATGACACCGAAGGGCCGTGACGAAACCGGCCCTTATCAAAGCCTGATGGATTGGGTGCGGCTGCACGACGAATATTAGGACAGGCAGGCGGACAAGCCGAACTGCTGCGACGACTGAGGCCGTTCACGGCGACGCGGACATGCGCTAAGCCTATCGCATGCCGTTCCCAACTGCTCTCACCTGGCTCGCCTACCCCGTCTATGTCTGGCAGGGGCTCGGCGTGCGCCGCCGCACCACCCGCATGCTGCCGGCGCAAGGGCCGGTAATGCACGAAAAATCGGGCAAGGCGCCGGCGATCTCGCTGCTGGTGCTTGGCGATTCCTCGGCCGCCTCGGTCGGCATCGGCAATTCCGAGGACGGGCTGGCCGCGCAGCTTGCCGTCATGATCGCAAAGCGCACCGGCAGCGCTGTGCGGTGGCGCGCCGCCGGCTTCAACTCGGCCACCTCGGGCCAGATCCGTGACCATGTGCTGCCCAATCTGTCGGCCGATCCATGGACGCATATCGTGCTCGCCATCGGCACCAACGACACCAAGAATTTCCACTCGGTGCCGCGCTTCAAGAAAGAGTTCGGCGGCCTGCTTTACGCGCTGCGCGCCAAATGGCCGGAAGCCCGCGTGGTCTGGTCGCCGGTGCTGGAGTTCACCCGTGCGCCGGCCATGCCGCCACTGCTCGGCAAGATCCTGGAGATCCGCGCCACCGCTATGAACCGGATGGGCGAGCGCCTTTGCTTCGAGCGCGGCGCGGTGCCGGCGCCGCGCCTGCCGATCACCAACCCCGAACAGGGTTTTGCCTCCGACGGCTTTCATGCCTCGGAAGCCGGCTACCGCGCCTGGGCCGAACATCTGGTCGGGTGCGTGCTCGGCGACAACTGACAGGTCTGTGAGATTGAGGTCAGGCCGGGAGCTATGTCCAGTGCCCCAGCACGCCGGCCAGCGAGATGGCAGCCATGGCGAGCAGCGCCAGTTTCCAGAAATCGCCGCGCCGCCTCAAGCCAGGCCAGCCGAGCGGCTTGATGATCTGGATGAGCATGATGCCGATGAAGACAAGGGCGAGAAGCTTCGACATGCCGCCTTTGAGCAGTATCGCAACCGACTGTCAAAGCGCCGTTGCGTTCGTCCGGTAACTCTATGCCAGCGGAGGTCGCCGCCCTTATCCCACCGGCGATCCGCAGGTGGCATGCACGAACGTGCCGGTCATGGCGCCGACAGGGTGGGATGCCATCATCGCCGCGACTTCAGCCACTTCAGCCAGCAGCGGCAGCCGCTTCTGCAGCGGAGAGCAGAATGTTTTTTACGCCTCTCGTTTTTGCAGTCGGCTCACGCGGAGCGGAGACGGTCAAGACTTTCGCCAAGCACCACGACCGCAATGCCGAGCAAGGCAACATCCTTGATCAGAAACGACCCGAGCGGGCCAAGCGCCGGGAAGCCCAGCGCAGGGTCCCAGATCGGCAGTGCCAACATGATCGAACAGGTGGTGAGAAAGGTCAGTGTCGCCAGCGCTCCTGCCGCAACACCTGCTCTTGCCGCCCACGGCGAGGTCACGAGCAGCAAAGCCGTCGCGATCTCCACCACGCCGAGAAAATACGACGCACCGGCCTCACCGAACACCGGATAGAGCCAAGCGAGCCAAGGTGTTCCGCCGATCAGCGGCTTGAGCGCTTCAACCTCTGTCTGGGTGAATTTGAGACCGCCGATCAAAAGCAGCGGCAGCACGACCCCGGCCAAGGCGATGAAGCGGCCGATTTTCAGGATGTTTGTGCCGGCATCACGCATTGCCCAGATACTCCTTCAGCATGTCGAAACTCTCGCCCCAGCCCTGCAGATGGCCGTCACGGCTTTCGATTGTCAGGAACTCGGCCTGGTGGAAAACCATGATCGTCTTGTCGCCGTCGTCTGCGAACGTCACCGTCACCAGAGTTTCATGGCCAAGACTGCCATCGTCTTCTTCCCAGGCGTGGGTGAAGACCAGCCGCTCGGCCTCGACGATCTGGCGAAACACACCCTGTTCGGCCACCTCCGTGCCATCGTATTTGCGTGAATGGACCCGCCAGAAGCCTCCCAACCGCATATCCACCTGAGCCGACAGGGTGGTGTAGCCGCGCGGACCCCACCAGCGTTTCATATGGTGCGGCTCGGTCCACATTTTGTAGACAAGCGCCCGTGGCGCCTCGAAGATTCGAGTGATCGTCAGCGCCCGCTGGCGTGCATCGCGCCTTTCAGTTGCCGGGTCCGTCATTTGTCCTCCCCTTTTGCAGCGCTCGCAAATAGTCATCCATCTGGTCGAAGCGGCCGTCCCAGAGCTGCCGGTAATGCTGGAGCCATTGGTCGACGTCTTGCAGCCGGTCGACTTCGAGCCGGCAGGGCCGCCACTGCGCATCGCGGCCGCGGCTTATCAGGCCTGCATGTGCCAACACCTTGAGATGTCTCGATATGGCCGGGCCGCTGATATCGAACGGTTCGGCCAGCTCGGTCACGGTCGCCTCGCCTGTCGCCAGCCTTGCCAGGATGGCGCGGCGGGTCGGATCGGCAAGGGCCGCGAACGTTGCGGTAAGCGGGTCGGTTCGCATCTATCTAACCATCTTGTTATTTAACATTTCTGTTAGATAAAGAAGGATGTTCATGCTGTCAACAAACCAGGGAGCGATCTCCTTTTTGACGCCGACGCTGGCCGATGATTCCGGGGTGAATAAAGTCACGGGATGCCGACATCCTCCTGACAGACTGCTGTCAGTAGGGGTGTGCGATAGTGTCTCTGTCAGCAACGAGGAGACTGGTCATGAACGGCTTTGGTATTTTGAACAACGTACAGCACTATGTCGGCAAGATCCGCACGATGCGCAACGAAGTCCGCACCCAGCGCTTCCTGAACTCCTTGCCGGCGGACATCCGCAAGGACATTGGCTGGCCCGATATGTATGAGGGCCGCGGCCGCATTCGTGAGGTCTGAGGCGATTTTTCATGGCAATGCTTGGATTTAGCCACTGCCACGCCCAGATCAATCACATGACGCGCGGGCCAGCGATGTCTGCGGGCCGGCGCAAAACATTTCGGCGCTCGCCACGGACAATGCTGAAGGCTCCTGACAGAATGCTGTCAGGAGCACCATGCCATAAACGTGTCAGGAGACATGAATGGTGAAGAGCTGGAACGACAGGCTGAACACGCCAGGCATCAATGGCGTCAAGCCGACGCCGCGCACGATGGGCGATGTCGTCGAGGGCCAGCCGATGCTGGTGCCGACGGCCCGCCAGGTCGATGATTTCATCCGCTCCATACCCAAAGGCGTCGAGATGGACGTCCGCGCCTTGCGCGCCGCGCTCGCCATCGAGCACGGGGCGCAAGTGACATGTCCGGTCACCATCGGCTATCATCTGCGCACCGTCGCGGAAGCCGCCAATGAGGATCTCGAGCGCGGCATGGAGCCGAGCGCAATTGCGCCATTCTGGCGTGTGCTCGACACCAACGCGCGGACGACGAAGAAACTGTCCTTCGGCGCGGAATTCGTCGCCGCGCAGCGCAAGCGCGAAGGATTGAAGCCATAATGCCTGCCGCCCAAAAGTGTTTAGCGGTTTTTGGGGCAAGGGCAGGCATGAAACAGGAAATGGATGTCGCCCGGAACCGGTTTGGGGACCACGACATTCATGGAAACGCAGCCGAGGGACCATACGATGCGCCGTGCCGACAGGCTGTTCCAGATCGTGCAGCATCTGCGCGGTGGCCGGCTGGTCACCGCTCAGAAGCTCGGCACCTGGCTCGAGGTTTCCGAACGAACCATCTACCGCGACATTGCCGACCTGCAGTCGACCGGGGTGCCGATCGACGGCGAGGCGGGGGTTGGCTACATGATGAGGGAGGGTTTCGACCTTCCGCCGCTGATGTTCACGCGTGACGAGATCGTGGCGCTGGTTGCCGGCGCGCGCATGGTGCGCGCCTTTGGTGGTGCCGCCATGGCGCGTGCCGCCGACGAGGCGCTGGTCAAGATCGGCGCCGTGTTGCCCGACGCCGAGAAAGACCGCATCGCCCGCACCGAGATCCACACGCCGATGTGGGTGGTGAGCGATGCCGCGCGCGAGGCTATCGACCTGATCGAGCGCGCGGTCGAGAAGCGGCAGGTGCTGACCATCGACTATCGCGACGAGGCCGGCCGCGGCACCGGGCGCGATATCCGCCCACTCGGCCTGTGGTTCTGGGGCAAGGTGTGGACGCTGGTCGCCTGGTGCGAGATGCGCGACGATTTCCGCGCCTTCCGCATCGACCGCATCGCCTCGGTGGTCATCGCCGGCCGCATCTTCAAGCCGGAACGCGGCAAGCAGCTCGCCGACTTCTACCGCGCGGTCGAACGCTCGGAGGATTACGGCATGACGCCGGACCGGGCAGCGAGAAGCTGAGTTCGCAACAAAAAAGCCCGCTCGAAGCGGGCTTTTTTATTGGCCTGCCGCAGACCTTATTCCTCGTCGTCGGAATCTTCTTTCTTCGACTTGAGCGCCGAGAGCTTGGCGAACACTGCGTTGGCGTCGAGCTCGGCATCCTCGTCCTTCGGCTTCTCCGGCGCTGGCACCAGGCGCTCGGTCAGCGCCGCCGGCAGCAGCGTGTCACCGACCGGCTGTGCCTGCTCGCGGCCGCGCGAGGCGCGGTTGACTTCCATGTCGAGGTCGATCTGCGAGGCGAGACCCAGCGTCACCGGGTCCATCGGCTGCAGATTGGCCGAGTTCCAGTGCTTGCGCTCACGGATCTGTTCGATCGTCGATTTGGTCGTGCCGACCAGGCGCGAAATCTGCGCGTCCTTCAATTCCGGGTGGTTACGCACCAGCCACAGTATGGCATTGGGCCGGTCCTGACGCTTCGACAGCGGCGTGTATCGCGGGCCCTTGCGCTTGGATTCCGGCACCCGCACCTTGGGGTCGGACAGTTTCAGGCGCTGGTTCGGATCCTTCTCGGCGCGCGCAATCTCGTCGCGGGTCAGCTGGCCGGTCATGATCGGGTCCATGCCCTTGATGCCTTGCGCCGATTCGCCGTCGGCGATCGCCTTGACCTCAAGCGGATGCAGCCCGCAGAACTGCGCGATCTGCTCGAAGGAGAGCGCGGTGTTGTCGACCAGCCAGACGGCGGTCGCCTTGGGCATCAGCAGCGTATTGGCCATTTCAAAAATCCTTCTCGTTCGCCCGCGTTCCCGCGCGGGCGGTGGTTTAGAGCCACCAAAATGGGAAATTCGCGGCCTGTATAACCGCTCCGCTGCCGTTTCGCAATGTTTTTGGCGCAGGGCCAGCCGTTGGGCGCCAGAGTGCGTGGAGGCCAGAAGGAGCCTTGGCCTCGGCGATCGTCGATGCCGAGACGTAAAAAGGCCCTAAAACGACAAAACCCGCCGGACAGGGTCCAGCGGGCTCGGAACCGGCGACGGGAAACGTCTGCTGGCGGCTCTTGCTTCTAGCACATGGCCAGGCCTTACGGCCGGCCATGTTTCGAGTTAGATGGCCTTGCGGGCAATCCGCTCGATGTCGCCGCGGTTGATGCCGAGGTCGCTGAGCTGACGGGCGTTGAGCTTGTTCAGCTCGCGCACGGTTTCGTTGTACATACGCCAGTTACGGAAAGCGCGGATCGGGTTCATGGTAGTCCTCCAGTTGTTGGATCAAATCGTTTCGATGACGCTTAGATAGGCAGCGCTGCCCACGAATTGAACAGACGTCTTTGCATAGCCGCAATGCAAATGCTGCATTGCACCATTAAGGTTCTATTCAGCTTATTGGCGGGAGGACGCACGCCCAGGGCGGGTCGAGATTCAGGTCAGGCTGAATCGAAAATGGTGGCTCCCGAGAACCGGAGCGGAGCGTACCTCAGTACGTGAGCACCGGAAGCGCAGGAAGCCATCATTTGCAGACCGGCCTCACCTGAATATCGATACGCCCTAGCCGACGTCGAGAACGATCTTGCCGATATGCTCGCCCTCTTCCATGCGCTCATGCGCGCGCCAGGCGTCGGCCAGTGGGAAGATCATGTCCATCACCGGCGACACCTTGCGGGTGCCGAGCAGCGGCCACACCTGCGCTTCCAGCGCCGCGGCGATCGCTGCCTTGAACTCGACCGTGCGTGGCCGCAGTGTCGAGCCGGTATGGGTCAGCCGCTTGACCATGATCTTGGAAAAATCGGCACTCGCCACCGCCCCGGCCTGGACGGCGATCTGGACGATCCGGCCCTCGACCGCCGCCGCCTCGTAGTTGCGTTGGACGTAGTCGCCGCCGACCATGTCGAGGATGACGTCGGCGCCCTTGCCGCCGGTGGCGTCCTTGACCGCGGTGACAAAATCCTCCTCGCGGTAGTTGATTGCCCGGTCGGCACCGAGCTTCAGGCAGGCGTCGCACTTCTCCTTGCTGCCGGCGGTAGTGATGACGGTGGCGCCAAAGGCCGACGCCAGCTGGATCGCCGTGGTGCCGATGCCCGACGAGCCGCCATGGACGAGCAGCGTCTCGCCCTTCTTCAGGCCGCCGCGCTCGAACACATTGTGCCAGACGGTGAAATAGTTTTCCGGCACCGCGGCCGCTTCCGTATGGGTGAAGCCGGCAGGCAGCGGCAGCACGCTGCCGGCATGAACCTTGACATATTCGGCATAGCCGCCGCCCGGCGTCAGCGCGCAGACCCGGTCGCCGATGCGCCAACGCGATATCTCGTCGCCAAGCGCTGCCACCTCGCCCGATGCCTCGAGGCCCGGCAGGTCGGAGGCACCGGGCGGCGCCGGATAGGCGCCCTTGCGCTGCTGCACGTCGGGCCGGTTGACGCCGGCGGCGCGCACCCGGATCAGGATTTCACCGGGGCCGGGCATCGGCACGTCGCGCGTTTCCGGCTTCAGCACCCGCGGCCCGCCGGGTTGCGAGATTGCAATGGCCGTCATCGTCGCCGGAATTTTATGTCCGCTTCCCATGAAAATTTCCCGTCTCGATCGGGCCGGTCTGTCGCCGGCTGTTTGCATCAGCACCCTTGCCCTATGTATGCTGATTGCCGGATCAGGCAAATGCTCAAATCAGGCCAATACCGGTTCGGTCCAAATGCTGAATCAGGGAGGAGCGACGATGGCGATCTTCGACGACGAACCCAAAAAGAAATCCAGGCCGCATGAGATCGGACAGGATCTGTCGCTGCTTTCGGTCGGTGACCTGACCGAGCGGATAGGCATATTGCGCGACGAGATTGCCCGGCTGGAAGCTGAGCTCCAGGCCAAGGGCAGCACCAAATCGGCGGCCGAAGCGCTGTTTCGCCGCGGCTAGCTTTTGCGCTGGCTTTCGACGCCGAGACATTCGCCGCCGAAAAGCCCGAATGCGCCTATTTTCAGAGCTAACACACCTTCAGAGCTGCTCCCGTCCTCAGAACCGACAAGCCCCTCCAGCCGGATCAAACAATGTTTGCAAGCTACAGACCAATCCTCTCGCTGCTTCGCGGCACTGCTTTCCTGCTTGCGGCATCGGGACTGCATGGCCTGCTGCTGCCGCTGCGCGGTCAAATCGAAGGGTTTTCGACCGCATCGCTCGGCCTGATGGGCACTGCCTGGGCCGGTGGCTTCGTCACCGGCTGCTTCTTCGCACCGCGCCTCGTGCGCCGCGCCGGCCATGTCAGGGCGTTCGGCGCCTTTGCCGCGTCGGGCGCCATCGTCGCCCTGCTCACCGGCCTGATCATCGACGAATATGTCTGGATCCTGCTGCGCGCCTTCACCGGCTTCACCATGGCCGGCGCCTTCATGGTCATCGAAAGCTGGCTGAACGAAAAGGCCACCAATGAGAACCGCGGCACCGTCTTCGGCCTCTACATGATGGTCACCTATGCCTCGATCATGGGCGGCCAGATGATCGTTGCCGGCGGCGACGTCAAATCGGCGTCGCTGTTCATGATCACCGGCATATTGTTTTGCCTGTCGCTGATCCCGACCGCCGTCTCGTCGGCTTCGTCGCCCAAGCCATTGCAGGACGTCAAGCTCGACGTCAAAGGGCTTTACGCAAATTCGCCGGTATCCGCGATCGCCTGCCTCTTGATCGGCATCGCCAATGGCGCCTGGGGTACCCTGGGTGCGGTCTATGGTGCCCGTATCGGCATTTCCACCGCCGAGATCGCGCTGATGATGAGCCTTGTCGTCGTTGCCGGCGCAGCCATGCAGCTTCCGGCCGGCCGCCTCTCCGACAAGACCGACCGCCGTTTCGTGCTGGCGGGTGCGGCTTTCGGCGCAGCGCTGTTCGCCATCCTGATCTTCCTCTTCGAACCGCGTTCCTCCATCTTCGTCATCGTCTTCACCGCCGCCTACGGCGCCTTCGCCTACACGCTCTATTCGATCGCCGTGGCGCATGCCAACGACCACGCGCGCGCCGAGGATTTCGTCAAGGTCTCGGGCGGCCTGCTGCTTCTGTACGGGTTCGGAACCATGATCGGGCCCTTGCTGGCCGCCGCCCTGATGGGCTGGTTCCGCCCCGAAGGCCTGTTCCTGGCCACCGCGCTGGCGCATCTGTGCCTTGCCGCCTACACGCTGCTGCGCATAAGCCGCCGCGCGCCGGTGCCGATCGAAAACCGCGACGCCTTCAAGACCCAGCCCGCCGATCGCTCGGTCACCCCTGAAGCATTGCGGCTCAGAAAAGCGGAAACTGACGGTTGAGATTTGAAAAACTTTGCCCCACAAGTATAGGCATGATCTTTTCTGACGCCTTCATGGCGATTGCCGATCCCAACCGGCGCTATCTCCTGGAAGAGCTCCGGCGCGGCCCGAAAACCGTCAACGAGCTGGCTTCGGGCCTGCCAGTCTCTCGCCCGGCCGTGTCCCAGCATTTGAAAGTGTTGCTGGACGCCGGTCTGGTTCAGGCCAAGGCCGAAGGCACGAGGCGGGTCTATACGGTCAGCACCGCCGGCTTCCTCCAGCTCAATATTTGGCTAGACCAGTTCTGGGAAGCATAGGCCAAAATCCAGGAAATTGAGGCCAGGCGGAAACTACGCTTTCCAAGCTTCAAGTGCCCGCCGCCAGTGCCTTGCCCAGCGCATCGAGCAGAAACCCGGTTCCATGCTCGCGCGTCGAGGGCATGTCGTGGCCATCGAGAAACGCGCCCTGCTCGGTCAGCACCAGCCGCGTTCCGGTGCCTTCCGGCCGCAATTCGATCGTCGCCAGCGATACCGAAATGCGGGTCTCGCCGAACATCATGTCGTAACTGTAGACGATGCGCTCGTTGGGCACGATGTCCAGATAGGTGGCGGTGTAGGTGTGGATCGGCCCGTCCTTTGGCCCGCCGGCATTGACCTCCTGGCCGCCGACCCGGAAGTCCATCTCGTGCCTGTGGGCCATCGGATTGTCGGGGTCGGCGAACCAGCGCCCTTTGGCGGTCGGATCGCTGAGTGCGAAGTAGACTTTCGCCGGCGTCGCCGGATAGACGCGTTCAAGCACGAAGGTGGAGTGGACGACGGATCGTTCGGTCAAAATGGCCTCCTTCAGTTTTCTCAGTCTTCGGTCTCGGCGAGAAAATCGCCCAGCCGGTCGAGCCGGCGTTCCCACGTCAGCCGCCGCTCATTGATCCAGTGTTCGGCGCTGCGCAGCGCTTGCGGCGCGATCTGGCAGGTGCGCACGCGGCCGAGCTTTTCCGAGCGCACAAGCCCGCTTGCTTCGAGCACGTTGAGATGCTGGACGACGGCCGACAGCGACATTGCCAGCGGTTCGGCCAACTGGCTGACCGAGGCCGGACCGCGCGACAGCCGTTCGACCATGCTGCGGCGGGCAGGGTCGGCAAGCGCCTGGAACATCAGGTCGAGTTGGGCGGGATCGTGCAGCATCGCGATCAGCCGTTGTTGTAGGGGAAGAATTTGAAGTATGGCTGCGCTTCCTCGATCACCCGGGCAAAGGACGGCCGCTTGAGCAGGCGGTCGTGGTAGCGTTTCACCGCCGGATACCTGTCGCCGAACGGCTCGACCTTGTTGGCATAGAACAGCGCCGGCGAGGCCGCACAGTCGGCCATGGTGAAGGTGTGGCCGGCCGCCCAGATTTTCGAACGCATCTCCTCCTCGACGATCGCATAGGCGTTGCGCAGTTGCGCCCGCGCCTCCTCGACCCCGAACGGATCGGTCTTGTCCTGCGGCCGCAACCTGTCGCCGACGATCTTCTGCATCGGCGCCTGCACGTAGAAATCGTAGAAACGGTCGGCCTGGCGGACCTGGAGAGCGAGGTCGGCCTCGGCCGGGATGAGCTCGACCGGTCCCGGATAGTGGGTAGCCAGATATTCGATGACGATGGTCGATTCCAGCACCGTGCGGTTGCGCGCATCGTCACGCAGCGCTGGCATCTTGCCGGTCGGCGACACCTTCAGGAACGCCGCCCGCGACTGCTCGTCGCCGAGATCGATGAGGACCGGCGTGAAGGGCGTCTCGTTCTCGTAAAACGCAATCAGCGGTTTCCAGCAGAACGATGCCAGCGGATGGAAATGGAAAGTCAGGGACATTTTTTGCTCGTCTGTTTTTCGAGTTCGCCATTGCTGGAGTTGCCGCGCCACCGAACACTGAAGGAATTACTTAACTATTGTCAAAGGTGGAGTGTGTGTCAAGGTTCCAACTCCACCGGCCGTCAGGGCTTGGTATGCGCGACGATGGCGGCAACAATTATCGGCCAATCGACGGGATGCAGTTCGTGGCCACCGCCTTCGATGCGGACCAGCCGTCCACCGGCGACGGCATCGGCAAGGGCTGCGCCGTGCTCGAACGGAAAGATCGGATCCGATGTCCCGTGGATGACGAGCAGCGGAACCTTGATCTCGCGCAGGCGCCCTTTCAGATCCTCGCCACCTTTCAGCATGAAATGGTTGGTCGCGCTCAAAAAGCCGCCGGATCGGTCATAGTCCTGTTCGATGAACGTCCGCATCGCCTTCTCGTCGAACGGATGCGCGGTGCTTGCGATGGCGTGGGCGTCCTTGACGATGAAGTCGATCACCTGCTCGCGGTCCGACCAGTCGACCTTTGTGCCAGCGGTCGAGTGCTCCATATAGGCTTCGGTCGTCCCCGGCAGATGCGATGTATCGATCCCCACCGGCGAACTGCTGATCACCGTCAGTGTGATGACACGTGAGGGATGTTTCAACGCCAGTCGTTGCGCGATCATGCCGCCCATCGACATCCCCACCACATGCGCTTTCGCGATGCCATAGCTGTCGAGGACACTGACGGCATCGTCCGCCATGTCGTCGAACGTATACGGTGGCTCGCCCGGCGCATATTTGGTCGACAGGCCGGTGTCGCGGTTGTCATAGCGGATCACGAAACGACCTTCGCCGGCGAGTTTTTTGCAAAGCGCCTCCGGCCACCACAGCATCGAGGCCATGGCGCCCATGATCAGCAGCATGGCTGGATCGCCGGGATCGCCAAACGTCTGGGAGACGATTTTGGGTGCTGCGGCCTTTGTCATGGGAATCTCCTTCGCCTATGCTCAAACTGATTGCGTTTTGCAATCGATTGCACGATAATAAAACTGATACGATAATGCAACTGGTTTTTACGGGGAGAGTCGGATGAGAACCGAACACCGCTCGGGATGCCCTATCAATCTGTCGCTGGAGGTGTTCGGCGACCGCTGGAGCCTGATCATCCTGCGCGATATGATTTTTGGCGGCAAACGCCACTTTCGCGAGCTGCTCAACGGCTCGATCGAGGGCATCGCTTCCAACATCCTGGCCGACCGGCTGAAGCGGCTGATGGAACTTGGCATGCTGACAAAGGCTAACGATCCCTCGCACAAGCAGAAGGCGATCTACAGCCTGACCGAGATGGCAATCACGCTGGTGCCGATCATGGCCTATCTCGGTGCCTGGGGCCGCGTCTGGCTGCCGGTCAGCGAGGAGCTGTCGATCCGCGCCGAACTGCTGGAGAAGGGCGGTCCGCCAATGTGGGAGCAGTTCATGGACGAGTTGCGGCACGACCATCTGGGCACGCCGATCGCAGCGGCGGGGCGGCCTTCTGTCCGTGCCACATTGCAGGCCGGATACGAGGCGGTGGTGGCGCGCAAGGCGTCGAGCGCCGCATAGGCCGCCGCCTGCTGACCAACTTATTTTCCCATTTATGGGGCGGCTCTGCTATCAAGGGACTGAAAAACATAATTTATGGGATTGGATAACGCTCTTGGTTGAGAACTCTAAGGATACCGCCCGCGCGCGGGCAGATATGCGTTTCAAGAAGCAGGAAGAGGCAGCCACGGTGCGGCAAAAGGCGATGGCGGAGTATGTCGCCGAGGCCGACGCCCGCCAGGCCAAGACCAACAAGCTCCGGGCATTGCGCCTTGCCAAGGAAGCGGAAGATCTGGCCAATGCGCCCGCCGCCCCGGTCAAGAAGCCGGCGCGGGCCAAGAAAAAAATCGCCTGACGATACCCATAGTCGATGGCAGATTGGGGCGGGCTGAGCATATCGGCCGGAATGCCGGTCAACGGCACGCCGCTGTAACCTCCGCCATTCCGCTTTCCCGCACGAAGCAATTTCAACCGTAACCGGGATTTCGCATCTCGCGTGTCAGGCCGATGATCGACGCGCGTTTGAACAGGAGACTGCCATGACCGCTTTGACCCTCGAAAAGGCCAAGCAAATCATCGACGCCGCTTTCGCCAGGGGCGCCGAGCTGAAGCTCAAGCCGCTCGGCGTCTCGGTGCTCGATGCCGGCGCCCATCTCGTCGCCTTCCAGCGTCAGGACGGCGCCTCGTTCCTGCGCCCGCAAATGTCGGCCGGCAAGGCCTATGGCGCGCTCGCCATCGGCATGGGCTCGCGCCGTGTCGAGGCCTTCGCCAAGGAACGGCCGCATCTCGTCGCCGGCATTTCCGACGTCTCGGGTGGTCGCGTCCTGCCGGTCGTGGGCGGCGTGCTGATCCGCGATCATACAGGCGCCGTCATCGGCGCTGTCGGCATTTCGGGCGATACGTCGGACAATGACGAGGCCGCCGCCATCGCCGGCATCGAAGCGGCTGGGTTCACCGCCGATCCAGGCTGAGGCTGAGCTCTAATTCAGATTGATATCCCTGCTGGCCGATCGCATCGACACCGAGAAGCCGGCCAGCACGTCGAACAACGCGATTACCATCAGCGTGAAGAAGACGGAGTGGGCCGCGCCCTTCACCAGCAGGAACTCGACCAGGAACGCCACGAAGACCAATGTCGACAACAGATGGTCCATGATCGAGGCGTTCGTGGTGCGCACCGACTTCACCATTTCGAGGAACAGGAAGATCAGTCCGATCACCACCATCAGGTCGCCGAGCGTCATCGAAAACACCCCGCCAGACATCATGCGGAATGAGAAGATTTCGGTCGCCCACGGATCGTCGCCGCTGCCGAATATTCCGAGGAGTCCGAGATTGTAGGCCACGAAGGGCACGATCAGCAGCGGGATGGCACCGAACATCAGGCGTCTCCTCTAGCAATTCCAGGAAAGTGTGAGCGGTCCGGAATTGCGTAAACAATGGGGGCACCTACTGTAGAATGCCCCGCAAGCACGCCGTCAAGATTTTTAGCTAACAGCCGTGAACACGGTCGAAGACCGGGTGCAACAACCGTGTCACCCGGCTCAGCGCCTGAACTGCCCGGTGCGCACGGCAGCGCCGATGGCGTTGAGGATGATGCTGCCGGCGGTCATCGAAGTGATTTCATTTACGTCACGCGCGGGCGCGATCTCAACGATGTCCATGCCGACGACCTGCCCCTTGGCGAACAGACCCTTGATCAGCTCGATCGTCTGCCGGTAGCTGACGCCGCCAGGCGACGGTCCCTCGACCGCCGGCATGACAGCGGGATCGAGGCCGTCGGCGTCGATGGTCAGGTAGTAGCGGCCGCCGTCCGGGATGCGGTTGAGCAGCGCCGCCGTGCCGATGTCCTGCCATTCATTGGCGGTGATGATGTTGGAGCCGTAGGCGCGGGCCGCCTCCACCTCCTCAAGCCGGGCGCTGCCCTGGCCACGGATGCCGAGCTGGAAAATCTTGTCGATATGCGCCATCTCCGACGCGCGGCGGATGGGGCTGGAGTAGCCTTCCATTACCCCGTTGACGTTGTCGCGCCAGTCGAGATGGGCATCGATCTGCACCAAGGTGATCGGCCCTTCGCCGTCAAGCGCCCGGAAGATCGGGATCGGAATGCCGTGATCGCCGCCGAGGGTGATCGGCAAGGCGCCGGCGGCGCGGATCTTGCGGATCGCCGCTTCGGCCCGCTCACAGTGGCCGCCGGCGGCATCGCCGGGGACATCGCCGACATCGACCACCTTGACGGCCTGTCCGTCGAACAGGGTTCCGCCAATATCGAAATCATAGCGGTCGAGTCCGAGGCTGATGCGTTGCGAGGCGCGCCGCACCGCGGTCGGCGCGTTGGTCTGGTCGTTGATCGTCTCGTCCATCGTGTAGGGACTGCCGTAAGGCATGCCGATGATGGCGACATCGGCCTTCAGCGCATCGAGATCCTCGACCAGCGGGAAGTTCAGGAAGGTCTGGAAGACGTCGCGCGGCGCTATGGTGAGCCTGGTCATGCGGTTTCCTCTGTCGCCCCACCATGGTGCAGGCAGGTGCTTCAGCCGCAATCGCGGCGACGCAACGCAATACAGCACCGCCATGGCGGCGTGTATCGCCAGCGACGGTCCGACCTTTGGCATAGAGATTGGCCCGAAGCTGCCGGGCGACCGCCAAACGCAAAAAGACCGGCCAATGGCCGGTCTTTTTGGCATTCAAACACTTCGAAAAGCTGGTCTCAGCTTTCCTTCGGCGTCAAAACCTGGCGGCCGCGATACATGCCGGTCTTCAGGTCGATGTGGTGCGGGCGGCGCATTTCGCCGGAATTCTTGTCCTCGACATAGGTCGGGGCCTTGAGAGCGTCGGCCGAGCGGCGCATGCCGCGCTTGGACGGAGAGGTTTTTCGTTTCGGAACGGCCATGGATATGCTCCACTACATGGTCAAAATGCCCCGATAGCCCTCGTGAAAGGGCCGCGTCAGGGCCATAATCTGAGAAAGTCGGGTGCCTATACACGCCCTGCGCCGTTTTGGCCAGCGCCGGCACGATTTTTTTTGAGTCGGCGGCGGTTCGTCCTAATCAAGACACCCGACATATGCGCCGGAACGGCCGGCACGGCGCTCGATCAGCGACGCCAGACGCCGCAAGCCCGGACCGGGCTTGGCCGGATTGCGGGCGATCGGGTTGGGCAGGGACACCGCGAGAAGGGCGGCCTGCCGCCGCGACAGCTGTTTGGCTGAAACGCCGAAATGATGCTGCGCCGCCGCCTCGATGCCGTAAATGCCCGGACCCCACTCGGCGATGTTGAGATAGATCTCCATGATCCGGCGTTTCGACATCACCGCGTCGAAATAGACGGCCAGCGGCAGTTCGACCACCTTGCGCACCGAACCTAGCGGCCGTGACCACAGGAAAAGGTTCTTCACCGTCTGCATGGTGATGGTCGAGGCGCCGCGCGTTGCCTCGCCGGCCAGCGCATCATCGACGACGCCGCGCAATTCGCCGAGATCGACGCCGCGATGGAAGCAGAACTGCCCGTCCTCCGACATGATCACCGAATTCGCCAGCACCGGCGACACATCGTCGATCGAAACCCAGCGCCGGTCGTAGCCGGAAAACGTCGCCAGGTCTTTGACCATCAAGGTCGATATCGGATGCACGAAGGACGGCAGGTAAAGGAAGGTCAGCACAATGGGTATCGCCGCCAGCACGGCGGCGGCGACCAGGCAGCGTCGTGCCAGGCGCTTCAGACCGGCGCGGTTCACGCGCCTCGGTCGCGCCATGTCCAGCCCTTCGATTTCATGATCGACGATCGGTTCAGTCAAGCCGCCCCACCCGCGCCAGTCTCCCGCCTCCGGCATAATGGCGCGAGGCTTCTTGCGCAACGTCTGAGTGTCGGCTACCGCTCCCGGCCATGACGAATGACGAGCAAATGGCTTTTGAGGCCGCACTTTTGGTGCGGGCGGCCGCGATCGAGACCGAGCTCAGGCTGCTGCTCGACGGCAGCACACTGGCCGGCGAGATCGTCCGGCCGCAGCGCCTGATGGCGGCCATGCGCCATGGCGTGCTGAACGGCGGCAAGCGGCTACGCCCCTTCCTGGTCATGGAAAGTGCCGCGCTTTTCGGCGCCGATGGCGAGGCGGCGTCGCGCGTGGCGGCGGCGCTGGAATGCGTGCATTGCTATTCGCTGATCCATGACGATCTGCCTTCCATGGACGACGACGATCTGCGCCGCGGCCAGCCGACGGTGCACAAGGCCTTCGACGAGGCCACCGCCATCCTGGCTGGCGACGCGCTGTTGACGCTGGCCTTCGACATCCTCGCCGATGAGGCGACGGCCTTGCCGGCGGACCGGCGCGTAGCCCTGGTGCTGGCGCTGGCGCGCTCGGCCGGCGCCGGCGGTATGGTCGGCGGCCAGACGCTCGACCTCGATGCCGAGCGCAACAGGCCCGACGAGGCCGGCATCATCCGGCTGCAGGCGATGAAGACCGGCGCACTGATCCGCTTCGCCTGCGAAGCCGGCGCGATCATTGCCGGCGCGGCACTGCAGGACCGCGACAGGCTGGCCGAATTCGGCTCGGCGGTCGGCCTAGCCTTTCAGCTCGCCGACGACCTGCTCGACCTGACCGCCGATGTCAGCCAGATGGGCAAGGCGACCGGCAAGGACGCCGCCGCCGGCAAGGCGACGTTGGTGGCGCTACACGGCACGAATTGGGCGCGCAGCCAGCTCCATGGGCTGGTCAAGCAGGCGCATGAATTGCTTGAGCCTTACGGTGAACAGGCAACCTTGCTGAAGGCTGCGGCAAGTTTCGTGGCAATCCGCAACAACTGACGTCGCGGCCAATTGGATAGCTGAAAACCGTTCTCGAAATTTGTCCGTTTTCACTGCCTTAATCAGGGTCACGCGATCGCCCCGAACCAAGTGGGTGCGCTATCTGACCTTGACGACCACCTTGCCCTTGGCACGTCCTGTTTCGACGTAAGCCAGAGCCTCCTTGGTTGCTTCAAAGGGGAAGACCCTGTCGACAACCGGGCGGATCGCCCCATCTTCGATGAGGGACGTGATTTTGCTCAGTTGCTCACCTTGCGCCCACATGAACAGGAACGAAAATTCCACGCCCCGGCGCTTGGCTTTGGTCCGGATACCGCGACTCAGCAGGCGCAGCAGCAGCCTTAGCATCAGGTTCAGTCCCTGCTTCCTGGCAAATTCGGGATCCGGCGGACCGGAGATGGAGATGAGCTTGCCGCCCGGCTTCAGTACATTCAGGGACTTTTCAAGCGTCTTGGCATCCTGGCTGTTCACCACGACGTCGTAGCCCGACAAGACTTTCTCGAAGTCGTCTTTCTTGTAGTCGACGACGACATCGCCGCCGAGACCCTTGACCAGTTCGGCACTCGCCGCGCTCGCCGTTGTCGCAACGGTCGCGCCGAGGTGCTTTGCCAGTTGGATAGCGAATGTCCCTACGCCGCCCGAGCCAGCCTGGATGAAGACTTTTTGGCCTTTCTTCAGGCCAGCCCTCTCGATGAGAGTCTGCCAGGCGGTCAGACCCACCAGAGGGATTGAAGCCGCTTCTTCCATGCTGAGGTTCGCGGGCTTCAGGGCCACATCGGCCTCATCGATTGCGATGAGTTCGGCGAATGTCCCGATCCGGCCGTCACGCGGCCGCGCATAGACACCGTCGCCGGGTTTGAATTTGCGGACTTTCGAGCCCACCCTGACAACCCGCCCAGCCACGTCGTGGCCGAGGATGAAGGGCCGGCGATAGGGCAGGATGAGCTTGAATTCGCCGGTCCTGATCTTGCAATCCAGCAGGTTCACTCCTGCGGCATGGACCTCGACCAGGACATCATTGTCCCGCAGCTCCGGCTCCGGCATCTCTGCCAGCCGCAGAATGCCTTTCTTGTTATACTTATCGACAACGAATGCCTTCATGGCAGTGACTTTCTGAAAGTGTCTGTTGGCGTGCCGTTTAGGCGTGAAATTCTCCGTCTCACCGCTGTTCAGACCGGCAAGCGGAACTGCTTGCGCAAGGTCTTGTCGAACATCGCCGCGGGGGCGAAGCGGCGCAGCAGGCTGACCTGGCGCGCTGCTTTTCCTGCGGTATAGCGCCGTCGCGGACGGGCATCGGTCGCCGCCTTGACGACCACATCGGCCACCACTTCCGGCCGATCGGCTTTGGGCATCACATCGGCAAGCAGCGCCTTGAGCCCGGCTCGCGCCTGATCGTATTCCTTCAGGAGAGAATCCGGCTCGATACCGTTCTGGTCGAAGACGGTACGCACGAATGCAGGCTCGATGACCGAGACGCGAATATTGAAGGCACGCACCTCGTGATCGAGCGATTCCGAATAGCCCTCAAGCGCGTGCTTGACCGCCGAGTAATGTGCTGAATATGGCGCGGGTGCCAACCCCAGAATCGAGCCGATGTTGATGATGCGCCCTTCGCCTTGCCGCCGCATCCACGGCAACACCGCATTGGTCATGCGGATGACGCCGAACAGATTGACGTCAAACAGGGCTTCCACCTGTGCCACCGAGGATTCCTCGGCGCCGCCGAGCAGGCCGATACCGGCATTGTTGACCAAGAGGTCGATCCGCCCGGTCTGCACCAGCACGGTTGAAAGGAGGGCGCTTACGGAGTCGCCGTCGGTCACGTCGCATGTCAGCATGGACACCTGCGCCGGACCGTTGCCGGACTTGCCGCGACTTGTCCCGAAGACGGTATATCCTGCCCGCGCCAAGGCCTCGGCGCTGGCGCGGCCGATGCCCGACGAGGCTCCGGTCACGATCGCGGTTCTTCCCGAAAATGCACCCATTTGATACTCCATAGACATGAGGGCTGGCTTTTTGCCGTTGGTTGAATTACAATCGTAATATCACATTACGCTCATAATGCAATAGCAGAGAGGAAGGCCGCCATGCGCTACGAAAAGGGCCGAAAGGATGCATCACGCGATCGGATCGTGGAGGTCGCAGCCCGGCGTTTTCGCGGTGACGGCATAGCTGCGTCCGGACTGGCAACCATCATGGGCGACGCCGGCCTGACGAACGGAGCCTTCTATCCGCACTTTCGATCCAAGGCGGAGCTTGTGCGTGAAAGCCTGGTGGCGGCTATGGAGATCCAGTCGCGGCAACTGCAGGAAGCATTGGCCGCCGGTGGCCCGGAGATGGGCATAGCAGCGTATCTGTCAGCCGAGCACCGGGATAATCCGGGAACGGGTTGCGCGTCGGCCGCTCTGTTGCCGGAACTCGCGCGTCAGTCACCCGAAACGCGCGATGCCTATACCGAACACCTGCTGGTTCTGGTGCGCCAGTTGTCTGCTGCGCTCCCGCGGACCGAGGATCCGGAAAGCGCCGCCATGGGTGTCTTCGCGACCCTCATCGGCGCCCTTCAGTTGGCTCGCGCGGTGGCAGGGACGGAATTGTCGGATCGCATCCTTGCCGCAGGAGCAGATGCTGCGCGCAGGCTGATCCAGACACCTGAGGGTGGGAAGGCAATCCTAGAGGTCGGCGGCGGCAACGGCGACAGCCCGTGACATCGTCATGGCGGGTCGCACACAGGAAGGGTCTGCTTTGGAGGCTTGCCGAACCGCTATTCGCTCCGTGATTTGAAGCACGGGTCTAATGCAGATGCCTGAGCTTGTCGGGATTGCGCATGACATAGACTGCCGCGATCTTGCCCTCCTCGATTTCAAGGGCGGTCGTCTGCAATTCGCCATCGGCTTCCCGCGTAACGAACCCCGGCAATCCGTTGACGAAGCCGACGCGCACCAGCGTCGAGCGATTGTCGCGCAGCCAGGCCGCGACCTGCCTGTACTGTTTCATGACCGCGTCGAAGCCCAGCACCGGGGCCAAAGCCGCCGGACGCTTGCCGCCGCCATCGGCGTGCGAACTGACATCTTCCGTCAGCAGTGCGCCTAGCGCCTTCATGTCGCCGCTTCGTGACGCCGCGAAGAAGGCTTCGGCGATTTCAAGGCCGCGTTGCTTCTCCACCTTGAAGCGGGGCCGCTCCTGGCGGACATGGCCTCGTGCTCGGGCGGCAAGCTGCCGGCAAGCTGCGGAGTCGCGCTCGATAGCTGTGCCGACCTCCTCGAATTCCAGCCCGAACACATCGTGCAGCAGAAAGGCCGCACGCTCGAGCGGCGAAAGCCGCTCCAGCGCCAGCATCAGCGGCAAGGTGACGTCCTCCAGATCGTCCTGTTCCACGACCGGCTCGGGCAGCCAGGGGCCGATATAGGTCTCGCGCTGGCGCCGCGCGGATTTGAGCTGGTCGAGGCAAAGCCGCGTCACCGTGCGGCGCAGGAACGCTTCGGGCTCGCGCACCTGCGACCGGTCGGTCCTCATCCAGCGGATGAAGGCCTCCTGCACGACATCCTCGGCGTCGGTGACCGACCCCAGCATACGGTAGGCGACCCGCATCAGCTTCGGCCGCAGCGGGCCGAAGCCCGCTGCCGCATCCTCGGTTTCAGCCTGAGTCATCAGGCGGCCGCCGCCTTGGCGCTGGAGCGGATTGCCGCAGCGTCAGAGTAGAGCCCGAAGCCGACAGCGATGCGGTTCCAGCCATTGATGATGTTGATCATCAAGGTGAGCTTGACCTGTTCTTCCTCAGTGAAATGCGCCTGCAAGGCTTCGTAGGCGCTCTCGCGATCCTTTCCTTCGCTAAGCCGCGTCAGCGCCTCGGTCCAGCCGAGCGCGGCGCGCTCGCGATCGCTGTAGCAAGGCGCCTCGCGCCAGGCCGGCAACAGATAGATGCGCTGCTCGGTTTCGCCATTCTCGCGCGCTTCGACGGCATGCAGATTGATGCAATTGGCGCAGCCATTGATCTGCGACGCACGAAGCTTCACCAACTCGTTCAAGCTGTGCTCAAGGCTGGCGGCGACGGCGAGTTCGGTCGAGCTGCGCTGCCATTGCTTCATCAGCGCAGGGGCAGCGGCGAACAGATTGATCTTGGCGGTCATGATTGGGCTTCCTTCTGTTGGAGTACGACATCATGACGAGACGGGATCGGCTGGTGTGACATGCGGACGAATTTTCGCCCAACAGCTGATGCGCGCTGGGATGACGCCGATCCGAGCTTCACAGCCTTGCCTCGGCGAAGATGCGGGACGCCCATTCCAGGAAAGCGCGTAGCCGGGGCGCAAGCTGTCGGTTCTGCGGATAGAGCGCCGATAATGGTGTCGGCGTCGGTGGAAAATCCCGCAGCACCTCGACCAGTGTGCCGTCCGCCAGATCCTTTTCCAGCCGATAGCGTGGTGCTTGCAAAAGGCCAAAACCCAGGCGCGCCAGATCGGCCGCGGTGTCTGAATTGTTGACCCTCACCCGGCCCGGCAGTGCAACCCGACGCACCGTCGCGCCGGTGGTGAACTCCAGCGGCAGCACGTCGCCGGTGCGCGAGGAGACGAAGCCGACGGCCTGATGGCCCTCCAGCGCCTCGGGCGATGCTGGCACCCCGTGGCGCTTCAGATAGGTCGGGCTGGCGCAGGTGATTTCGCCGATCATCGCCAATCGTCGCATGATCATGCCGCTATCCTGCAGGTCGCCGGCGCGAATGACGCAGTCGACGCCTTCGCGCACCAGGTCGACCAGCCGGTCGCCCTGGCCGATCTGGAGATCGATCTCAGGGTAGCGCTCAAGGAAGGCGGGCAGCTCGGGCAGCAGGAACCTCTGCGTCAACAGCGGGTGCGCGTCAACGCGCAGGAGGCCGCGCGGTTCGGTACTGCGAAATCCGGCCTCGGCGTCTTCGACTTCGCCCAGGATCGAAAGGCAGCGTTCGTAATAAGCCCTCCCATCGAGCGTCGTGGCGACGTGGCGCGTGGTTCGGTCCAAGAGCCTCGCGCCCAGATGATCTTCCAGCTGCTTGATCGCTTCGGTCGCGGTCGAACGCGGCAGGCCAAGATCGGCCGCTGCCGCGGTGAAACTGCGCCGCTCCACCACGCGCACGAACAGCTGCATCCTGTCGAGTCGATCCATACCGTATTGTTCGCCCAATCCGAATACTGCTGTCAACGCCAGGCTGATTATCCGGCGAAGACGACAATCTATATCGGCGCCAGCACAACGATTGGAGATCAACCGTGGACAAGTTTCACGCAAGAACGGCGATAGTGACCGGTGCTTCCAGGGGCATCGGCGCGGCGATCGCCAGACGGCTCGCCAAGGACGGCATTGCGGTCGTCGTCAACTATGCGCGCGGCAAGGACGAGGCCGAGACGGTCGTCTCGGTCATCGAAGCCGCCGGCGGCAAGGCGCTGGCGGTCCAGGCCGATATCGGCGAACCCGGCGGTATGGGTGTTTTGTTCGATGCTGCCGAAAAGGCTTTCGGCGGGACCGACATTCTCGTCAACAACGCCGGCTTGATGAAGCTCTCGCAGATTGCGCAGACCGACGACGCGGCGTTCGAACGCCAGGTCGCCATTAATCTCGGCGGGCCGTTCCGCGGCATGCGCGAAGGCGCGCGGCGCCTGAAGGATGGCGGCCGCATCGTCAATTTTTCGTCGAGCGTGGTAGGCTTCTACCAGCCCGCTTATGGCGTCTATGCCGCAACCAAGGCCGGCGTCGAAGCCATGACGCATATTCTGGCCAAGGAGCTTGGCCCGCGCCGTATCACGGTCAACGCCGTCGCGCCCGGGCCGGTCGAAACCGATCTCTTCACCGACGGCAAGAGTGCTGCGCAGATCGAGGCGATCACGAAACTCATCCCGCTCGGCCGCCTTGGCCAGCCCGATGACATAGCCGGGCTCGTCGCCTTCCTCGCCGGCCCGGACAGCCACTGGGTCAACGGCCAGATCATCCGCGCCAATGGCGGCGCGATCTAAGGATGCCGCACGACCGCCGGCCGTTCCGCGTCCATATCGATCCGTCAGACGACGGCGCGGCCATCGTCAACGGCGTCGCCGACCGCGTCAGGGCGCAGCTTCTGGAGCGCATCTGCCTTGCCGACCTTCTCCACCCGTCGCCATGACACCCAACCCGAAAGGAACCTAAAAATGCCCTTTGCCAACTTCAAGACGCCGCAGGCCGCCCTCACCAAGGCGCAGAAGGAAGACCTCATCCACAAGACCACGCAGATGTTCGTCGAGTATTTCGGCGAAGGCGTTCGCCCCTACACAATGGTGCTGATCGAGGAAGTCGCCGACGGAGGCTACGGCCGAGCCGACGAAGTCTTCGTCATTCCTGATGCCTACCGGGCCAAGGACGCCTGAGTTCGGGATATCGCATCCCGTCCATGCTTGGCACCCAGGAATGCAATGGATCCGGCGCGAACGAAATTTTAATGTAAATCAAGCGTAATCCCGACCATTAAAATGATGCGTATATGTTGGGGTTGCGCGTGCCGGAATACTCTTCCTTCATCCGTTCGATCCGGATCCGCTATATATCGGGATTGCTGATCTTCGCGCTGGCCTCCGCCGCCGTGATGTTTGCGCTCAATCGCGTCAACTCCTTTCGTCACGACGTCGACGCACTGAGCAGCAATCTCGTCGTCTTCACCCGTGATCTGCGCAATGCCTCCAGTTTTGCCGAAACCGCCAGCACCGCCTGGCGCACGGAAACCCGCGACGGCCTTGCCGCCGCCGCGCGCGGCCATTCGCAACGCCTGACCGGTGAGATCGAAACGCTCTCGGCCCAGCTTGCCGCGATCAAGCCGAGCCTGTCGGCCAGGACCCTCAACGAACTCTCCTCCGCTTCCGTCAACGGCGACTTGTTCTGGTCGTCGCGCGATATGGTGCGCAACTTCAACCTGATGTCGGCGGCGCAAAAGACCGACGAATGGAGTTCACGCGAAATCCTCAACCAGAACGATCTGTTCGTCCAGCCGATGCTGGTGCGGGTGCGCACCGCCCTGGACAGTGAACGCCATCTGGCCGACGCCTCCAGCGACCGGCTGCTTTTGTGGGCAAGCGGGCTGTTGTGTGCGGTTCTTGCCATTGTCGCCTTGTGGATCTTCCGGCCGATGGAAAAGGCGATCCGCCGCGCTTTCACCGAATCCGCCGCATCCTTGTTCAAGGCCGAAGCCGCCGATCGCGCCAAATCGGAATTCCTGGCCAATATGAGCCACGAGATCCGCACGCCGATGAACGGCGTGCTGGGCATGGCCGAGCTGCTTGCCAAGACCGACCTCACCGCGCGCCAGAAAACCTTCACCGACGTCATCGTCAAATCCGGCAATGCGCTGCTTACCATCATCAACGACATCCTCGATTTCTCCAAGATCAATGCCGGCCAGCTGACGCTCGATCCGGCGCCCTTCCGCCTTGCCGAAGCGGTCGAGGACGTCGCCACGCTGGTGTCGGCGCGCGTCGCCGAAAAGAACCTCGAGCTGATCGTGCGTGTCGACCCGCGCCTGCCCGCCCACGTCGTCGGCGATGCCGGACGCTTCCGCCAGATCGTCACCAATCTGCTCGGCAATGCGGTGAAGTTCACCGAAAAGGGCCATGTTCTGATCGATGTCGGCGGCGAGGTAGTCGACGGTCTGGTCCAGCTCAAGGTCCGCGTCGAAGACACCGGCATCGGCATTCCGGCCGAGAAGCTGGAGAACGTGTTCGAGAAATTCGCCCAGGTCGACGGCTCGTCGACACGCCGGCATGAAGGCACCGGGCTCGGCCTTGCGATTGCCGCCCGCCTCGTCGACCTGATGGGCGGCAAGATCGGTGTCGAGAGCGAAATCGGCCGCGGCTCGGTATTCTGGTTCGCCGTGCCGCTGCCGGCGCATCAGCAGGACACCCGCGACGAGATCGTGCCGGTCGACGTGACCGGCGCCCGAGTGCTGGTCATCGACGACAACCCGGTCAACCGCGAGATCCTGCTGGAACAGCTCAGAAGCTGGAGCTTCGACTGCGCGGCTGCCGAAAGCGGCGCTGTCGGTCTCGCCTTCCTCGACCGGGCCAGCCAGCTCGGTGCCGCCGTCGATTGCATTATTCTCGACTACCAGATGCCCGGCATGAACGGCGCCGACGTCGCCAAGGCGATTGCCGCAGACAGCCGTCTCTCCGCCATCCCGATGGTGCTGCTGACTTCGGTCGACCAGATCGATTTCGGCAAGATGGTCATCGATTTCGGCATTGCCGCGCATCTCACCAAGCCAGCGCGCTCGGCCATCCTGCTCGGCACCGTCATCTCGGTCATCCAGAAGGCCCGCGCCCAGATCGGCAAAGCCCAATTCGTTCGCGAGCCGGTTGTCGCGCAGGCAGCACCCGTGGCGCCGCCAGCCTTCACCGTCATTCGCGGTCCGGTGATGCCTGCGGCCACGGTGCCCGAATCGGTGACCACGCCGAACGGCCCCATCGATATCCTGATTGCCGAGGACAATGATGTGAACCAGCTGGTTTTCGGCCAGATCCTCAATGGCCTTGGCCTCAGTTACCGCATCGCCGGCAATGGGCGCACCGCCGTCGAGATGTATCGGGCGCTGCGGCCGAAGCTGATCCTGATGGACGTCTCCATGCCGGAGATGAACGGCTACGAGGCGACCCGCGCCATCAGGGCGGCGGAGGCGGCGACAGGCAACCATACGCCGATTATCGGCGTCACCGCGCACGCGCTGAAGGGCGATCGCGACAAATGCATCGAGGCCGGCATGGACGACTATCTGCCCAAGCCCGTTTCGCCCGACCGCCTCGGCAGCAAGATCGGCACCTGGCTCAGCGAGACTGTGGCGAAGACGGCTTGATCAAATCGCCGCGTCCAGACGATAGCGGCGCATCCAGTTGAGACTGGTTTCGTTCGAGAGCCTCGCGACGCCAGGCTTCACATCCTCCGCGTTCGGCGCCTGAACGCCGAGCGCTGCGCAGATGGCTATCAACGTAGCCGCCGGATCGCTTGAAAGCCGCTCATAGCCAATCCGCAGCGGTATTATCCCCTGCTCCGCAAACCATGTGTTCCAAGCCTTGTCATAGGCTTCGAGTTTGGCGAGCTGATGCTGGATCCGCTCGAAATCGTAGCGGGGTTCCTGCGGCGGCGCGGCCCGTTCGATCTCGGTTCCGTCAGGCGCGATATGCCAAAGCCCGGTCTGCTCCGCCTTGATCAGGGAGACCGCCTGCGCCAGCTTGTCCTCACGCGAAAGGTGGATGTAGAGGACACGGCCGAAAGCCTTTTCAAAACGCGCTTTGTCCGATGGCAGTGCGGGGAAAATCCCGTCGAGGATCACCGAAAGCTCATCCAGATTTTCCCGCATCAGCCGCAGGCCGAAGACATCTGTCCGGCCCTTCCCGGCCCTGATCGCCGCCTGGAGATACGCGACATCGAAGTCATGCGCGCTCATCGTCTCGGGACGCGGCAAATGCCACTCTTCGGCCCACTCGGTTACGTCCTGCCGCCGGTAGAACGAGTGCGGATCGCCGGCCGTCTTGGTCGATGCCAGCAGGCCGCACAGCAAAGTGCTCCCGGTTCTGGGCGTGCCGCAGATTATGTAGCCGTCTAACATGCACTACCCTTGTCGCTCACCAGAGCCAAGGCAAGCCCGGCCACTTCAGAGCCGGCCTATAGCTGAAATTCCTCCTTGATGCGACGGGCGCATTCGAGCGGCGTGAGTTGGCTGCTGTCGACTTCGAGATCGTACTCGATGCCATTGTGGACGCGAGGAAATTGCCAGCGTGCCAGTCCGGGCAGCCTGTCGGCCCGCGCCGCCTCGCGTGCCTCCAGCACCTCCAACGGCGCCATGACGCCGACCAAATGCAGATCGAAGCCCGACAACAGCTCGACATAGTCCGCTATCTCGTCATTGAAGATCACGTCGTCGACGATGAGATCGTTGCCTTGTCCGGCCATGGCGGCGATGGCATGGCGCATGCCGCGCATGGTGCGCTTGCCGACCGGTCCGCTTCTGATCACCACCGATGGCTTGCCGTCTTCCAGCACCGTCTCGAAGGAAAATCCTTCGGCATGATCCTGAAGCGCCTCCGGCAGCATGTCGATGAAGGCGTCCATCTGGACATGCAGGAAGGGCGCGGAGGTGATTGTCTGCAGCGCCTTGGCGATCGAGCTCTTGCCGGCGCTGCCGACACCATTGAGCAGGACAATTCTGGCTGTCATCTCTCAAACCTTCCAAAGAGCCGCCGCGTCTCCTCGCATGCCTACCGGTTGCGTACCACAATGCACGCGCCGCCGACGCTCTGCAGCTTCTGGCAGATGACATTGGCCGCAGCGCGGTCGTCGACACCGATCCTGACCGCATAAATGCCCCGCCGGCCGATCGGCGTGCGCACCCGGCTGACAACCGGATCATGCCCGGACAGCAGCGCTGGAAACCGGCTCCGCACCCGCAGCCATTGATTGATCGCCGCACCACGGCGGAAATTGCCGGCCACCTGCACGCCCCATGGCTTCACATTGATCGAGGCCATGGCGACTGTCCTCGACATGATCACCGGCAGCTTGCGGCAAGCCACGGCAAAGCTCATTTTCGCATCGAGCGGCTCGACCTTTCCGGCGTAGGCGCTGTCGGAGAATTTGTCGACCGGCTCGCCCATGACGTCGAAGACGTAAGCTTCGGTCTCCATCGGCAGGAAACCGCCGGACCCAAGCCAGCGCGACACCCGGTTCTCGCCGGCATTGTAGGCCGCCGCGGCCAGGCCGAGATTGCCGTAGCTGGTCTTCATTTCGGCGAGATATTTCGCCGAGGCCGGGATCGCCTGGTCGATGTCGAAGGGATCGGCCAGCCCTCGCATCTTGGCTGTGCCAGGCATGAACTGGGCGATGCCTTCGGCGCCCACCGGGCTTACCGCGTTGGGGTCGAAACGGCTTTCCTTCCAGATCAGCCGGGCGAAGTAATCCTTGGGCAGGCCGTTTTGTTCGGCATGCGTCTCGATGAGATCGCAGACGCGGCCGATCAACCGTTTCGCCGCCGAGCGCGATTGTGGTGGATCGGCGAGTGCCGGTCCGGCGCAACCCAGCCCGCAGAGCAGGACCACACCGGCTTTGAGCAGCTCGCGCATCGGCCTATTCGGCCGCGGCCTTGCCGTGCTGTCCAAACCGCTGCTCGATATAGTCGGCGACCATCTTTTCGAAATCGGCCGCGATCGACGGACCGCGCAGCGTCGCCGCCTTCTTGCCGTCGACGAAGACGGGTGCCGTCGGCGTCTCGCCAGTGCCGGGCAGCGAAATGCCGATATCGGCATGTTTGGATTCGCCGGGGCCGTTGACGATGCAGCCCATCACCGCGACCTTGAGATTCTCGACGCCGGGATATTTTTCGCGCCACACCGGCATATTCTTGCGCAAATCGGCCTGGATGTTTTGCGCCAGCTCCTGGAACACGGTCGATGTGGTACGGCCGCAGCCGGGACAGGCGGCGACGATCGGCACGAACTGGCGAAAGCCCATGGTCTGCAAGAGCTCCTGCGACACCTGCACCTCGCGGGTGCGGTCGCCATTCGGCTCCGGGGTCAGCGAAATGCGGATGGTGTCGCCAATGCCTTGCTGCAACAGAATGCCCATGGCGGCCGACGAGGCGACGATGCCCTTGGAGCCCATGCCGGCTTCGGTCAGGCCGAGATGCAGCGCATGGTTGGAGCGCGTGGCAAGCTCGGTGTAGACGGCGATCAAATCCTGCACGCCGCTGACCTTGGCCGACAGGATGATCTTTTCGCGGGCGAGGCCTATCTCTTCGGCGATTTCGGCCGACAGGATCGCCGACTGCACGATCGCCTCGCGGGTAACCTCCTGCGCCGTCAGCGGAAAGCCCTTCGCCTGGTTTTCGTCCATCAGCCGGGTCAAAAGCTCCTGGTCGAGCGATCCCCAATTGACGCCGATGCGCACCGGCTTGTCGTGCTTGATCGCCATTTCGACGATCGCCGCGAACTGACGGTCCTTCTTGTCCTTGAAGCCGACATTGCCCGGATTGATGCGGTATTTGGCCAGCGCTTCGGCGCAGGCCGGATGATCGGCGAGCAGTTTGTGGCCGATATAATGGAAATCGCCGACCAGCGGCACATTGATGCCGAGCCGTTCGAGCCGTTCGCGAATGCGCGGCACGGCGGCGGCGCTCTCGTCGCGGTCGACGGTGATGCGCACGATCTCGGAACCGGCCCGGTGCAGGGCCGCGACCTGCGCCACGGTCTGGTCGATATCAGCGGTGTCGGTGTTGGTCATCGACTGCACGACGACCGGCGCGCCGCCGCCGACGATCACGCCGCCGACATCGACGCCGACCGAGGTGCGGCGCGGAAAGGGGGAGGAAAAATATCCGGTCATGGCCGGCCGCCTCTTGATCACCCGAGCGACGCGTCCATGTCGACGCAGCCGCTCAAACAGTTATCAGCGCATTGCGCTGAGGTTCGGGCATGAGGTGGAGGAGCAAAGATGGCTTGTCAATGGCGAGCAGCCGGTAGCCTCGCCAAATCGAAGTGGCGCGGCGACCCGTCACAGACGGTGTCGACCGGCCAACAGTGTCAGAAATAGTAACAAGAACAGACCTCCGGCGGCGTGTCGCCACCGGAGCGATGGATACGCGCCTGGACGGCGCGTCTAATCCAGGAAGGGCGTCAGTGTGTCGTCGGTTTCGCCTTCAGTTTTTCAATCTCGTCCTTGAGTGCCAGCTTGCGTCGCTTGAGATTCACGATTTCGAGGTCGTCGACCGATGGATGATTCATCGCATCGTCGATCTCGCGTTCGATATCACCGTGTTTCCGCTGCAACTCATCAAGATGGGATGCAAGAGACATGATTGGTTCTCCCTTTCATGGTTTCCTCGATTGCAGCCGTCAAAGGCACGTCCACCGCAGTCAGTCGCATCTGTGACGGCACCATGACACTCTGCCACCATCCGGCGGCGATGTCGAATGCTGCGTGGTAGCATTCCACGACAATGTGAAATGTGGTATGGGCTGCGCGCCGGCTACAAAACCCCGCCGGTCCCGCCCAATCAGGCCCATCATTGGGCGCCGCAGACGTGCAGACGGTAGATAATGTCCGAACAGGAACAGGCTGATATCCGCCTCGAATTTTCTCGGCTGAAACAAGAGCATGCCGATTTCGACGCGGCCATCAATGCGATGATCGCCATGGGTTGTGATCCCTTGCAGATCCAACGCATGAAGAAGAAAAAACTGTTCCTCAAGGACCGGCTGATGGCGCTGGAAGACAAGATCATTCCGGACATCATCGCCTGAGCGATAGCCTCGGAGCCTGGCCCTTTATCCCGGCATCGAAAGCCTTGCGGCGCGTTCACGCAATAGTGCAACAAGCTCGTCGGTCTTTTGCTTCGCGGTGTCGATCGGAACCACCAGGCACATCGTTGCCTCAACCTTGCCTGTGACGGAAAACACCGGGGCGGCCAGGCATTTGGTGTAGGCGTCGACCAGCCCCGAAGTGATGCAATAGCCGGTCGTCCTGGCCGTCGCGATATCGGCGATGAAATCGTCGAGCTGCAGCCTGCGGCCATCCGGCAGCAAAAGGTCGTCGTCCGATACCATGTCCTGGATAGCAGTCCTCTCAAGCCCGGCCAGAAGCAGCCGCCCCGATGCCGTCCATGGCAGCGGGATCTGCAGGCCGGTGGCGGAGCTGATGCGGAACGGCCTGGTGCCAGGGCTGGAATGGACGATGGTGTAGCGGCCGCTTTGCAGCATGCACAATTCGGAGGTCTCGCCGGTCTCGCGCGACAGATTGTCGACCTCCTGCCGGCCTCGGCGGAGCAGGTCGTTGCCGCGGACATAGTCCATTCCGTAGAGGTAGAGCTTCTTGCCGAAATAGACCCGGTTGCCGTCGCCCTCCATTTCCAGGAGACCCGCATCGACCAGCGAACGCACCAGCGTGTAGGTGGTGGAGCGCGGCGCATTCACCCCCTTGGCGAGGTCACCAATGCCGATGGCGCGCTGCGTGACATGCAGGAACTCCAGTATCTCCAGCACCCGGTTGAGACCCTTTTCGCGCGAACCGGAGGTCTTGTCGCCGGCGGTGCCGGGCTCAGGCCGGTCGGTGATGTCATTGCCGTCTTGCATTGTTGATTCCCGGTGTTAGTATCTGTCTTGTATAGGATACATGTGTCTTTTGTAAGAGACAATCTGATCGACCGACGCATGTATCTGCAAGGGGAACACAATGAACAGGAGGTCGCAGTGAACGACACATCCAAGCGAGATTTTCTGAAACTGGGAATGGCCGGGCTGGCGACAGCCGGCGTGATGACAGCGGTCAGCGCCGAGAAGGCGGCCGCGCAGGCCGCATCCGACAGCGTGCTGCGCACCGCGCTCGACCGCGGCAAGCTGATCGTCGGCACCGGCAGCACCAACGCGCCGTGGCACTTCGAGAACGACGCCGGCGAACTGGTCGGCATGGACATCACCATGGGCCACATCCTGGCCAAGGGCCTGTTCGACGACCCGACCAAGGTCGAATTCGTCATGCAGGATCCGGCGCAGCGCATTCCGAATGTGACCACCAACAAGGTCGACATCACCATCCAGTTCATGACCATGACGGCGCAGCGCTCGCAGCTGATCAACTTCTCCAGGCCCTACTATGTCGAGGGCGTCGCTCTGCTGACGCTGCCGACCGCCGAGAACAAGACCTTCGACAAGCTGCTCGCCGGTGGCGCGGCGACGCGCATTTCGATCCTGCAAAACGTCGATGCCGAAAACTCTGTTCACATCGTCTTGCCGCAGGCGCAGGTGATGCAGATCGACACCCAGGCCAATGTGCTGCAGGCGCTGGAATCGAAACGCGTCGACGCTGCCGCTGTCGATCTGTCGACAGTGCGCTGGCTCGCCTCACGCAACCCGGACAAGTATTTCGATGCCGGCAAGAGCTGGTTCTCGATGCTGTACGGCGCGGCGGTCAGGCAGGGCGATCTCGACTGGCTGACCTTCGTCAACCAGACCTTCACCATCGCCATGTTCGGCCACGAGACGGCGCTCTACGATGCCGCGTTCAAGGACTATTTCGGCCAGGAGCCGCCGGCCCGTCATCCCGGCTTCCCGGTCATCTGACAACAACCGGCGGAAGGGCCGGCGCCCTTCCGCCTCCTTCTTCTCGGCAGCCCTCGGGCATTGCGGGAGACGCATGGGCTACACGCTCAACTTCAACCTGATCTGGCGGCATTTCGACAAGCTCTGGGGCGGGCTGCTGCTCAGCCTCGAGCTTGCCGTGATCTCGATCGCCATCGGCATTGTCATCGGCCTGGTGCTGGCGGTCTGGTACGTGTCGGCCGGACGCGTGGTACGCGCCATCATTGCGGCTTACGTCGAGTTCATCCGCAACGTGCCGCTGATCCTGCTCGTCTACCTCGTCTTCTACGGCCTGCCGACCGTGATCGACCTGGCCTACGACGCGCCGACCTCGTTCGTGCTGACGCTGTCGGTCTATAGCGGCGCCTATCTGGTCGAGGTGTTCCGCTCCGGCCTCGAAGCCGTGCCGCGCGGCCAGCTCGATGCCGGCAAGGCGATCGGGCTGACACCCTGGCAGCGGCTGGTTCACGTGCGCCTGCCGACCATGCTGCGCATCACCTTGCCGGCGCTCTCCAACACCTTCATCTCGCTGTTCAAGGACACGTCCATCGCCTCGGTCATCTCTGTGCCCGAACTGACCTATGGCGCCCAGTGGATCAACTTCAACACCTTCCGCATCGTCGAGGTCTACCTGGTGACGACCGCGATGTATCTGGTGACCGGCTACGCGCTGCTCTTCGGACTACGGCTCGTCGAGCGCCGGTTCAGGACGGCGCGCTGACATGCTTGGCCAGATCCTCTACGCATTGCCGTTCCTCGCCCAGGGTTTCGCCGTGACCCTGTGGGTATCGCTGCTGGTCGTGGTGCTGTCGCTGATTGCCGGCGTCGCACTCGGCGTCGGCCTGGTCTATGGCCCGGCGCCGCTGCGTTGGGCGGTGCGCATCTTCTCGGACACCATCCGCGGCATCCCGATCCTGGTGCTGATGTTCTTCGTCTATTACGGCCTGCCCGCGATCGGCCTGCATCTGCAATCCTTCTGGGCAGCGGTGCTGGCGCTCACTTTGTTCAAGACCGCGCAAGTCATCGAATATCTCAGGGGTGCCGTCGGCTCCATTCCCAAGGGCCAGTCGGAAGCCGCGATGGCGATCGGGCTGACCTTCCGCCAGCGGCTCACCTACGTCATCTTTCCGCAGGCCTTCAGGCGCTTCCTGCCGCCCTGGATCAACGGCGTCACCGATGCGGTCAAGGGCAGCGCGCTGGTCTCGCTGCTCGGCATCACCGACCTGATGCAGGCGATCAACCAGGTGATCGGCCGCACCTATGAGGCGATGCCGCTCTACATCCTCGGCGCGCTGGTCTATTTCGCCGTCAACTACACGCTTTCGCTCGCCAGCCGGCGGCTGGAGCGGCGCTTTGCCTTCATCCGGGAATAGAACCATGTCCGCAAACGGCAATACGCTTCTCGATGTGCGCGATGTCTCGAAGGCCTTCGGCCCCGTCGAGGTGCTGCGCGCCGTCAGCCTCGAGGTCCAGCGCGGCGAGGTGGTGACGGTCATCGGGCCTTCGGGCAGCGGCAAGACCACGTTGCTGCGATGCGTGAATTTCCTCGAGAGCTACGACAGCGGTTCGATCCGCATCGACGGCAAGGAGGTTGGCTATCGAGACGCCGGAACACGGCAGCGGCGCAGCGAGCGCGACCTGGCGGCGATGCGCGCCGAGACCGGCATGGTATTCCAGAGCTTCAACCTGTTTCCGCATCTGACAGCCGCCGGCAACATCATGCTCGGCCTCACCAAGGTGCGAGGAAAAAGTGAAGCCGAGGCGCGCCAGCTTGCCGAGCATTGGCTCGGCCGGGTCGGCCTCGCCCACAAGGCCGACAGCCTGCCGGCCGAGCTTTCCGGCGGCCAGCAGCAGCGCGTCGGCATTGCCCGCGCCGTCGCCATGGAACCGAAGATCCTGCTGCTCGACGAGATCACCTCCGCGCTCGATCCCGAACTGGTCGGCGAGGTGCTGGCGGTCGTGCGCAGCCTTGCCGAGGACGGCATGACCATGGTGATGGTCACCCACGAGATGGCCTTTGCGCGCGACGCTTCAAGCCGCATCGTGTTCATGGCCGATGGCGGTGTCAGCGCTGTCGGCCCGCCGAAGGAGATCCTCGCCCAAGAGACCACCAATGAGCGCCTGCGCTCTTTCCTGGCGCGGTTCCGCGCCTCGCATTTCTGACGTGGGCGGCTGAAGCCGCCCCAGGGAGAATTCTTCCATGACGCCTTACATCCGGCTCGCCGAACTCGGCCTGACGCTGCCCGAGCCGCCGACACCGATCGCCAATTTCGTCACCCATGCCGAAAGCGGCCGGCTGATCTTTCTCTCGGGTCAGGGACCGCTGCGCGCCGACGGCACGCTGTGCACCGGCAAGGTCGGCGACGACGTCACCGTCGAGCAGGCCTATGAGCATGCCCGCCTCACCGGGCTCAATCTGCTGGCCGTCATGCATGCCGCTGCCGGCGATCTCGGCCGCATCGTGCGCGTCGTCAAATTGCTCGGCTTCGTCAATGCGACGCCGACCTTCAGCGACCACCCGAAGGTCGTCAATGGCTGCTCGGACCTGTTCGCCAACGTCTTCGACAGGATCGGCGGCCACGCCCGCTCGGCGATCGGCGTCGGCTCGCTGCCTGGAAACATCACCGTCGAAATCGAAGCGGTCGTCGAGATCGCGGCCTGACAGTCAAGGAACTGCTCAAAATGAAAACCTATTCCGACACCGGCTCCAACATCACGATCCGCGAACGGCTGGGACTGAGGCCGATCATCAACGTCTCCGGCACGATGACGACGCTGGGCGCCTCGATCATCGTTCCAGAGGCGATCAGCGCCATGGCCGAAATCGCCTCGCAGTGGGTGGAGATGGACGATCTGCAGCGCGCCGCAAGCGTGATCACCGCTCGCCTGACCGGCGGCGAGGCCGGCTTCATCACCGCCTGCTGCGCCTCAGGCATCACCATGGCGATCGCCGGGGCGATGACCGGCACCAATTTGCTGGCGATCGAGCGGCTGCCCGATGACACCGAAGGGCTGAAGTCCGAAGTCGTCATCCAGCTTGGCCATATCGTCAATTACGGCGCGCCGATCGACCAATCGATCCGCGTGGCCGGCGCCAAGGTCATTCCGGCGGGCACCGTCAGCGTCACCCAGGACTACCATGTGCGCGAAGCGATCAACGATCGCACGGCGGCGGCGCTCTACGTCGTGGCGCACCATACCGTGCAATACGGCATGCTTTCCCTGGAGGAATTCTGCGACATCTGCCACGCCAGGGGCGTACCGGTGATCGTCGACGCGGCTTCCGAATATGATCTGCGCAGCTTCCTGGCGCGCGGCGCCGACATCGTCGTCTACAGCGGCCACAAATTCCTCTCGGGGCCGACCAGCGGCATTGTGACGGGACGCAAGGACCTGGTGCGGGCCGCCTATCTGCAGAACCGCGGTGTCGCCCGCGCCATGAAGGTCGGCAAGGAGAGCATCGCCGGCACAATGGCGGCACTCGAAGCCTGGGAAAAGCGCGACCATGCCGGCATCCGCCGGCGCGAGGAAGCGGCGCTCAATCTGTGGAAAGACGCACTGCAGGGCATTCCGGGCATCGCCGCCCACATCATTCCCGACCCCACCGCCAACCCGCTCGACCGGCTCCAGATCTTCGTCACACCCGAAAGCCGCTTCACCGCCGCCGGCCTTGCCTCGGCACTTGCCGCCGGCTCACCGCCGATCATCGTACGCAACCACGAGGTCGAGCGCGGTCATTTCTTCCTCGACCCCTGCAACCTGCACCCCGGCGAGGCCGAGATCGTCGCCGAGCGCATGCGCGCCGTGCTCACCGCGGCCGATCGACCGGCGGATGCGATGAAACAGCCGCGAAAGGATTCGTCTGGCGCCCTGCGCTGGCCGGATTGAGTGCGTCCACGAGGCCGAACGAAGGTGATGCAACGGTCTGATCACGCGACTGTGAACAATCGGATTTGCACGCTGCGGGAATAAACCGCGGCCACAACAGGTCTTCTCGGCATACGCCATCGCTGGCGTTGAGGAGACGGATATGCCGCACCATGACTGGGTCAGCGACCATGGCCACGGCGTCAGCCGTCGTCATGCGCTAGACCGCATGAGCGTCACCAGTCCCCTTTCCATGGCGCTTGACACCGGTGACGCAGATGACTTCACTTTCGCCTCAGCAGGCGGCCTTGCCTGCTCCTGCGGGGTTCGCCCGAAGGGCGAGATCACCGGCGCTGCCTGAGAGCGCACGGCCCGTCCGCCCCGGAGTATCGGATCATGGTGCTGCTGTGAGCGAGAAGGCTCTGGCCGAACGCTTCAACGAGGTGGTACTGCCGCATCTCGGCGACGCGCTAGCGCTCGCGCGCTGGCTGACCGGCAATGCCGCCGACGCCGAAGATGTCGTGCAGGACGCCTGCATCAAGGCGCATGCCGGCATATCAGGCTATGCCGGCGGCAACCCGCGCGCCTGGCTGCTGACCATCGTGCGCAACGCCGCCTACACCTGGATGGCGCGCAACCGGCCGCGCGGCATGATGGCCGTCGGCGATCTCGGCGATCTCGACGAAATGGCGGCCGCACACGGCACGAGTGTGCCGGACGAGGATGGCCCAGAGGCGAGCCTGATCGCCAGGGCCGACACGGCGGCGCTGGAAGCCGCGATCGCAACGCTGCCGCAGCCCTTTCGCGAGACGCTGGTGCTGCGCGATATCAACGGACTCAGCTACCGCGATATAGGGACGATGCTGAGCGTGCCGATCGGCACGGTGATGTCACGGCTGGCACGGGCCCGTGGCCTGCTTGCGTCTGAACTGGGGAGAGCGCCATGACCGTGCATGACGACGGACTGCCCAACGATCCCGAAGGCATCAGGCTGATGATCCACGCCCTGGTTGACGGTGAACTCGATGCGGCTGCCGCACTTGCCGTGGAACGCCGCATCGCCGCCAATCCCGCGCTTGCCGCCGAACACGCCCGCATAGTTGCCTTGCAAGGCGCGGTCAGCCGCTTGCCGCGTCCCGATGTCAGCGATGCCTTTCGGGCCCGCATCGCGGCGATTGGAGTTGCATCGGCGGAACAGTCCGCGCAGGACGAGGAGCCGGAGCGGGGCACATCGTCGGCGCTGCCGGGTTTGATCGCCGGGACTGGCGCAGGCCAGCAGCGGCGAGCGGCCGACACGCGACCTTCCCAGGTGCGGCCAGCGCCAAGGGCGCGCCGCTTCAGCTCATTCGACTGGCGCGCCATCGCGGCGTCGATCGTGATGACAGCGGTGCTGGCCAGCGGGGCGACACAATGGGTGATGCTCAATCGCACCTCCGACAGCATCGCTGCGGAAATCGCCGGCGACCATCGCCGCAGCCTGCTCGCCGCCAGCCCGATCGACATCGTCTCGTCCGACCGCCACACGGTAAAACCGTGGCTCGACGCCCGCATCGGCGTGTCGCCGCCGGCGCCCGATCTTGCCACGGATGGCTTCGCGCTGATCGGCGGTCGGGTCGAGGTGGTCTCCGGCCGTCCCGTGCCGGCACTGGTCTACCGCCACCGCGAACATCTGATCACGCTGGTCGCCGAACCGCAGCAAGGTGGCCGCGTCACCGAGCCGAAGGACGTTTCCTCGGGCGGCTTTTCGATGGTGCACTGGAGCGACGGCACCTTCTCCTATTGGGCGATCTCCGACATGGAGCGGCTCGAACTCGACGATTTCGTCGCCCGCTTCCGCAAGGCGGCCGTATAGAGTGATTGTGGCTGCCGAGCTCGGCGGCGGCCGCCTATCCTTGCGGCTTTGCGCGAATTCCGCTAAGGCGCGCCTTTGCCGCCGGGAGCATGCGCTTGACCGACCACCGCGCCGACGTCGCCATCATCATGGGCAGCCAGTCCGACTGGGCGACGATGCGCCACGCCGCCGAAACGCTTGAGGCGCTGGGCATCCCGCACAAGCGGCTGATCGTCTCCGCCCATCGCACCCCCGATCGGCTCTATGATTTCGCCAAGGGCGCCAAGGCGGCCGGCTACAAGGTGATCATCGCCGGCGCCGGCGGTGCCGCCCACCTGCCGGGCATGACCGCGGCGATGACACCGCTGCCGGTTTTCGGCGTGCCGGTCGAATCGAAGGCGCTGTCCGGCCAGGATTCGCTGCTCTCCATCGTCCAGATGCCGGCCGGCATTCCTGTCGGCACACTCGCCATCGGCAAGGCAGGCGCGGCCAATGCGGCCCTTCTGGCGGCTGCCGTGCTGGCACTCCACGACGAGCGGCTCGCCGCCCGGCTGGATGCCTGGCGCGCCGCCCAGACCGCCAAAGTCGCCGCCGAGCCGACGGACGCGCCGTGAGCCTGCCGGCGGGATCGACCATCGGCATTATCGGCGGCGGCCAGCTCGGCCGCATGCTGGCTGTTGCGGCGGCCCGCCTCGGCTACCGCACCGTGATCCTCGAACCGCAGGCCGATTGTCCCGCGGCTCAACTTGCCAACCGACAGATCACCGCTGCGTATGACGATGCGGCCGCGCTTGCCGAACTGGCAGCAGCCAGCGCCGTCGTCACCTACGAATTCGAGAACGTGCCGGTGGCGGCTGCCAGTGCGCTTGCTGCGAAGGTCCCGGTCTATCCGCCGCCCAGGGCGCTGGAGGCTGCCCAGGATAGAGTCGCGGAAAAGCAGTTCCTCAACGGCATCGGCATCAAGACCGCGGATTTCCGCGCCGTCGACAATGACGACGAGCTGACGGCGGCGCTGGGAGAGTTCTCGGGCAGCGGCATCTTGAAGACCCGCCGCATGGGCTATGACGGCAAGGGCCAGCGCGTCTTCCGCAACATGGAGACGGGCGGCTTTGCCGGCACCTGCGAGGCGATGGGCAATGTGCCGCTGATCCTCGAATCCTTCGTCGCTTTCGAGCGCGAGATTTCGGTGATCGCCGCGCGCGGGCTGGACGGCGCTGTCGCCGCCTACGATCCGGCCGAGAACGTCCACCGCGACGGCATCCTGCATACCTCGACGCTGCCGGCCCAGATCAGGCTGGACACGGCGGCGGCGGCACAGGCGGCAGCGGCAAAGATCCTGTCGGCCCTCGATTATGTCGGCGTCGTCGGCGTCGAGTTCTTCGTTCTTGCTGATGGCTCCCTGCTGGCCAACGAGATGGCGCCGCGCGTGCACAATTCCGGCCACTGGACGGAAGCCGCCTGCACCGTTTCACAGTTCGAGCAGCATATCCGCGCCATTGCCGGCCTGCCGCTTGGCAACCCTGGCCGGCATTCCAACTGCGTCATGGAAAATTTGATCGGCGACGATGTCCTGCACGTGCCCGCTTTGCTCGCCGAGCCCGATCTGATGCTGCATCTTTATGGCAAGGCGGAAGCGCGCCCGGGCCGCAAGATGGGCCATTTCACCCGCATCAGCCGTCGTAGCTAAGCAATTCCAGGAAACTACGCAGCGCCTTCCGGGATGGGTAGCGCTTTGCCCGAGGGGGTGTGGACCTCTATTGCAGCTCGTTGTTCAGGTCCTCCTCCTCGTCGGGGCTGGCGCAGCTCGCATCGCCTTCCTGACAGTTGGTGCCCGAGGTGAGCTGTTTGATGCGCTGGTCCGTCAGTTCGGTCAGGCATTGCGAAACCTCCATCGGATGGATGGAGCCGCCTTCGCTGTCTGTTGTGTTATAGGCGCATTCGGCGTCGCGGAAGGCGATCCAGGCGCGCTGCGCGACCTGCAGCAGCTTCCTGCTCTTGTCGTCGTTGCGGCCGACCAGATCCTTGTAGGCCTGGTTGAGCTTGGCATCGGCAGCCTGGTAGTCCTCGCCGGCACAGATATTCATCATCTGCTGGCTGTCGTCGTTGCGGTCGCATTCCTGCGCCTGTGCGGGGGCGGCAGCGGCCAGAACGGCAAGGCAGGCGGACACAAACAACAGGCGCATGGACGTCTCCAAATCGGCTTGCAGGCGCCGCACCATTCCAGCCCGTCTTCGGCGGCGCAATGGCGTCGAGCGGCGATGGCGGATATTTCATGGCCAAGGCCGTTCCCAGCCTTTATGCAGCACGCTTGCGGTTGACACGGGCAAGGCTCCTCGTTTATGAGCCACGCAAGTTCAAAGGCGCGTCTCCTGGCGCGCCTTAATAATTCGGCCCCGACGGGGCCCAGATCACGGGCAAGACCATGAAGATCAAGAATTCGCTCAAGGCGCTGAAGGCGCGTCACCGCGACAACCAGCTGGTTCGCCGCAAGGGCCGCATCTACATCATCAACAAGACCGCTCCGCGCTACAAGGCGCGCCAGGGTTGAGTTTTCGGCCGGAGGCACGCTGCCTCCGTTCATATGATGGTAATTGCCGGATATCCGGCACTTTCACGCTAATTTCAGTTTGACGATCCGCTCTCCGGGGTTAGATTCCGGCGATGCGGATTCTTTTTGCATTTTTGGCCGCCGGTTTCCTGTTCAGCGCTGCTGCGGCACGCGCGGACGACCTGCCGCCGCCCGCCGCCGCGACACCTCCCGTCGCCCTGACGAAAGAAGCGCGGCTCGACCAGCTGTTTGCCGACCTGAAGCGCGAACGCAATGAAAAGGCGGCCGAGCGCATCGCCGGACGCATCTGGGGCGAATGGTTCCAGTCCGGCAGCGCCTCGATCGACCTGATGATGCAGTGGTCGCAAAAGGCGATGGATGACCAGAAGTTCGACGTCGCACTCGACTTCCTCGACCAGGTCGTCACCTTGCAGCCCAAATATGCCGAGGGCTGGAACCGGCGCGCCACCGTGCATTACATGATGAAGAATTTCGGGAAGTCGATGTCCGACATTGACCAGACGCTGCAGTTGGAACCACGCCATTTTGGCGCGCTTTCCGGCCTGGCACAGATCATGGCCGCCACCGGCCACAAGCAATCGGCGCTCGAAGCCTGGCAGAAGGTGCTGGCCATCTATCCGATGATGCGCAGCGCCCAGGACCAGGTCGCGACGCTGTCGGAAGATCTGGCGGGCGAAGGAATTTAGGAAGGGAATAGGCAGTAAGGCAGTATGTGAAGGGCCTGGATAACTCCCCCTACTGCCCTACTGCCCTACTGCCCTACTGCCCTACTGCCCTACTGCCCTACTGCTTAGAACTAAGCCCCCTCCACGCCCGTATCTCCGCGCATGAACCTCATTTACGCTGCCTTTGCCTTCCTCCTCGCGCTGGTCTTTGCTCTCGTCGGTGTCACCCGCGCCGGAGCGTGGCTGATCGAGTGGCGCAATCCGCCTGCCGGCGAATTTGCCGACATTGACGGCGCCCGCATCCATTATGTCCATGTGCCGGCGCCGCAAAATTCCGAGCTTCCGGCAATCGTCTTCATCCACGGTGCCAGCGCCAACCTCAGAGATCAGATGCTGCCGATCAGGCCTTTGCTCGAAGGTCGCGCCGAAATGGTCTTCCTCGACCGGCCGGGTTTCGGCTGGTCGGCACGCGGCCCCGGCAACAATGAAAGCCCGTCGGCCCAGGCCGACACCATTGCCATGCTGATGGACCGTCTCGGCATCCACAAGGCGGTCATCGTCGGCCATTCCTTCGGCGGCGTGATAACGGCAGCCTTTGGCCGCCAGTACCCGGACAAAACATCGGGTCTGGTCTTCCTGTCGCCCGTCAGCCATCCTTGGCCGGGCGGCGCGACCGCCTGGTACTACAAGCTGACCGCTACCCCCATCATTGGCTGGCTGTTCTCGGAGACTTTGACCTATCCGGCCGGCACGCTGCAGATGAACAGCGCCACGGCCTGCGTGTTTTCGCCCAACAAGGTGCCGGACGGCTATGTCGGCAACGCCTCGATCCCGCTGGTGCTGCGTCCCGGCGCCTTCCGCGCCAACGCCATCGATGTCGCCGGCCTCTACGACTTCGCGCTCAAGGCCGCGCCGCATTACCGCGACATCAAGGCGCCGACGATCGTCATCTCAGGCGATCGCGACAAGGTGGTCTATGCCTCGATCCATTCGGTCGGCCTTGTCAGGGATATCCCCGGCGCCAAACTGATCTGGGTCCACAATCTCGGCCACAAGCCGGACTGGATCGCGCCAGACCTCGTCGTCGGCGCCATCGAAAAGGTTGCCGGAAAGGACGTCGACCTTCAGGCGCTGGCGAAAACCGTGGAAGCGCGGATCGCCGGCGATGCCTATTATGAGGGGCAATGCCCCGACATCACGGTGCCCGACGCGCAACTCGCTCCGACCTGATCGCCATGTATGTCCTGAAGCACGGCATCAAGAAGAACCCCGAGAAGCGATGGGCATTGCCGGACCGCATCTTCTTCGGTTACGGCGCGTGCGCCTTTCTCGCCGGCACCTTTCTCGAGCATCCCCCGCTGGAGGGATTTTACGGCGAACGGATCCTTCCAGGCGACGGCTTTTCTGGAAACTATGTGACGAATGGCGTGATCGCGTTCGATTACCACGGCTACTCCGCCCGCGGGCGGCTGCTGAAACACCACGAAAGAGGCTGGGCTTCACGCAGCCCCGGATGGCACTGCGCGATCACCGAAGTCGATTTCGATCTGCTCGACACAGTCGAACTCAACCGGCGAAAGATACTGGGTCCGGACCAGTACCTGCACGACCCCGTTCCCCGGGCCCGGCGGTTCCTTCGGCGCATCGATCACGCCGAAGCCGCGGCAAGAGCGCTGCGAACTGTGGCGAGTGGAAGCCTCTCTCAGCCTATGTTGCGGCTGGCCTGTACGTCCGATCCGACATAGGCGATGCGCAGCATGTTGGTCGAGCCCGGCGTCCTCAGCGGCACACCTGCCGTGATGATGACGCGGTCGCCCGGCTGGCCGAAACCCTCTTCGAACGCAATGCGGCAGGCGCGGTCGACCATGTCGTCGAGGTCGATAGCGTCGGGCGAGACGACGCAATGCGTGCCCCACAGCAGCGACAGCCGCCGCGCCGTGTTGAGGATCGGCGACAGCGCGATGATCGGCACCTGCGGGCGCTCGCGCGCCGCGCGCAGGCCGGTGGTGCCCGACGCCGTATAGGTGATGATCGCCGACAGTTTCAGTGTTTCGGCGATCTCGCGCGCAGCGAGCGAAATGGCGTCGGCGCCGGTCGCTTCCGGTTCCGAACGCTGTGCGTTGATGATGCCGGCATAGGTCGGGTCGGTTTCGACCTTGGTGGCGATGCGGTTCATCATCGCCACCGCCTCGACCGGATAGGCGCCGGCGGCCGATTCCGCCGACAGCATGATGGCGTCGGCGCCTTCGAACACGGCGATCGAAACGTCGGAGACTTCGGCGCGGGTCGGCACTGGTGCGGTGATCATCGATTCCAGCATCTGCGTGGCGACAACCACCGGCTTGCCGGCGCGGCGCGCCGCGCGCGTGATCTGCTTCTGGATGCCGGGCACGGCTTCCAGCGGCATTTCCACACCAAGATCGCCGCGCGCGACCATCAGCGCGTCGGACAATTCGATGATCTCGGCCAGCCGGGCAACGGCCTGCGGCTTTTCGATCTTGGCCATGATCAGCGCCCGGCCACGCGCAATCTTGCGGGCCTCGGCGAGATCTTCCGGCCGCTGCACGAAGGACAGCGCCACCCAGTCGACGTTTGCCGCCAGCACCGCATCGAGGTCCTTGCGGTCCTTCTCGGTCAGCGCGCCGACCGGCAGGTCGGTGTCGGGCAGGCTGACGCCCTTCTTGTCGGAGATCGTGGTGCCGGCGACGACCGTGCAGGTGATCGACTTGCCGTCGCTCTTCATCGCCTTGAGCTCCAGCTTGCCGTCGTCGATCAACAGACGATGGCCGGCCTCCACCGAGCTCAGGATTTCTGGATGCGGCAGGTAGACCCTGGTCGAATTGCCGGGCTCGGGATTGTTGTCGAGCGTGAAGGTCTGGCCAGGCGTCAGCACCTCCTTGCCGTTGGCGAACTTGCCGACGCGCAGCTTCGGCCCCTGCAAATCGGCCAGGATGCCGATCGGACGGCCGACCTTTTCCTCCGCCGCACGGATGCGGGCGACCAGCGTGCGCATCAGCTCGTGGTCGGTGTGGCTCATATTGATGCGGAAGACATCGGCGCCGGCTTCGAACAGCTTCTGCAGCATCTCCTCGGATGAGGAGGCCGGACCGATGGTGGCGAGGATCTTGACCTTGCGGCTACGTCTCATTGACTGTTTGTTCCCGGGGCGGCTGGAGCGCCTCCCGTTGTGGACTCATCGGTCAGCTGGACCATCCAGCTTGCCTGCTCGCCCGTGTCATATTCCTGGAATCCGGCGCGCTGGAAGCCCCGGGCGACGCAATCGGTAACGCCGGCGATCTTGAACTCTTTTTCGGCCACGCACATGTTGATCGGGCCATCCCAGCGCCCGCCACGCTCGGCGTCTTCTGCATAAAGATAGTAAAACCTTGATGACAGCGGCCCTTCGATCAGCGTCTTGCAGCTCGATCCTTCGATGTGCCACCACCCCTCGGTGATCCAGCCGGCCTTGGCGCGGTAGCCGATGCCGACGCCGACCAGGTTCTGCGTTGCGTTGCAGACGCGGAAATCGGCGCGGGCGGGCGAGGCCGCGACCAGCGCGGCGAGGCCCACGGTCAAGGTCAGAAGCGGCACGGCAAAGGCGGTGCGCGCACGCGGCCTGCCGGCGGAACCCATCCCGAAACCCCTCAACAACGTCATCTGCATCTCTCAACGCCCCTTTTCGGAAAAGTCCGGGCGCATGTCAACGCGCCGTTCTGTCCAATTCCAATCGATTTAGATAGGCCCCCGGCGCGCGATTTGCCGCGCATGACCGGATTTTCGCAGAAACCGTGGCCAAACAACGGCATTGCGCCATCGTCCTCTTCGTGGGTAATGACGATAGCACCCTCCCCGGAAGCCAGCGAACAGACCATTTCCAGCCAATGACCCGATCCACAGTTTTCGCGCCTGTCGATATTGTCGAGGGCGACCGCAAGCGAGGCATGGTGCTTGTCGCCGACCATGCCCGTCGCGACCTGCCGGAGGAGTATGGCAGCCTCGGCCTGCCGGCGGTGGAACTCGAGCGCCACATCGCCTACGACATCGGCGTCGAGACGGTAACGCGCGAACTGGCGGCAGCGCTCGACGTACCGGCGGTGATCGCCAATTTTTCGCGCCTGCTGATCGACCCCAATCGCGGCGAGGACGACCCGACGCTGATCCGCCAGCTCTATGACGGCACCATCGTGCCGGGAAACTACCCGATTGCGGCGGAAGAACGCGAAAGACGGCTCGACGGTTTCTACCGGCCCTATCACGACGCCGTCGGCGCCATGATCGCCTCGGTGGCGCAGGCCTCGGGCAAGGCGCCTTTCATCTTCTCCGTGCACTCCTTCACGCCGGTCATGCAAGGCGTTGTGCGCCCGTGGCATGTCGGCATCCTTTGGGATCTCGACGACCGCGTTGCACGGCCGCTGATCGACATGCTGGCCGAGGATAAAGACCTCGTCGTCGGCGACAACGAACCCTATGACGGCGCGCTGCGCGGCGACACCATGTTCAAGCACGCCATTGTCAACGGCTTTGCCCATGCGCTGATCGAGATCCGCCAGGACCTGATCGCGGACAGCAAGGGCGCGCAGGACTGGGCCGAACGGCTGGCGCCGATCGTTGACGCCATCGATCGTCGTCCCGATATACATCAGGTGAAGATGTTCGGCTCGCGCACCGGGCCGCTGTGAGGACCAATAAAATGACCGAACTCAGCGACGAACAGAGACGCGATTTCGAGGCCGCCGCCTTCCGGCGGCTGGTCGGGCACCTGCGCGAACGCAGCGACGTGCAGAACATCGACCTGATGAACCTCGCCGGCTTCTGCCGCAACTGCCTGTCGAACTGGTACCGCGAAGCCGCTGAGGCCGAGGGTGTCGATCTATCCAAGGATCAGTCGCGCGAGATCGTCTACGGCATGCCCTACGCCGACTGGCAGGCGCTGAACCAGACCGAGGCTTCGGACGCCAAGAAGGCGGAATTCGAGGCGAGACGGCCGAGGGATCATTAGGGCACGGCGGGCACGCTAATAGGCGTCCACGCGCCCGCGATTGGCGGAGCCCTACGCGACTTCGTCATCCTAGGGTGGAGCAGTCGCGCAGCGACGTCGCGGAAACCCTGGGATCCATGCCGCGACGGCCGGCACGGACACAGCAGCTCAGAATGATGGTCGCGCTCACCAGGCCTGATTCTGCGCCGTAGCATCGCACAGACGGCACGGAATGGATCCTCGGGTCTGCGCCGCGTCGCTACGCTCCTTGCTCCGCCCGTGGATGACGAAGGGATGGGGCGTTTTCGCCAATCTCCAACGTCTGATGGTCCACCGAACGGCACCGACTCCATTGGCCTCTGGTCAAGCATTTCCTCAATCACAGCGCTTGACTGAAAATTGAATCGATCTAATTTTCCGTTCAAAGCCAGTTTTTTGACCGGATTCGAGACATGGACGCGCAAAACGCGATGCAGAGCGCCATTCGCGGGCGATGGGCCGTAGCCGCCATCTTCCTCGCCAACGGCTTCCTGACCGGCAGCTGGGCGCCGCAGATTCCGGTGTTCCTGACCCGGCTCGACATCACAAAATTCACGCTCGGCCTGCTGATCCTGTTGTTCGGCGTTGGCGCGGTGGCGGCCATGAGTTGGTGCGGCCATTTGATCTCCAGGCACGGCTCGCGCACGGTGCTGCGCTGGTTCGGCCTGTGTGGCAGCCTCGGCCTGCTGGTCGTGGCGCTGGCGCCCAACGTGCCGCTGGCGGCGATCGCCATGGTTATCTTCGGCGGCTCGATCGGCGGCATGGATGTCGCCATGAATGCCAATGCCGTGGTGGTGGAAAGAAGGCTCACCCGCGCCATCATGTCGTCGTCGCACGGTTTTTGGAGCCTCGGCGGTTTCGCCGGTGGCGGTTTGGGCGGTTACGCCATCCAGACTTACGGCCACCTCGCCCATGCGGCTGTCGTCACAGTCGTCGCCTTTGCCGTGATCGCCGTGGCGGTCGGCTACCTCATCGCCGAGGACAAGCCGCAGGCCGCCGAACATCACAAATTTTCCCTGCCAGCCAATCCGCTGGTCTATCTGGTCGGGCTGATGGCGCTGCTGACCATGATCTCGGAAGGCGCCGTGCTCGACTGGGCTGCGCTGTATCTCAGGCAGGAGCTCGGCGCCGACCTCGCCGTTGCCGGCCTCGCCTATGCCGCCTTCTCCGGCGTCATGGCGGTCATGCGCTTCTTCGGCGATGGCGTTCGCAACCGCTTCGGCGCGGTGTCGACGCTGCGCGGCTCGGCTATCGCCGCGGCCGCCGGCATGCTGATCGCCGGCCTGTCGCCATCGCCGTGGATCGCCATCGCGGCTTTTGCCTTTTGCGGCTTCGGCATCGCCAACATGGTGCCGATCATCTTCTCTGCCGGCGGCAACCAGGAAGGCATGTCGTCGGGCACCGGCATGAGCGTCGTGACCACCATGGGCTATTCCGGCATATTGGTGGCGCCGTCGGCGATCGGCTTCGTTGCCGAGCATTCGAGCTTCGGACCGATCTTCGTCGCCATGTCGGCGCTGTTGATCGTCGTACTGTTGATGGCCGGGCTCGCTCACCGCGCCGAGTTCGCGGCCGCACCCGCCGAATAGCGCTTGAGCTCCTCATAGAGGAAATCGGCGACGCGGCGGATGCGCACACTGGTGCGCACGTCGCGATGCATCGCCAGCCACACCGGCAGGCTGGGCAATGGCATTCCGGGCAGCAATTTTTCCAGCAATGGATCGCTGTCGGCCAGCGGCTCCTGGCCGAGACCGATGCCGTTTCCCGCCCGCAACGCCTCCCACAGAACGATCTGGTTGTCGGTCCTGAAGCGGAAGCTGCCGCGGGTGACCGGGATGCCAACTTGCGTAAAGCCGCGGATCATCTCGTCGCTGCGGTCGAAGCCGATCAACGGGTGATCTACCAGGTCGGCGGGCTTGAGCGGGCGACCGTGCCTGTCGAGATAGGATTTGGCCGCGCAGCAGCACAGCGCAATATCGCAGACCTTGCGCGCGATCAGTTCGTTCTGCGCCGGCTTGACCATACGGATGGCGATATCGGCATCCCGGCGCAACAGGTTCTCGACCTGGTTCGAGGCAACGATCTCGACCTCGATGCCCGGCTCCTCGATGGCGAGCCGTGCCGTCATCTTCGGCAGCACATAGGCCGCCACCACCTCGCTGGCGGCGATGCGCACTGTGCCTTCGATCGCCTCGACCGAGCCCAGCGCCAGCAGCGAAAAGGCGCTCGCCTGCTCGCTCACCGCCTTGCCGCGTTCGAACAGCGTGGCGCCGGCTTCGGTCAGCGCATAGCCGCGCCGCCCGCGCCGGAACAAGGTGACGCCGAGCGCCTGTTCGAGTTCGCCGATGTGACGCCCAAGCGTTGGCTGGCTGGCCGACAGCTTGCGCGCCGCAGCCGACAGGCTGCCGGTTTCCGCCACGGTGACGAAGCTCTTGATCAGGTTCCAGTCAATCTCATGCATTCATTTGTGAATATCAAAACGCCAATTGTAGTCAATTTTCATTCGCATATGAAGGCATCATATTCCGTGTGCAAACACAAACACGGAGAAGAAAGATGACCAGGATCGCAATTCTGGGTGCCAATGGCCGGCTCGGCCGCGTGGTCGGCAAGGCCTTCATCGACGCCGGCTTCGACGTCCGCGCCATCACCCGCACCGGCAAGGTGCCGGCCGAACTGAAGGGCGCCACCGCCACTGCCGGCGACGCGCTCGACCGCGAGGCATTGATCCGCGCTACGGAGGGCGTCGACATCGTCTTCAACGGCCTCAACCCGATCTATACCGACTGGGGCAAGTGCCTGCCGATGGCGGAAAACGTCATGGCCGCCTGCCATGCCAATGGCGCGCTGCATCTCTTCCCCGGCACCGTCTACAACTATGGGTCGCCGATGCCGCAGGTGGTGAGCGATGACACGCCGTTCTGCCCGACCACCGAGAAGGGCCGCATCCGCTGCGCCATGGAAGCGCTGTTTCGCCGCGAGGCTGACGCCGGCCGGGTGCGCACCATCATTCTGCGGGCCGGCGATTTCTTCGGCGGCACCGGCAGCGGGTCATGGTTCGACCTCGTCGTCGCCGCCAAGATGAACAAGGGCGTCTACACCGCGCCTGGCCCGGCCAATCTCGTGCATGAATGGGCCTATCTGCCGGACTTCGCCGTCGGCTTTGTCGGGCTGGCGCGCAACCTCGACAAGCTCGGCTTCTACGAAGCGCTCAATTTCCCCGGCCATGCCGTCACCGACATGGATATCAAGGCCGCGGCCGAGAAAGCGCTCGGCCATCCACTGAAGCTGGCCTTCATGCCCTGGTGGGTGCTGCGCGCCGGCAGCCCTTTCGTGGCGATGTGGCGCGAGATCGTCTCGATGTCCTATCTTCGCTTCGAGCCGCACCGGCTCGTGTCCGACCGGCTGGAAGGCATCATCGGCGAAATCCCGCACACGCCGCTGGATGAGGCCGTGGCCGAGGCCTTGAAGGACATCGGCATCAACCCCGGTCGTGCACAAGACGCGGCGTAGACAGATCCATCAGCCCTGGACCAATCGCTGGAAACGAGGAACCGGATGGTCTTTATAAGGTGATTGTTTATAACGGTCGGCGAGATCACAATCACCAAGGGGAGACGATGCGTTACATACGTCCGCTTTCAATCGAAGATGCCGTTGGCGTGCTGGCCGGCGCTTCCGGCCCATCAGCCATTCTTGCCGGAGGCAGCGACCTCCTGGTGAGGATGAAGGGTGGGTTTGTCGAACCCGACCTGATCGTCGACATCAAGGCAATCGACGGCTTGAGCGATATCAGGGAAACAGCCGATGGCTTCAGCATCGGCGCCGCCGTCCCCTGCGCGGTGCTGGGCGAAAACTCGGGGCTGAAGAAGGCCTGGCCTGGCGTCGTCGAAGCGGCGAAGCTGATCGGTTCGAAGCAGGTGCAGGGACGCTGCACCATCGTTGGCAATCTCTGCAACGCCTCGCCTGCCGCCGACAGCGTCCCGGCTTTGGTGGCCGCCGGCGCCAAGGCAGTGGTAGCCGGCCCCTCGGGTAAGCGCACCATTCCCGTGGAGGCCGTGCCGACCGGGCCTGGAAAGACATCGCTCACCAAGGGCGAGATCATCGAGGCGATCCTGCTCGACAAGCGGGCGCCGCGTTCGGGCGACGCCTATCTGCGCTTCATTCCGCGCACCGAGATGGACATCGCGGTGGTCAGCGCCGGCGTTAACCTGACGCTCGATGAACATGGCGTCATCACAGCGGCCCGCGTCGCGCTGGGCGCCGCGGCGCCCACCGTGCTTTTGGTGGAAGAGGCAGCCGAGGCTCTCATCGGCAGGAAGCTGGATGAGGCAGCCCTTGAGCGGCTCGCCAAGGTCTGCGCTGGGGCCTGCCGCCCCATCGACGATAAGCGGGGCACCATCGAGTTCAGACGAAAAGTTGCGGGCGTGCTGGCCAGACGAGCCGCCACGACCGCCTACGCACGTGCAGGAGGCAAGTGATGGCCGGTGTAGCAGTTTCAACGACAATCAACGGCGATCACGTCGAGTACCTTTGCCAACCCGACGAGACGTTGCTCGACGTCCTGCGCGACCGGCTCGGGCTGACCGGCGCCAAGGAAGGCTGCGGCACTGGCGACTGCGGCGCCTGCAGCATCATCCTCGACAACCGGCTGGTCTGCTCGTGCCTGGTGCTCGGCGCGGAAGCCGAGGGCCGAATTGTCGAGACCGTCGAGGGCATGGCGCACGGCGACAAGCTGCATACGTTGCAGGAGAAATTCCTTGAGCACGCGGCGCTGCAATGCGGCATCTGCACGCCGGGCTTCCTGATCGCGGCCAAGGACCTTCTGGCCAAGAATCCAGATCCGACGGAAGAAGAAATCCGCTTCGGCCTCGCCGGCAACCTCTGCCGCTGCACCGGCTACGACAAGATCGTCCGCGCCGTCCAGGACGCCGCCAACGTGATGAAGGGAGCGTAAGCCATGAATTTCGATCCACGCTTTTCCGGCCGCAAATTCTCATCCGTCGGCACGCGGCCCATCCGCCCCGACGGCGTCGACAAGGTGACGGGCCGCGCGCGCTACGGCGCCGACTTCAACATGGCGGGACAACTGGTCGGGCGCGTGCTGCGCAGCCCGCACGCCCATGCGAAGATCCTCAAGATCGACACCTCCAAGGCTGAAAAGCTGGCCGGCGTGAAGGCGGTGATCACCGCCGCCGACCTGCCGGACCTCACCGATGGCGATGCCGCCATGTACGACGTCCTCGACAACTGCATGGCGCGCACCAAGGCGCTCTATGACGGCCATGCCGTGGCCGCGGTCGCCGCCGTCGATGCCCGCACGGCGCGGCAGGCGCTGAAGCTGATCGTGGTCGACTACGAGCTCTTGCCGCATGTCACCGATGTCGACGAGGCGATGAAGCACACCGCCCCCTTGATCAACGACACGATCTTCACCGAGGGTCTCGAGGAAAAGCCGGTAAAGCCTTCCAACGTCACCAAGCGCAGCCAGTTCGGCCATGGCGATGTCCACCAGGGCTTCGGCCACGCCGATGTCATCGTCGAGCGCTCGTTCAAGACCGAGCAGACGCATCAGGGCTATATCGAGCCGCATGCCTGCGTGGCGAGCGTCTCGTCCGACGGCACCGCAGACCTCTGGGTCTGCACGCAAGGCCATTTCGTCTACCGCCAGCACTGCGCGCAACTGCTCGGGCTGGAGGCCTCGAAACTGCGTGTCACCTCGTCGGAGATCGGCGGCGGCTTTGGCGGCAAGACCCATGTCTGGGCCGAGCCGGTGGCGCTGGCGCTGTCGCGCAAGGCCGGCCGCCCGGTGAAGCTGGTAATGACCCGCGACGAGGTGTTCCGCGCCTCGGGCCCGACCAGCGCCACCTCGATCGACGTGAAGATCGGCGCCCGCAAGGATGGCACTATCACAGCCGCCGAGGCGACGCTGCGCTACACCAGCGGCCCCTATGCCGGCACCTGGGCCGAGATCGGCGCCATGACGGCGTTTGCCTGCTACAAGCTCGATAACGTCAAGACCGTCGGCTACGAAGTGCTGGTCAACCGGCCGAAGACCGCGGCCTATCGCGCGCCTTCCGCACCGATGGCGGCGTTTGCCGTGGAAAGCGCTGTCGACGAACTGGCCAAGGAACTCGGCATGGATCCGGTCGAGTTCCGCATCAAGAACGCCGCGCAGGAAGGCACACGCTCCTCCTATGGCCCTGTCTACGGCCCGATCGGCATCGGCCCGACGCTGGAGGCGGCCAAGACCCATCCGCACATGAAGGCGCCCTTGGCCAAGAACCAGGGCCGCGGCATGGCCTGTGGCTTCTGGTTCAATTTTGGCGGCCAGACCTGCGTTGACTTGAACATCGGCATGGATGGCTCGGTGTCGCTCGCCGTCGGTACTGTCGATGTCGGTGGTTCTCGCGCCTCGCTGTCGCTGGTGGCGGCGGAGGAGCTCGGCATCGACTATGCCCAGCTCAAGGCTGTGGTCGCCGACACCTCCAGCCTCGGTTACAACGACATGACCGACGGCAGCCGCGGCACGTTCTCGTCCTCCATGGCGACGATCTCGGCCGCCCGCAACGCGATCAAGATTCTGCGCGACCGCGCCGCGCAGATGTGGGACATCCCCGTCGACGACGTGGTCTGGGAAAACGGCCACGCCATCGCCAAGGGCGAGAAGTACGGCAACCTTGGCAAGCTGTCGCTGAAGGAGATTGCAGCTGCTTCCGGCAAGACCGGCGGGCCGATCGCCGGCCATAGCGAGCTCGTCGCCGACGGCGCCGGCGTCTCCTTCGCCACCCACATATGTGACATCGAGGTCGATCCCGAGACGGGTGCGGCGCGCGTCGTGCGCTACACGGTGATCCAGGATGCCGGCAAGGCGGTGCACCCGACCTATGTCGAGGGCCAGTACCAGGGCGGTGCGGCGCAAGGCATCGGCTGGGCGCTCAACGAGGAGTACATCTACGGCAAGGACGGACGTCTGCAGAATGCCGGCTTCCTCGACTACCGCATCCCGGTCTGCTCGGACCTGCCGATGATCGACACGCAGATCCTCGAGATTCCCAACCCCAACCACCCCTATGGCGTGCGCGGCGTCGGCGAGACCTCGATCGTGCCACCGCTGGCGGCGATCGCCAACGCGATGTCGAACGCAGCCGGCGTGCGCATGACCCACATCCCGATGTCGCCGCCCCGCGTCCTCGCCGCGATCGAGGCGGAACGGGAAGGCTAGGGCGAGGTCTGGCAAATGGTCGAAGTCACCCTCTGGGGTGCGCTGGGCCAGCTCGCCGGCGGCCAGAGCAAGGTCGAGGTCGAGGCCAAGGACATAAGGGAGCTGTTCAGGAAACTGGCTGAACAGTATCCCGGCATCGAGCCGTGGATCGAGAAGGGCATCGCGGTGGCCATCGACGGCACGATCTATCGCGATACGTGGAGTAAGGAGCTGCCGCAGGGAGCGGAGATTTTTCTGCTGCCGAGATTGGCTGGGGGGTGAGTGGGACATGGCGCTGATGAACAGCGAATTCTCGAAGTCCCGTGAAACTTCACCGCCTCCATCATTTGTCACCCATACTTATGTTACGCGCCCTGCGAGCGCGATTTTATGCTCGCTGTGGCTCCAGGCGGATGTTTGTCATAGTCAGCGTATGACAACGCGAAGCTTCGCAGTTTAGCTCTGGTTTCCACCACGAGGAAAGGCCGATAGACAGCGAAGCTGGCGGATTGGCGTTGTCGATCAGTGATCCTAATATCCAGCTTTCCGAAGAATCAGTGCCGCCGGATGGCGAGAAGCCAAACACAATGGGCTGGCGGAAGCTTAAATCTCTGGAATTTTGAAATGCGTCCCTCGTTGAAATAGGGAGCACCTGAGTTAAATGGATGAAATCGCCAAAATTGACCGAAGGATCGTTATCCGCAACGCGGAGAACGAGTGGGAAGGCCGGGCGCGGAAGGTTAGCGATCTCCGGCGGGAACCGTTCGTTGTCTTGCTTGGCGAACCCGGCATCGGCAAGTCGACGGTTTTCCAGACCGAGGCTAAACTGGAGGGCGGAACCCTTCTCCGGGTGCGTCAGCTAGTCAACGGCCACCGGCCTCCGCCAGGAGGCACGCTTTTCATTGACGCGCTGGACGAATATCGCACCGATGGGAGTGTCGCCGACAAGGCCGATAAACTATCGATCGCCATCGCAGAATCAAAAGTTCGCCATTGGCGCCTGTCATGCCGATCGGAGGATTGGCGCAACGCCGCGGATATTGCGGCGATACAGGCAACAACTGGAGGTACGAATATTGTTGTTGCCCAACTTCTTCCGTTGGATGAGGAGGAAGCGAGCTTCCTACTGCAGGCATGGGGCGAGGCCAATCCGGAGGGATTCGTGAGCCAAGCAGCGCGGATGGGCGTCACCGCGTTGACCGAGAACCCGCTGAGCCTGAAGCTTTTGCACAAGGCAGTGCAGCGCACTGGCAGTTGGCCATCGTCGCGCTTTGCCCTCATGTCCGACGCTACTTGGCAGTTAGCTCATGAGCACAATCCTGATCGCGAATATGAGCTGAGATCGTCACCAGGCGCAATCATTCACGCCGCCGGTCGGGCTACCCTCATTCTGCTGGCGAGCGGAGCGCTAGCCATTTGGCGCTCGAATGCGCCGCCACCAAATCAGGAGGACAGGCGAGCGTTTCTGACCACCCATGACGTTGAGATTTCGCTCGAGCTGTTCGGGAATATGCTTGACACGCCGCTCTTTCGCGGCGCTGGCAACATCTTTGAACCGATGCATCGAGTGGTGGCTGAGTACCTTGCGGGAAAGACGCTTGCAGATGCGGTGACGGGCGGCAGCGATCGAGCGGCCCTCCCCCTTTCGCGAGCCGTCGCTATGGTTACAAGCGCGGATGGTCGGCCTCCGACCGAATTGAGGGGCCTTTATGGGTGGTTTGCGGCGCATCTGGCAAAATCCGGGGATGCAATAGGCGCGCGACAGCTGATTGAGGCAGATGCCGTAACCGTCCTAGCTTACGGCGACGCCGCAGCCTTCCGAACTCCGGAGCGCCGCTCCATTTTAGTGAACATCGACCGGGATGATCCGTATTTTCGATCCTCGGAAACTGGTGTCACGGCCTACGGTGGCTTGGCCGGAGAAGACCTAGCGGACGATTTTCGCGAGATACTCATGGCGGCGGCGACCTCGCAGAGGTTTTTAACAGTGATGGACGTCCTCACGATCGGTCCGCCAGTCCACTCGCTGCGGTCGCTTCTCAAGGACATCGCATTGGATTTGACGCGGCCAGGTTGGCATCGTTGGCGTGCGGCGGATGCGTGGCTGAATGGAGTGCCTGCCCCGCATGCTGCGCGTCTTGAACTGCTGGACGAGCTCGACGGGGAGCCGCCATCAACCGGCAGGGAGATTCTGCGGACCCACCTTGCGGGGGAACTGCCGGTCAGATTGCTCAACGTCCAGCGCGTGCGCTCCATCTTGCGAGATTTCGAGTCCTCACCGGACGACAACACTGTCGGACACCTCTTCGCCTTCGAAACGCGACTGAAGGACGAGCCTTTACCTGCACTGTTTGCAGAACCGACTGATTCTTGGCGGGCGCCGGAGGGTCAGCGCCAGCGACGCAGCGAAGTTGATCACATCCTAGATAGGTTACTGGCGGCATACATACGAACCTGTGAGCCGACGAGCTCAGAAGTCTGGCAGTGGGCAAGGAACGTCGGGGGCGACGAATTCATTTACCTGGGAGAGGAGACGCTGAAAGCGCTTTCCGACTGGCTCGTGGCAGACGACCGGCGTGAGATTGACATTCTCGACTTGGTGCTCGGCGAGTATCAAGCCGGTGATCGGCCTTGGTTGCCTGGAAATGACTTCTTCCGACTGGCACGGCGCAGCGCCTCACAGGCGTTGGTCCGGCACCTGCTCAACAACGCTGCTTCAGTATCGTCTGCCGTCGAGCGTAAGTGGCTAGAGCAAGTCGCAGTGCATCTCGCAAATGGGCCAAATCCAAACACCGCCGCCTTCTGGTACGTCTATGATTATCTCCTTCGCGGGAGGGGCACAAAGCGGCTTCTCCGCGAACTTACTGTTAAGAAGATTAGCCAGCATCATTTGAGGTACCTTAAAGGACGGATCAAAGAGCGGCGGCAGAAGGACAAGCGCAGGCAGAAAGACCTCGACATTCTCACGAAAGAGCTTGCAGCTCTTCGTGGTGGCAAGAGCAAGAACCTTATCTGGGCGGCAGACAGGTATTTCCAAGGCGCCTCGGATGACACGCCGCCGTCGATCTGCACGCTAGAAGCTGACCTGGGCGCCCCCATTGCGAAAGCCGTTCGTGACGGCTGGGCACGAATTGCGACGCAGCCGATCGAATATCTCGACGCGGCTGTTCTCGGCCGAGCGGCGGGCCAAAACAAAGGCTATGGCATCGAGCATGCAGTTATCGCCGGCATCGACGTTCTTCTTCAGGAACAACGAGCGCCGGCACTTGCGACGGCACCCCTTCTATCAGCAATTATCGCACTCAAATCCGATTTTATCGTTGGTTCCGAGAAGCGGCGTGACGCCATCAACGGTTGGGCTGTTCGCAGACTTGAAAACAATCCTGCCGCAGGAGCCCGAGAACTGTCGACATTCTGGAGTGCGATACTTGAGACAGGTGGTACCAGTCTTGACGGGTTATGGGATCTCACTCGACAGGGTCGAATTGGACGTGCGGTCCCAATGGCTCTCGAAGCTATCCTTGGGGCCACGCCTTTGATGCATGAGAATGCGCTCAAGCAAGCCCTGATTGCTGCGTTCGATGCTATCGATTCCGTCCGGCTTCAACAACTTGCTGACGCAGCGCTTGGACGCGGTGAACTGAGGGGGCGACAAAGACTTCTTTGGAGTTTCGTTCGCTTCGCTCTTGATCCGGCCCGATGGCGATCTCAGTTCCTTCAGGAATTTGATGGTGCGACCGCCAGCGACATCGCTTTTCTGGATTGGGACGGAGAGATGGGAAAGGTGACGAACAGCCTAGACCACCAATTGGTCCGCCTCGAAACGATAGCCCGCGTCGCAGGCGCACGATCGACGCCAGAAGACAGATTTGGAAGCGGCTGGGTGACGGATGTACATCACCTTGCGGATACAGCTTACGAAGGGATCATGGCCCTTTCAGCGAGTGCCGAAGCGCAGGCTGGCCCATTCCTCCAAGGACTGGCGACCGAGACCTTCCTGGCTGCCTGGCAACAGACAATCCTTCACGCAGTTTCCCAGCAAGCGCGATTGAGAAGAGACGCCGACTTTCGTCATCCAACGGCTCTACAGATCGCTGAAGCGATCTCCGGTGGCCCACCAGTGAACGCGTCCGACTTGCGGGCAATTACAACGGAGGAACTGAAGCGGCTGCGGGACGAATTGCGCAAGTCCGATACTGGTGACTGGAAGATGTTCTGGAATCGAGATGGGGACATCCCGAAGGCGCCGCTTCACGAGAACGAATGCCGCGACTACGTGTTGAGCAGGCTCCGCGACCGGATGTCAAAATATCGCATTGCGGCTGCGCAGCCAGAGGCACAGCGCGCCCATGAAACGCGTGCGGATATGCTCATCCTGACTGGCGCAGGCAGAAACCTGCCGGTCGAGGTCAAGCGCCACTACCATGGCCACCTATGGACGGCGGCGGCAACGCAGTTGCAGGGCTATGCGTTGGCTCCCGGTTCGGATGGGTTAGGCATCTACCTCGTAATCTGGTTTGGCATCGACATACAACCTACGCCGCCCCGGCCAGATGGAGGCGGACTGCCATCGACAGCGGCGGAGATGGAATCAATGCTTATTTCAGATCTGTCCGACGATTTGCGCAAGAGAACAGATGTCATCGTCTTTGACGTCTCGCGGCCGGACGCGGTCGCAAGACGCGTAACAACCCGCTCTGGTCAGCGTGGGCGCAATAGGCGCTCACCGTTGGTGCAAGATTGAATGTGGCTCGACCTTGGCTACGTTTCGCCCCCCAGCCTCGTAAAAGGCGTCTGCCCCGCCGGCCATCGCCCCTCATACCCCCAGCGTCGGCTCCGTATTCACCTCCAGCGCCTCCTGCGCCTCGTCGTCCTCGCCCAGCACGTCGCCATGTACCGCCAGAGCTCGCCCGATCCAGATCGGGCCGATCAGATGGTCGCGTTTGAGGTTGGTGGGTGGATGAGGTTGCTGAGGCCGCCGTGGGTCAGAATCCGCCAGGGCACCAGCGTGGCGAAAATTTCGATGGCGAGGGAGACCTGGTACATCGCGTGCTCATGCGGGCCGACCGGCCCGTCGAGCCAGGTGCCCAGACGCACGCGGAGGCGTTCGCCGATGCGAAGAGAAAAGTTTCGAAGATGTGGAGAAATCATATCGGCCAAGGCAGAATCGTTGGGGTCAACACCACCGGACCGTCACCGGCTCCTATTGTCGCGGGGGATCGAGGTAAGGCACCTCGCCACCGGCGTTCATCTTCGTAACAGCCGCATGCAACCTCCGCCGGGTCGGCACCGGCGGAACCACTCCCCGCTCTCAGGTCACCACCGAAAGCCCTGCCGGCTGCGACACGCCGGGGAACGGCCCGATCCTGGCCGGACGCAGCCCGGACTGGAAGAGGTTGCTGTGGAGGTTGGCGACCCACTGCTTGCCTTCGGTCGTCAGCTCCAGATAACGGATCGCGTCGCCGATATAGGGCTCCACCTTCAGCGTAAAGAAATCGGTGAAGATGGCGCCGAGATCGGCGGCGGTCTTGCAGCCGAGCTTTTCCACCATTCCGGTCTCGGAGAACTCGGCAAACAGCGCCGGCAGCTTGCGGTGGTAGAAGGGGTCGGCGAGCTGGCCGATAAGATCCGCGGCCCTGACCAGCGCCGGCTCGGTGTTGGTGGCCTGGTAGGCCGGATCGTCCGGTACAGGAAAGCGCGTCATCTCGATCGCCGCGATAATGCGCTCCTCATTGACGAACTTCGAGGAACCAAAACGTTGGCGCGCATAGATCTTGGCGCGCTCGATATGATAGGGCGCAAGCACCGCGTCGGAGGCGCCGCGCGGTGGCGTATGGCGGTCGCCGGCCTCGTTGATGACGAAGCTGTCGTCGGTGTCGCCCGGGCATATGCCGTGCACCATGCCGATGTCGTGGACAAGCAGCGCGCAGGTATAATGCAGCCAGTCATCCGGGGTCAGGGATTCCGAAAGCAGCCGGCCGCGGATGATCTGCTGGCCGGCGAGCGTAACCATCAGCGTGTGCTCGATGTTGTGATAGAGCGCGTTCGAATTGCCGATGCGTTCCAGGACAAGGCGGGCCGCCCCGCCTATGTAGCTCGCATACTCCGAATTGCGATGCGAGAAATACTGCAGATAGAGTTCCGACAGATGGTCGCCGAGCCGGTCGGCCATGATGGAAATCGGATTGAGCATGACAATCGTTCCTGGCCAATTTAAGCACGACACGTCGCGTGCGGCAGCCATCCTAGCACGGTTCCGGTGTGGATTTTATCACAGCGTCGGTGATGCGCATCGAGGCGACAGCAAGCATCTTTGCGCTTGCCTTGAAGCCATCCTATTCTGCAGGGTAGTCGCGGTTGTGGGCATAGAATGTCGGTACTGCCTTTCCTGAGAATTTACGCGCCGCTCAACGCGGTGCTGGCTGCGCCCGGGCTCCTGGCGGTGGCTGCGCTGACGACACCCAACATTTCCGGACGAAGCAGGCTGGCTCTGGTTGCCCTGCTCGCCGTCATTTGGGGCGCCTATCTTGTGCAGATGGTCGCGACGCTGCTCAAGCGCCGTGCGGGAGACCTTCACGACAGGACGCCGGCAATCGCCATCGATGTGCTTGCGGTCCTGGTTCCATTCGCGGCATTTCTGCTCGTCGGCACGCCCGACTGGAGCCTCTACTGTGCCGTCTGGCTGCTGAAACCGCTGCGCGACTCGACCTTCTTCCCGGTGCTGGGCAGGGTGCTGGCCAACGAAGCGCGCAACCTGATCGGCGTCACCACGCTCTTCGGCGTCGTTCTGTTCGGTGTCGCGCTCGCGGGCTATGTCATCGAGCGCGACATCCAACCGGACAAGTTCGGCAGCATCCCCCAGGCCATGTGGTGGGCTGTGGTCACGCTGTCCACCACCGGCTATGGCGACGAAATTCCGCAAACCTTCGCTGGCCGCGTCCTTGCCGGGGCGGTCATGATGAGCGGCATCGGCATCTTCGCGCTCTGGGCCGGCATTCTTGCCACCGGTTTCTCTCAGGAAGTTCGCCGCGGAGAATTCGTCCGCAATTGGCAATTGGTCGCCGGCGTGCCGTTGTTTCAGAAGCTCGGCCCGGCCGTGCTGGTCGAGATCGTGCGCGCGTTAAGACCTCGCACGGTGCCGGCGGGCGCCGTGATCTGCCGCAGAGGCGAGCCCGGTGATCAGATGTTCTTCGTCGTGGAGGGGCGCGTCACCGTCGCGACGCCGAACCCGGTGGAGCTTGGACCGGGCGCCTTCTTTGGCGAGATGGCGCTGATCAGCGGCGAACCGCGTATGGCGACCGTCAGCGCCGCAACGGCGGTCTCACTCCTGTCGCTGCACGCGGTGGACTTCCAGATGCTGTGCAGCAGCAGCCCGGAGATCGCGGAAATCATCCGCAAGACCGCACTCGAGCGGCGCAGCGCAGCACCGACGGCTTGACCTTCGGCTCTTACCCCTAAGCCGTCAGCGTCGGCTCCGTATTCACCTCCAGCGCTTCTTCAGCCTCATCCTCCTCGCCGAGAACCTCGCCATGCACTCCCAGCGGGCGGCCTATCCAGATCGGGTCTACCAGGTGGTCGCGCTTGGGGTTGGTAGTGTTGGGGTGGATGAGGATGCTGAGACCGCCATGGTTCAGCATCAGCCACGGAACCAGCGACGCGAAAATCTCGGTGGCGAAGGAGACTTGGTACATAGGCTGCTCGTGTGGGCCGACCGGCGCGTCGCGCCAGTTGCCCAGCCGCACGCGGAAACGTTCGCCGATGCGCAGGCGCAGCCATTCGGCGTGCTGCCGCTCGGCCTGCCCGTCATAGTAGATGTGGGCGTGGTAGCTGGCGATCTCCGCGAGCGGCCTTGGCGGGGTGTCTGCGTTCACCTTGATGGCTCCTTCGAGGATTGTCGTGTGCGGCAGCGTATACGCAAGGGAGCGGCCCGTCATCTGCGCTCGATTGCAGGGCAATCGTTTAAAGCGGCGCCGAGACGGAGCGGGGGAGCGCCATCAGCTACTGCGATAGCCCTAATCAAATCCTGCCCATCAACACCAGTATCAGCAGCACCACAAGCACAACGCCGGCGATCCCTGACGGGCCGTAGCCCCAGGAACGTGAGTGCGGCCAGGCCGGCACGGCGCCGATCAGGATCAGGATCAAAACAATGAGGAGAATGGTGGTGACGGTCATGAAGACTCCCTCGCCTTGCTATTCGTATACGAGGGGACAATGCAAAAGGCCGCCCGGTTGTTCCGGGCGGCCTTTTGTCTGGTCGATGAAAACTGGCCTATTCGGCGGCTTTCGGGAAGGCGATTGCCGGTTCGTCGAGCGGGCCTGGCTTCGGCCCCGAGGACGCGCCCGGCTTCCTGTCGCGGCCGGATATCCGGCGGAAGAACGCATAGAAACGGCTGTTCTTGCTGCGCGTGAAGATCATCAGCATGGACGGCGTCACCACCAGAGTCAGCAGAGTGGCGAAGGACAGGCCGAAGACGATGGCCGAGGACAGCGAAATCCACCATTGCGTCGACGGCGCGTTGATCGTCGTCTCGTGATGGAAGATTTCCAGCCCAAGACCGAACGCGATCGGCAGGACGCCGAGGATGGCCGACACCGCCGTCAGCACGACCGGGCGGGCACGCTCGCGGCAGGTCTGCAGCACAGCCTCCATCTTGTCCCAGCCTTCTTCGCGCAGCCGGTCATAGGTGTCGATCAGCACGATGTTGTTGTTCACCACCACGCCGGCCAGCGCGATGACGCCGATGCCCGACATTACGATGCCGAACGCCTCGCCTGTCAGAAGCAGTCCGAGGAACACGCCGATCGTCGCCATGACCACGCAGGACAGCACCAGAAGCACGCTGGTGAACTTGTTGAACTGCATCAAAAGCACCAGGAAGATCAGGAAGATCGCGGCCCCGAAGGCCTTGCCGAGGAAGGCGCTGGCTTCGGCGCTGTCCTCGTTCGAGCCGGCGAGCTTCCAGCGTATGCCGCTGTCGAGCTTCATGTCGGTGACCGCCTTGGTGACCTCCGCCTGCACCGCAGCAACCTGCGTGCCGGCGGCGACGTTGGCCTGCACCACCACGGTGCGCGCGCCGTCGATGCGGTTGAGGATGCCGACGGTCGGCTCGGGCTTGCGCACGACGAAGTTCGAGATCGGCACCGAGCCTTGCGAGGTCTGCACCCTGAGCTCATCGAGCGTCGACAGCGTGCGCCGGTCTTCGGGCAGGCGCAGCCTGATGTCGACGGCATCGTCGGCGCCGGCCGGCCGGTATTCCGAAAGCTTCAAGCCGTTGGTCACCAATTGCACCACCGTGCCGACCGAAGTCGGGCTGATGCCGTACTGCGCCGCCTTGGCGCGGTCGACCTCGAGCGCCCAGTCGACGCCGGGCGGCGGCAGGCCGTCGGAAATGTCGATGACGCCAGGCACCTTGGCGATGCGCGCCGCAACAGCGCGGGCCTGGTCGTCGAGCCCCTTGGGATCGATGGCCGAAAGCCTGAGCTGGATCGCCTTGCCTGTCGGCGGACCGGCTTCCGGCACGCGAACCTCGACATCGACGCCCGGAATGCCGGCCATGACGGTGCGCAGTTCGTCCAGGATCTGGTTCGCCGATTTGCGCTCGCGCCAGTCGATGAACTCATACTGGATGACGCCGACGACGTCTTCCGGCACATCCTGCCCGCCGCCTTGCGTCTTGCCGACGCGGGTGTAGACCGATTTGACGCCGGGCCAGCCAAGCAGCCTGTTTTCTGCGATCTTGGTCGCCGTATCCATTTCAGCCAGCGAGAGATTGCCGCGGGCATGCACATAGAGCAGGCCGTAATCGGGCTCGACACTCGGGAAGAATTCGACGCCGGCGCCATATTTCGAATAGGCGAAGCCGACGCCGGTCAAAAGCACGGCGGTAAGCACCAGCACAGTGATGGGAAAACGCACCGCCTGCTTGACTATCGCCATGTACAAGCCGTCGCGATTCTCCGCGTGATGCTCGGGCGGCTTGGCGAAGATCGCACCCAACGTCGGCGCGAACACCAGCGCATAGAGCATCGACGCCGACAGCGTGACGATCAGCGTGATCGGCATGTATTTCATGAAGTCGCCGATGATGCCGGGCCAGAACAAAAGCGGCGAAAACGCTGCGATGCGCGTCATCGTCGCGGCGATGACCGGACCGGCCATGCGCTTGGCGGCAAGCGTGAAGGCTTCGGCCTTGGGCATACCTTCGCCCATGCGCCGTTCGGCGAATTCGGTGACGATGATGGCATCGTCGACCAGCATGCCGACCGCCAGGATGAGGCTGAACAGCACGATCATGTTGATCGTGTAGCCCATCATCGCGAGCAGCAGGATGCCGATCAGGAAGGACGACGGAATGGCAAGCCCGATCAGCAGAGAGGCGCGGCCGGACAGCGCATAGAGGATGACGATGAACACCAGGATGACCGCAATCATCACGTGGTTCTGCAAGTCGCCCAGCAACTGGTTGACGAAGACCGACTTGTCCTGCGTGTAGGTGATGTTCATGCCTTCCGGCATTGACTTGACGTAGGCGTCGGAGACTTCCCTGACCTTCGCCAGCGTGTCGATCAGATTGGCGCCGATGCGCTTCTTGACCTCGATGGCGATGGCCGGCTTGCCGTTGAGGCGGGTGATCGTCTCGGCGTCCTTGAAGGTCGAACGGACCGTGGCGATGTCCTTGGCCTGCACGACGGCATTGGGGCCGGCGACGACAGGCAAGGCGGCCACATCCTCGGGCGTCTCGATCAGCGACGGCACCTTGACCGCGTATTTGCCTTCCGAGCCCTCAAGATTGCCGGCGGCGACCAGGCTGTTCGAGGCGCCGACAGCGCCGATCAGCTGGTCGAGCTGCAGGCCGTAGGAAGACAGCTTCATCGGATCGATGACGACCTCGACGAGATCGTCGCGCGAACCCTGCAACGAGCCTTCGAGAACGCCAGGCACCTCTTCGATGCGGTCGCGCAACTCGCGCGCGGCAGCCGTCAGCACGCGCTCGGGCAATTCGCCCGACAGCGTCACCACCAGCACCGGGAATTCGGAAATGTTGACCTCGGTGACGACAGGCTCTTCAGCTGCCTGCGGCAGGTCGGCCTTGCCGTCCTGCACCTTGGAGCGCGTGTCCTGCAGCGCGGTCGCCAGATTGGTCTGCGGCTGGAACTCGACCAGCACATAGCCGCCACCCTGGAAGGCGGCCGAGCGCATTTCCTTGAGGCCTTTCAGGCTCTTCAGCTTGCTTTCCATCGGCCGCAGCAGAAGGCGTTCGGAATCCTCCGGCGAAATGCCCTGATAGATCAGGCTGACATACATCATCGGGATAGGAACGTCGGGTTCCGCTTCCTTCGGTGTCGACGAATAGGCGACCCAGCCCGCCAGCAGCAGGAATCCCAGCACCGAGATGGTCAGCCGGGCATTGTTGATCGCGAGTTTGACGATATCCATGGCTAACGCCTGTTCTCAAAGATTATGAGGAGCCGCATTGCAGCCGGTTGTCCCGCCCGGGGGCATCCCGGCGCTACTGCGTTGTCGCTTCGCCCAACAGTTTCTGGATGGTCGCCTGGTCGGCCTCGACCGGTTTGACGACGTCGCCTTCCTTGACCAGTTCCTGGCCGGCGACGATGACACGGGCATCGGCGGGAATGCCGCCGAGCACGAGGCCCTTGGGCGAGTCGTCGACCAGGTCGATCGGGAAGAACACCACCTTGTTGTCCTTGTCGACGGCGCGAATGCCAAGGTCGCCCTTGTCGCCGAGCGTCACCACCGAGCGCGGCAGCATGACGGCGTCGGTCGGCTGGGCGCTCAGCGAAATCTCGGCCGTCATGCCGGCCGGCACCGAACCATCAGCATTCGGGACGGCAATTTCGACGCGGAAGGTGCGGGTTGCCGACGAGGCGTCGCGGCTGATGTAGCGCACGGTGCCTTCGACGGTCTGGCCGCTGACCAGCCGCACGGCGGCCTTGTCGCCGAGCTTGAGATAACCAAGGTCGCGCTCGCTGACTTCACCGCGCGCAATCACCGGATCGAGCTTGAGGATGGTGGCCACCTCGCCGCCCTGCATGACGGAACTGCCGAGTTCCACCGGCACCCGGTCGATAACGCCGTCGAAGGGCGCCTTGACCAGATTGCGGTCGAGTTCGGCCTGTGCCGTTTCCAGCTGCGACTGCGCCGCAGTCAGGTTCGAGCGCGCCGTGTCGAGCTGAAGCGTGGGCAGGTTGCCGGTCTTCATCAGCCGCAGCGATGCGTCGAGTTCGGCCTGGCGCTGCACGACAAGCTGCTTGGCACTGTCGACCATCGAGATCTTTTCTTCCGCCGCCAGCATCAGCACCAGATCGCCTGTCTTGACGTGATCGCCCTGCTTGACCGGCAGCTTTTCGATGACGCCGGCGACGCGCGTGGCGAGCACGGCGCGCTTGTCGGCCTCGGTCAGCCCGGAAATGCGGATGGCGCGGGCATAGGTCTTGCGCGGCGGCGTCACCACCGCGACGGTGCGCAGCGGCGCCTTGGGCTCCGCCTCGGCGGCCTTCGGCCCGGTTGTCGGGGGCTTGGTCGCATCCGGCGCCTTGGCCCGATCGCCGGGCTTGGCCTGATCGCCTGCCTTGGCTGCGCCTTCGACGGCAGCGCTGCCGACCGACGAAAACGCGCCTGTTCCCATCCAGGCGGCGAAGCCAATGAGCACAACTATAGCGGCAAGCTTGTGAAACCTGATTTTCGGCATCGTTGTTTTTCCACTGCGGGGTTCGGCCAGATCGTTTTCCAACAAGGCCCGTCTTCTAACAGCTACCGTGTCTTCAACTCGGGCGCGTCGCCGATATGGGTGCGCGTCAGGCCGTGTTCAATTTGCCGTGAACTGCGAAGCCGCGCTTCTACATCAAAGTTGCAGCGCAATATAGTCACAAAAGTTGCGCGATCATTGCGTCACGGGACACGGCGCGCCTGCCCCCATCCAGTTTTCGATTGCTTGATAGGTCGCCTCGGCCGAGCCGGGCGCCGGCTCACGATCGGCACCCGGGGCCCAGCCCCAGGCGACCAGTTTGTCGTCGCGCACATGCAGCGCAACATCCTCCAGGCTGCGGTCTCCATTGCGACTGCGATCCTTGATCTGGGCGCAGATTTCCGCCGAGGATTTGCCAAACCAGACCATCTCGGCCGGCGCCAGATGCCAGTTCTCGGCCCCGGGCGGCCCGTGCAATGCACTGGAATTGCTCGCGAAATGACAGGTCGTGCAGCGCAGGCCCGGATTGCCGAAACCGGAGCCGTCGGCGCCGCGCTGGACGTTGAAGGCATGGACGCGCGTCTCGCCATAGTGAGCGCCGGACCAGCGCGGCCGGTCGTCGGCGACATGGCAGTCGGCGCAGCGCGGGTGCGAGAACACGGCGTAGATCTTGTCCCATTCGGGCAAGCCTTTCGCAGCGTCGACTGCAACCAGCGCCGGCGCTTGGCTTTGTTGTGCGGTTGCGAAGGGCGCTGCCGAAAACATGATGGCAGCAGGCGTCAGCATGATGAGAAGCTTTTTCATGCGAAGGCCACCGATTTCGACAGCGGCAGCGTCCGGATGCGCTTGCCGGTGAGCGCGAAGATGGCATTGGCCAGCGCCGGAGCCGCCGGCGGCGTACCGACCTCGCCGACGCCGCCCATCTTGTGAAAATTCTCCAAAATGGCGACTTCGAAAACAGGACACTGGAAGATGCGCATGGCATCGTAGTCGTGGAAATTCGACTGTTCGACCATGCCATCGGCGAAAGTAATTTCCTGACCCATAGCCGCCGACAGGCCGTAAATGGCGGCCGAGATGAGCTGCGCCTCGATGATGCCTGGATCGAGTGCTGTGCCGACATCGGCGGCGATCCACACCTTCTCGATGCGGATGCCGGCGGGCGTGTCGGCAACCTGGACGATCTCTCCGACCCAACTGCCGAAGGACAGCGAGAAGGCCATGCCCCTGGCCTTGCCGGCCGGCAGCGCCTCTCCCCATTTCGCCATCGCGGCGACCTTCTCGACCACCTTGACCGCCGCTGGATAGGCGGCCATCAACGTCTTGCGCAACTCGACCGGATCGGTTTTTCCGGCCACCGCGATCTCGTCCATGAAGCCTTCATGGAAGAAGCCGTTGATCGAACTGCCGACCGAGCGCCAGAAGCCGACCGGGACAGTGACCGGAGCGGCGACGCCGCTCACCCGGTAGTTCGGGATGGTGTAGGGCTGGTCGTAGGCGCCGTCGACGATGGTCTTGTCGGGGCCAAGCGGCGAAATCGAAGGGAACAGCCGGCGCAAGGTGCCGGCGATCACCGACGGCGAGGCGATCGTCATGTCGACGGCGACCGGCAGGCCGTCATCGCCGAGCCGCGCGCGGAATTTGCCGACGGCCGCCGGCCGGTAGGCGTCGTGGCGCATGTCCTCTTCACGCGTCCACGTCACCTTGACGGGACGCCCGCCCGTTTCCTTCGCCATCAGCGCCGCGCACAGCGCGTAGTCCATCTCGACACGGCGCCCGAAGCCGCCGCCCATGAAGGTGGTGTGGACCGTCACTCTGTCCTGTTCGATGCCGAGGACGTTGGCGCAGAGCTGGCGCACCAGCGTCGGCGCCTGGTTGCCGCACCAGATGTCGAGTACGCCGTCCTTCAGCCGCGCCGTGGCATTCATCGGCTCCATCGTCGCATGCGCCAGATAGGGCACGGCATAGTCGGCTTCGATGATTTTTTCACGCGGCGCGTCGGCAAAGGCCTTGGCGACATCACCGTTGTCGCGCATCGCCGACCCCTCGGCGCCAAGCGCCTGCTTCAGTACCCCGGCAATGGCTGCGCTGTCCGGCGGATATTCGGGATCGGCCCATTTGACGTCGATTGCTTCGGCGGCCTTGAACGCTGCCCAGGTGTTTTCGGCGATGATGCCGAAGCCGTGGCCATAGTTGGTTTCGAGCGGCACGATCCTGATCACGCCGGGCATCTTTTCCGCTTTGGCAAGGTCCGCGCCGACCGGCCTGGACCAGAAGCGTGGGCTCATCTTCACCGTGCCGTAGAGCATGTCCGGCAAGCTGACATCGATGCCGAAGATCGGCGCGCCGGTGACCTTGGCAAGCATGTCGATCCGCTTTTGCGGCTTGCCCAGCAGTTTCCAATCGGCTTTGTCCTTGAGCCGGACTTCCGCCGGCGGCGCCATCGCGGCAGCGTTTGCCGCCACTTCGCCATAGGTCAGCGACTTGCCTGACGCCTTGTGCAGGATCGAACCGTTGGCCGTTTCAAGATCGGCAGCTTCTACGCCAAGCTTCTGCGCCGCCGCAGCAATCAGCATCTGCCGCGCGGCTGCGCCCGCCTGCCGCATCTTGTTGAAACCATCGCGCGTCGAGGCCGAGCCGCCGGTGCCTTGCAAAGCGAGGAATTTGCCGACCACACCCAGGCCTGAACGTACAGCTTGCGCGGTCATGCTCTCGTCAAAGAAGGCAAACGGGCCGCCCTCTTCCAGGATCGCTGCATTGTAATAGGCGTAGGAGGCCGCGCCGTGTTCGACCTTGACCTGGTCGAGGCTGACGTCGAGCTCCTCGGCGACCATGACGGCAAGCGTCGTCGAGATGCCTTGCCCCATCTCGGCGCGCGGCGCGACGATGGTGACGGTGTTGTCGGCGCCGATTTTCACATAGGGATTGAACGTCGCCTCACCGGCGGCGAGGTCGCCTTCCAGCGGGTTCGGGTAGGGCTTGCGGTAATAGTAATAGCCGACGGCGACGCCACCGGCGATGGCAGCCGCGCCGATGAGAAAGCTGCGCCGTGCGATCTTTGCGACACTGGCCATGATCAAAGCCCCGCCGTCTTGAGTGCCGCAGCTTTTTTGATAGCCGCGCGTATCTTCGGATAAGTGCCGCAACGGCAGAGATTGCCGCCCATGGCGTTGTCGATGTCGGCATCGGTCGGATCGGCGACCTCGTCGAGCAGCGCCACGGCGCTCATGATCTGGCCGGCCTGGCAGTAGCCGCATTGCGCGACCTGCTCTTCCAGCCAGGCCTGCTGCACCGGATGCAGTTTGCCGGGCTCACCGATGCCTTCGATCGTGGTGATGGCGCCCGTGGCCTGGCCGACCGGCAGCGAGCAGGAGCGAACCGCCTGGCCATCGACATGCACCGTGCACGCGCCGCAGGCGGCGATGCCGCAACCGAATTTCGGCCCGGTCTTGCCGATGAGATCGCGCAGCGCCCACAGCAGCGGCATTTCGGGATCGGCATCGATGTCGAACGACTGACCGTCTACGGTGAGGCGCATGGGGATACCCTTCGTTGTCGTCCACAGTCCGAAGCGGAATGGCACGCCATCTCGCTTCATACAAGTTGACAAAATTCGTAATTTTGTCAATAGAGGTTACGCAGATAGTGTCGCAGCCGTGAATCAGATCGAAGACATCACCACCACAGACCCCAAGCGCGTCCGCATTCTGGACGGCGCCATGAAGGTGTTTCTGGCCTATGGTTTTTCGCGCACCACCATGGACGATATTGCGCGCGCCGCCGACATGTCGCGGCCGGCGCTCTATCTGCTCTTCAAGAACAAGACCGACATTTTTCGCGCCATAGCCATGATGCTCCTGTCACGCTCGGTCGAGGCGGCAAAGGTGGCGCTGGCCGGCGATGGCACCTTCACGGAGCGCATGACGCGGGCCATCGACGAGGGGCTGATCTCGATGATGCGAGGTGTCATCTCATCGCCGCACGGCGCCGAGCTGCTCGACATGAAGTCGAGCCTTGCTGATCTCGTCGTCTGCTGGCGCGACGGCCTTGGCGAACATATCGCTGCGGCGATCGAGAAAGAGGCCGGGCGCAACGGCGCCGACCTCGCGGCCAAGGGCCTGTCGGCGCGCCTGCTCGCCGACATGCTGCTTGACGGGCTGGAAGGCATGAAGGCGCGCATCAGCGATGCGGACGAACAGCGCAAGGCCGCGGGCGCGCTGGTCAAGGTGATCGACCTCGCCCTTCAGGCGTGACCTAATGCCCAAACGATGAAAAGATGTTCATGACGAGCTGAGCGATCTGCTCAGCCAATCGGCAAACCCCCTTGCCCGCTTGCTTGGCTGGCGCCCGGCCGGAAACAGGACGTGGATGGGGATGGTCGGCAGCGGAAACTCCGGCAGCAGCCGGCAGAGGCGGCCATCCGCAAGTTCTGCATTGAACATCCAGCCGGACCCAAAGGCCACGCCAAGCCCGGCCAGCACGCAGGCGGTGACGCCGGCCGAGCTCGAGACCCGGATGCGCGGGCTTTCCGGCAGGGCAAAGCTGGCCTCCGGGCCGATCAGCTGCTGAAAGGTCGCGCCGGTGCTGTCGGAAGGCCCGAAGATGACCTCGTGTTGAACCAGATCGCCAGGACTGCGCGGCAAGCCATGCCGAGCAATATAGTCCGGTGACGCCACTAGCAGCCTCGGCGTCTCCCCAACCTTGCGCGCCATCAGGCTGGAACTGTCGAGCAGACCGAGCCTGACCGCGACATCGGCGCCTTCCTCGACAAGGCTGCGCCTGCGATCGTCCATCATCAGTTCGACGGAGAGGTGGGGATGCTCGGCAAGAAGGCCGGGCAGCTGCGGAATAAGCGCACGCACGGCGAAAGTGACCGACAGCTCGATGCGCAGCAGCCCGCGCAACTCCTCATTGCCGGCAGCAGTGTCGGCCGCCGCCCCAAGTTCGGCGAGCAACGGCCGGATCTGTTCGAGATAACCATGCCCTGCCTCGGTCAGCCCGACCTTCCGGCTGGTGCGGACGAGGAGACGGGCGCCGATGCGCGCCTCCAGATCGTTCAGGATCCGCGACACCGAAGGCTGCGACAGCCCGATTTCGCGAGCGACCTGCGAAAGGTTGCCGCGCTCCGCCACCCGCACGAACACTTCCAGTTCTTGGAGCCGGTCAGCCATCCACTTTCCGAATGATTGCTATCCTTTCCCGCAGGCTACCCCTGTTTTTGGAAATAGGCGAGGACGTTCCCGCCGCTGCGTGAGCGGTGAGAAATCTTCGGAGTAATCCCATGTCGCTTCAAGACAATCTTGATGCCTTCAAGGCCGACTTTGAGAGCAAGGCGCCCAGACAGGCGGTCGAGATCATGCACCGCGCCTCCGCCGAGCTAATCGCGTCCGGTCAGGCCGACCGCATCCTGGGGGTCGGTGCGGTCGCCCCGACCTTCACACTGATGGAGGCTGACGGCGGCCTCGTTGCCTCGGCCGATCTGCTGGCGCGGGGCCCGCTGGTGCTCAGCTTCTACCGCGGTGTCTGGTGCCCCTATTGTAACATCGAACTTGGCGCTTTGCAGGAGACCTGGCCGGCAATCGGCGCCACCGGTGCGCAACTGGTCTCCATCTCCCCGCAATCGCCGGCGAACGGTCGCAAGGCCAAGCGCGACAAGCAGGTCACCTTCCCGATGCTGAGCGATCCGAACGGCGAGCTCGCCAGCGCCTTTGGCCTGCGCTTTCGCCTGCCCGACGATCTGATCGCGCTCTACAAGAGCTTCGGCGTTGACCTGCCTGCCATCAACGAAGACCCATCATGGACATTGCCGATGCCGGCGCGGTTCGTGATCAGACGCGACGGTATCATCGTCTATGCGGAGGTGAGCCCGGACTACACGCAACGGCCCGACCCAGCCGATCTGCTTCCGCTACTGAAGCGGCTGCAAAACGCCGTCGCCGCCTGAGCCTGCTTGATGGAACCCATGGCAGCCACGCACCCGGCCGGCGTTGGCGCCGGCCGGCACTGGTCGATGCTGGCGGTGATTTGCGCCGGCGCCTTCCTGTCCATGACTGCCTGGTTTTCGGCAACCGCAATCGCGCCGCAGCTGACGCAAGTCTGGAGCTTGTCGCCGGCGCAAGGCGCCTGGATCACAGGCGCCGTGCAGGTCGGCTTTGCGGTTGGCGCACTCGCCTCCAGCATTGCCGGCCTGCTGGACATCGTCTCGCTTCGCAAGGTGATCGGCATCAGCGCCCTGGTCACTGCCGTTGCAAATCTCTGCCTGCTGTTCGCGCCGTCGGTCGGCATGCTGCTGCTTGCCCGCTTCGCCACCGGCATTGCACTGGCAGGCGTCTATCCCCCAGCGCTCAAACTGGTGTCGACCTGGTTTCGCCGCGGGCGCGGCACAGCGCTGGGCGCCTTGCTTGCGGCTCTGACGCTCGGCTCGGCGTTCCCGCACCTTCTGTCCGCGCTTGCCACCGATGTCGCCTGGCAGGATGTCATCATCGCGACCTCGCTGGCTGCGTTGGCCGGCGCAATCCTGATCCTGTATCTTGGCAGCGAAGGCCCTTATCCCTTCGCCAGATCGACATTCGACCCCCGCCACATCCGAGCCGTCCTGCAGAATGGCCCCCTGGCGCTCGCCAATCTCGGCTACCTCGGCCACATGTGGGAGCTCTATGCCATGTGGGGCTGGATGCTGGCCTATATCAGGGCGGGAAGCCCCGGCCTTGGCATTGATGGCCCGAAGACGGCATCCCTGCTGGCTTTCCTTGTCGTGGCATCAGGTGGGATCGGCTCGATCCTGGGCGGGATTGTCGCCGACCGCATCGGCCGCACGGCAACCGCAGCAATGATGATGACGCTTTCGGGGCTTTGCGCGCTGACGATCGGCCTCGCCTTCGGCGGGCCGCTTTGGCTGTTCATCGCCATCGCGGTTCTCTGGGGCATGACCGTCATCGGCGATTCCGCGCAGTTTTCCGCTATGATCACCGAATTGAGCGACCCACGCTATGTCGGCACTGCGCTTTCGCTGCAGTTGAGCGTCGGCATCGCCCTCACCTTCGTCTCGATCCACCTGACGTCGTCGGTAGCGGAGGCTTTCGGATGGCGCTGGAGCTTTCTGGTCCTCGCGCCCGGCCCGCTGTTTGGCGTCAGCGCCATGCTGGCGCTGCGGCGGCTGCCGGCCGCGAGGAAGATCGCCCAAGGTCTGCGATAAGGCTCAGGCCCGCCGCCGCTCCGCCTCCGGCTTCTTGCGCGCCGCGAGGAACTCCTTGACCCGCCGGCCCGGCGCGGGGCCGCGCACCGGCTTGAAGCCGTCGTCGAGCTCGCCGGAGAGATCAAGCGTTGGCCGCTTGCCGACGGCGTCGTAGTTTTCCTCCAGCCAGTCGCTCGCCGCCGTGCGGCCAAGGTCGCGCAGATAGGTCAGGAACGCCCATTCCGCATTGACCTTGGACGACGCCGAGAGGTCCTTGAACGCCTCGTCGGCGTCGATGCGGTGCATGCGGATGTCGCGGTACTCGCCACGCGGCAGGCGGCCGGCGGCGATCAGTTCCTTGACGAAGGCGATCGAGCGGAATTCGTTCAGCAGCCCGGCATTGAAGGTGATCTCGTCAATGCGGTTCTGGATTTCGTTGGCGCTTTTCGGCGTGCCTTCGCGCACCACCGGGTTGATCTGCACCAGAAGCACGTCCTCGGTCGCCGCCGTCTTGAAGAACGGGAACAGCGCCGGATTGCCGCCATAGCCACCATCCCAGTAGGGCACGCCCTTGATCTCGACGGCGCGGAACAATTGCGGCAGGCAGGCCGAGGCCATCACCGTGTCGAGGTCGATTTCGCCATCGGAAAAGACGCGCAGCTGGCCGGTCTCGACATTGGTTGCCGAGATGAACAGCTCCATCGACTTGCAGGCGCGCACATTGGCGAAATCGATCTCCTGCTCAACCACGTCGCGCAGCGGGTTGAGCCCGAGCGGATTGGCGACATAGGGCGAAAACACCCGCGACATGGTGTCGAAGAAGAAATAGCCGGGCGTATTCTCGATCGACCAATTGCCCCAGGCGACGTCCCACGGCATGCGCTGCACTGGGCTGAACCGGCCTTTCGCCGCCACCGCGCGCCAGAAATCGTCGAGCTTCTTGCGTGCGCCATCAACGCCGCCGCGCACAAAACCGTCGGCCAGCGCCACCGCGTTCATGGCCCCGGCGCTGGTGCCGGACACAGCCGCGATCTCGAGCCGGCCGTCCTCCAGCAGCCGATCGAGCACGCCCCAGGAGAAGGCCCCGTGCGAGCCGCCGCCCTGCAGGGCAATGTTGATCTTCTTGGTTTCCTCCGCCTTGCCGTTTTTCGTCATGGCGTTCCTGTATCGGTTTGGGCGCTGCAGCCTTGTCCCATCGGGAATCGGGCAGGGTTCGACTGCAGCGGGCTTATGTTGCAGTGCAGCATATAAGTGATGGCCGAGGCAAGAACACGAACACGGTCGCGTGATCACATGAAATTTCGGTCATGAAAAAACGGCCTCTCCACCTGAAATGGAGAGGCCGTTTTGCTTCGAAACCGGTGTTGCGATCTCAGGCGACGAGCTTCGGCACCGGCCCGACATAGCGCGATTGCGGCCTGATCAGCCGCCCTGTCGTCTGCTGTTCACGCGCATGCGCGATCCAGCCGGCGACGCGCCCTGCGGCAAAGACATTGCTGAAGGCCTGTGGCGGAAAGCCCGCCGCTTCCAGCACCAGCGCGGTGTAGAATTCGACATTGGTCTGCAACGAGCGCTGCGGTTTGGCGATTCGCAGCACCTCGAGCGCGGTCTGCTCCACCTTCTCGGCGAAAACCAGCCGGCGGCCGGTCTCGCCTTTGCTGCCGAGCTGCCGCACCACCGCTTTCAGCACGTCGGCGCGGGGATCGCGGACACGGTAGATGCGATGGCCGAAGCCCATGATGCGTTCGCCATGCGCGACCTCGTCGCGCAGCCAGCCGGCGGCATCGCCATGCGCCTGGATTGCGTCCAGCATCTCGATCACCAGACCGGGCGCGCCGCCATGCAACGGCCCCTTGAGCGCGCCGAGCCCAGCCAGCACGGACGATGTCAGGCCGGCCAGCGTCGAAGCGACGACGCGGGTGGCGAAGGTCGAGGCGTTGAGGCCATGATCGCAGACGGTGACAAGATAGGTGTCGAGCGCCTTTGCCAATGCCGGCGACGGGACTGCTCCGTCAAGCATTCGCAACATGTCGGCGGCATGATCGGCCTTGGCGTCGGGCGCGATCGGCTGATCGCCGCGCTTGAAGCGCAGCAGGGCAGGCGTCAGCACCGCAGGCGCCGCGATCAGACGCAAGGCGTCCGCCTGGTTTTCGTCGTCAGGCAAAAGTGCAATGCCGGCGCGCATCGCGTCGTAGACATCAAGCGGCGCCAGCATCGACAGCGAAGGCTGGAGGCGCTCAAACACTTCGACGCGCGCCTCGCCCAGTCTCGCCGCCAATTCGGCATCGCCTGGAAGTTCGTCGAAGAAGCCGTCCAGCAGCAGGCGGACCACTTGCGCGTAGCGCCAGCGGCCGGCCAGTTCCGGCAGCGAATAACCGCGGATCGTCAGACGGCCGCCAAGACCATCGACATCGGAGAGCATGGTCTCCGCCGCCACCACATCATCGAGCCCGTTTGCCATGTTTCGTCTCCTTGCAGTTTTTCTCCACTAGACATAAGGGTCAAGCAGCGCGTAAATCAATCTTGATCAATATAATCAATATCAGAGCTGATCATGTCCGAATGGTTGTCGCGGGAAGAGGCGCTGGGAAGGCTCAAGGTCCGGCCGCAAACGCTTTATGCCTATGTCAGCCGTGGGCGCATCGGCATGCGGCCGGATGAGACCGACCCGCGCCGCAGCCAGTACCGCGCCGACGACATCGCAGCCATGGCAACCCGCCGGGCGCGCGGCCGCAGTCCCTCGGCCATCGCCGAAAGCGCCATCGCCTGGGGTGAACCATCAATCGTAACGGCTATCTCGACCGTCCTGCACGGCCGACTGATCTATCGGGGACAGGATGCGGTAACGCTTTCCAGATCGGCCACGCTGGAAGAAACTGCCGCTTTGCTTTGGGCCTTGCCTGAACCGATGGCTTTCAAGGCACGCTCATCGGATGTCCCTTCTCAAATCGGCCGCGCCTCGGCCTTTGCGCAGCTTGCCATGCTTGCCAGCCAAGGGCGGCCTTCGCTTGGACGCAGCGCTGCCTCGCTGTGCACCGAGGCTGCGCACACAGTTGGAGCGCTGGCGCAGTCGCTGGGCGCTGTAGCCGGCACAGACCCTGTCCATTGGCGTCTGGCGCGGGGCTGGTCGGTGGGTGATGACGGCGCGGAAGCGATCCGCTGCGCACTCGTCCTGCTTGCCGATCACGAACTCAACGCATCGACCTTCACTGCCCGCGTCGCCGCCTCGACCGGGGCCTCGCCTGCCGCTTGCCTGCTGGCGGGCCTGGCAACCTTGTCCGGCCCACGCCACGGTGGCGCCGGCGAAGCGGTGATGCAATTGGCGGAAGATGCGGCCCTGCACGGCGCCGAGGCGGCGATACGGCGCTGGCTCGGCCACGACCGGCCATTGCCGGCGTTCGGCCATCCACTCTACCCTGAAGGCGATCCCCGTGCCACCGCACTTCTGGCCGTCATCCCGGTCGACGAGATACTGCAACAGTTGCAAAAGGCCGCCATTGCCGCGACCGGCGCGCATCCGAACATCGACTTTGCCCTGGCTGCGTTGACACGTGGCCTCGGCCTGCCGCGCGACGCGCCGTTCCATTTGTTTGCGTTGGGACGCAGCGTCGGCTGGGCCGCTCATATGGTCGAACAGATCATCAGCGGCAGCATCATCAGACCTCGCGGCCGCTATGTCGGATCCTTGACCTGACCAGGCAAGCCGTCAGGCTGACTTGGCCCCGAACCGCGCGCGGTATGCGACCGGCGTCGTGGAAAAGTGCTGACGGAAGTGATGACGCAACGTGCCCGCTGCGCCAAAGCCGGCGGTCTCGGCAATTCGCTCGATCGGCATTGCGGTATCTTCCAGCAGCGTGCGCGCCCGCGAAAGTCGTTCCGAGAGCAGCCAGCGGGCCGGCGTGACCCCGGTCGCGGCCGCGAACCGGCGCAGAAATGTCCTCTCGCTCATCCCGGCAAGTTCGGCCAAAGTGGCGACGGGATAGTCGGCCGAAATATTGGCGCGCATTCTGTCGATCAACGGCCCAAGCCGGCTGCGCTCATGCGGTTCGGGAACGGAACTCTCGACATACTGCGCCTGGCCGCCGTCGCGATGCGGCGGCACGACCAGCCGCCGCGCCACCATATTGGCCGCTTTGGTGCCGAAATCGCGCCGGACCAGATGCAGGCAAAGGTCGATACCTGCAGCACTCCCGGCCGATGTCAGGACGTTTCCCTCATCGATGTACAAGACGTCAGGAACCACGGTGATGTCAGGGTACAGCTCCGTCAGCTTCTCGCTATAGCGCCAATGTGTCGTCGCCCTTTTGCCTGCCAGCAGGCCTGCGGCGGCAAGCACGAACACGCCCGAACAGATTGAAAGAATTCGGGCGCCGCGCTCGTGTGCCTTTTGAAGCGCCTCGATCAGCGACGGCGGCACCGGCGACTCCGATCCGCGCCAGCCAGGCACGATCACTGTGTCGGCCCGGTCGATCAGATCGGCTCCGCCATCGGCAACGATGCGCACGCCGCCCAAAGCGCGCATTTCACCGGCATCGATCCCGGCCACGGCAAAGCGGTACCAATCCTCACCCATTTCCGGCCTCGGTAAGGCAAAGACTTCAACCACCACGCCGAACTCGAATGTGCACAGCCCGTCATAGGCAATGGCAACGACAAGCGGATTGACAGGATGGGAAGATGCATTTGGCATGATCTTGACGATATATGGCAAAGCTGCCAGCTGCAATCGCCCTGCCCGGTGCTTTATCTCTCCGTCGCATCAGCAACGGAGATTAGAGATGAGCTACGTGACAGAGATTCCCGCAGCATCGCCGGAAATTGCCCGCGACCACTTCCTGCGCCGGCTTTCCGTCGAGACCGACTGTTCCGACGTCGCCGCAGCACTGCGCGCCGGAGAGCAGGACTTTGTCCTTCTGCATGTGGTCGGTTCGCCGGAAGCCTATGAGCGCCGCCATGTACCGGGCGCTCTGCATTTGCCGCACCGCGAGATAGCGGCCGAGCGGATGGCGGAGTGGCCCGGACAGACGCTGTTCGTCGTCTATTGCGCGGGACCCCATTGCAATGGCGCGGATCGGGCGGCCTTCAAGCTGGCCAGCCTCGGCCGTCCGGTGAAGATCATGATCGGCGGCATCACCGGCTGGGAGGACGAGGATCTTCCATTCGCCTCAGGCAAGGAGCCGGGTACCCTGCGGGCATGATCCCGAGGCCAAGCTCGGCGCGTAAAGCAGCACTTGCCGCCCGCCTCTTCGAGCAACGGGATGGCGACTGGCGCTCTACGACATCGTGTCGAGTTTGCGCTGCATGGCGGCGATCTGGTCCTTCAATTCCTGAAGGTCGTCGCCACTCTTTTCCGGCGCTTCCTTGCGGGCCGGTTCGGGCGCAGCCGCCGCAGCGCCATTTGAGGTGGCTGACGGGAACGGCGTGAACAGGCGCATGGCGTTCTGGAACATTTCCATGTTGCGCCGCGTCTGCTCTTCCAGCGCCTTGATCGGCGTGGCGATCTTCATCACGTCGAGCGGCGACTTGCCGATCGCGCCTTTCATCTGCTCGCGGAAACGCTCCTGTTCCTTGGAGAAGGCGATCATCGACTGCTCGAGGAAGCTCGGCACGATCATCTGCATCTGGTCACCGTAGAAGGCGATCAGCTGGCGCAGGAACGGAATCGGCAGCATGTTCTGCCCATCCTTGTTCTCCAGTTCGAAGATGATCTGGGTCAGCACCGGATGGGTGATGTCGTCACCGGTCTTGGCGTCCTGGACCGTGAACTCCTCGCCCTTCTTGACCATCTCGGCCAGATCCTCGAGCGTCACATAGGTGCTGGTGCCGGTGTTGTAGAGACGGCGGTTGGCATATTTCTTGATAATGATCGGGTCGTCTTTCGCGGCCATCAGCATCCTCCCAGGGACACCGGCGCGCCTGAGTAAGCCGCCGGTAACGATTGCGCCATTTTTAAGGATATGCGCAAAAGCTCCATAATTCCAAGCGCTTTGTGCAGTGCGGCATCATTTATTGCTGCATGGCGGGCTAAATATGCTGCGCAGCAATGGCCAGGCGATCCCGCCGGCCGCTCGCGCCCTGCTTGCGGCGCATGGCCGGCATGCCCATTTCCGGTTTGACTTGGGGTGTGGAACGGGCAAGAAAAGTCCCAACAACACCCAAGAACACGACACCTCGAAGTCTGGAGAGAAAAATGTCCGCTTCCAATTCCATCGTCGTCGCCAGCGCTGCGCGCACCGCTGTCGGCTCCTTCAACGGCGCCTTCGCCGCCACACCGGCGCATGAGCTTGGCGCCGTCGTCATCAAGGAGCTTTTGTCGCGCGCCGGTGTCGAGCCGGGCGAAGTCGATGAGGTCATTCTCGGCCAGGTGCTGACGGCGGCACAGGGTCAGAACCCTGCCCGCCAGGCGTCGATCAATGCCGGCCTGCCCAAGGAGACCACCGCCTGGGGCCTCAACCAGGTTTGCGGCTCGGGCTTGCGCGCCATCGCGCTCGGCATGCAGCAGATCGCCACCGGCGACGCCAAGGTGATAATCGCCGGCGGCCAGGAGTCGATGTCGCTGTCGCCGCACGCAGAGCACCTGCGCGCCGGCGTGAAGATGGGCGACTACAAGATGATCGACACCATGATCAAGGACGGCCTGTGGGACGCTTTCAACGGTTATCACATGGGCAACACCGCCGAGAACGTCGCCCGCCAGTTCCAGATCACCCGCGACGACCAGGACCAGTTTGCGCTCGCTTCGCAGAACAAGGCCGAGGCCGCGCAGAAGGCCGGCAAGTTCAACGACGAGATCGTCGCCGTCACCATCAAGGGCAGGAAAGGTGACACCATTGTCGATCAGGACGAATACATCCGTCACGGCGCCACAATCGACGCCATGACCAAGCTGAAGCCGGCCTTCGACAAGGACGGCACGGTGACCGCCGCCAACGCTTCCGGCATCAATGACGGCGCTGCCGGCGCCTTGCTGATGACCGAGGCCGAGGCATCGCGGCGCGGCATCACCCCGCTGGTGCGCATCGCGTCCTGGGCGACCGCCGGTGTCGATCCCGCGATCATGGGCACCGGACCTATTCCCGCTTCGAAGCGGGCACTGGAGAAGGCCGGCTGGTCGGTCAAGGATCTCGACCTCGTCGAGGCCAATGAGGCCTTCGCCGCACAGGCCTGCGCGGTCAACAAGGGCATGGGCTGGGATACGTCCATCGTCAATGTCAATGGCGGCGCGATCGCCATCGGCCATCCGATCGGCGCCTCGGGCGCGCGCGTCTTCAACACGCTGGTCTTCGAGATGCGCCGCCGCGGCGCCAAGAAAGGCCTCGCCACGCTCTGCATCGGCGGCGGCATGGGCGTGGCGCTGTGCGTGGAAGCAATCTGAATAGCGAATAGGGAGTAGCGAATAGGGGAGAACTGCGTCGGCGCGACGGGAGATCAAATCCCTACTCGCTATTCGCTATTCCCTATTCGCTCCTCCGACCAACGGGAGGAGAACACATGTCCAAAACAGCAATCGTCACCGGCGGCTCGCGCGGCATAGGTGCTGCGATCTCGATCGCTTTGAAGAACGCCGGCTATTCCGTTGCCGCCAACTATGCCGGCAATGACGAGGCGGCGAAGAAATTCAGCGCCGAAACCGGCATCAAGACCTACAAATGGTCGGTCGCCGACTACGATTCCTGCGCCGCCGGGATCAAGCAGGTCGAGGCCGATCTCGGCCCGGTCTCGGTGCTGGTCAACAATGCCGGCATCACCCGCGACGCCATGTTCCACAAGCTGACGCGCGAGCAGTGGAAGGAAGTCATCGACACCAACCTCTCCGGCGTCTTCAACATGACTCACCCGCTGTGGGGCGGCATGCGCGACCGCAAGTTCGGCCGCGTCATCAGCATTTCCTCGATTAATGGCCAGAAGGGCCAGGCCGGCCAGGTCAACTATTCCGCCGCCAAGGCCGGCGACATCGGCTTCTCCAAGGCGCTGGCGCAGGAAGGTGCCCGCGCGGGCATCACCGTCAACGTCATCTGCCCAGGCTACATCGCCACCGAGATGGTCAAGGCGATCGACGAGAAGGTGCTCAACGAACGCATCATCCCGCAGATCCCTGTCGGCCGCCTCGGCGAACCGGAAGAGATCGCGCGTTGCGTCGTCTTCCTCGCCTCCGAAGACGCCGGTTTCATCACCGGCTCAACCATCACCGCCAATGGCGGCCAGTACTTCGTCTGACCGAATCGCACGGCCCGAGCGCAAAGTGCCGGCGTCTTCGCCGGTACTTTTGTTTAGAGCGTGATGCGTGTCGGTTCAGGCGACCAGCTTGAACTCGCGCTTCGCCGACGGCTTGCGCATGCCGGGCTGCTTCGGCGCCGGCAGCCTCGCCATATCGGCCCTGCTGAGACCTGACAGCTTCAGCGAAATCCTGCGCTTGGCGATCGGGTTGATGTTGACGAAACCAAGCACGAGGTTACGCAGGAAGCGCCTCAACGGGGTGCGCGTCAGCGCCATGCCGGTAAGCCGGCCGGCCAGTTCGATCACCTCCTTCGCCGCCGGGCGGCGAAGCGTCTCGTAGAGGTCGAGCTCGCTTTCAGGGCGGATGCCGTTGATCACATCGCCAAGCAGTTCTCCCAGCACCACGGCATCGATCAGTCCGGTGTTCATCCCCTGACCACCGGCCGGGCTGTGCACATGGGCGGCATCGCCCATCACGAACAGGTTCCCCTTGCGATAGGATTTGGCGATGCGGTGATGGACGCGGAAGCGCGTGCTCCAGCTTAGATCGAGAACCCGCGCCTTGCTGGCGGAAGGGCCACGGCTGTCCAGCAGCGCCTGGACGTCCGCGATGCCAGGCCGCTCCGGCGCCTCATCCATGGTCGCGACGATGCGGTAGGACCCGTCCGGCAGCGGCGCGACGACGACCAGCCCGCCCGGCGAGAACAGCAGCGAGACTTCCGTCGGGCCGAGCGGCCAGTCGAGGCGGACGTCGGCGAGAACAAAGGACCCGTCATAGGCCTCACCGTCGAAGCCGATGCCCGCAGCGTCGCGGACCACGCTATGCATGCCGTCTCCACCGACGACGTAGCGTGCCGCGATCGTGCTTTCACGTCCGTTCTGGACAAGAGTAACACGTGCTCCGTCCTTATCCTGCGTTACCCCTTTCGCCTCGACGCCGCGATGGATCCTGCCACCCAGTGCAGCAATGCGTTCGGCCAGCACCTTCTCGGTCAGGTTCTGCGGGATCATCAGCACATAGGGATATGCTGTGGGCAGACCGGCGAAGTTGAGATTGACCAGCGTCCGGTCGCGGTCGCGGATGGCAAAATTGTCGAGCTTCAATCCGAGTTCGACCAGGCGCCCGGTGACGCCGAGTGGCTTCAGTGTTTCCAGCGTCTGCGCATGGATCACGCCGGCGCGTGAGGTGTTGAGGCCTTCGGCGAGACGGTCGACCAGCACATGGTCGACGCCTGCCTGATGCAAAGCAATTGACAGCCCAAGGCCAGTTGGGCCGGCGCCAATGATCAGGACTTCGGTGGTATCGGGCAGCATTTTCTGGCTCCATTTGTCAACGCTTGGTGACTTTTAGTTTGAGCGCTTGAATTTGTCAACAGTCGTTGGCATATGAATTCTCATGATTACGAATCAGCCTAAGAAACCCAGCAAATCCGACCGTACCCGCGCACAAATCCTGGACGCCGCCAGACAGCTTTTCGCCGAGCATGGCTATGATGGCGCCTCGATCCGTGACATCGCCGCACGCGCGTCGATCGATCCGGCAATGGTGATCCGCTACTTCCACAGCAAGGATGAACTGTTCGCCAGGGCAGCGCTGTTCGACCTGCAACTGCCGGCAACCCAAGTGACCGACGAAAGCTCGATCGGTGATGCAATTATCCGACGCTTCCTTCGAACATGGGAAGGCTCAGTCAACGCCACCGGCATGGTCATCCTGCTGCGTTCAGCAGCATCGAACGAATTTGCCGCCGACAAAGTTAGGGAGATCTTCGCTACGCAGGTGAGACCGGTCGTTGCGGCGTTCGGCGACCCTGCCGACGCCGGCCGACGCGCCGGACTTGTCGCCAGCCAATTGCTTGGCCTGGCGACCTGCCGCTATCTGCTGCAGCTTCCACCGGTCGTTGCCCTGTCGCATGATGAAATCATCACCAGCATCGGCCCGACCTTGCAGCGCTACGTCACCGGAGCGGCGGCGGCCTGAAAGTCGGCCAGGCCGACGACTGTAAGCTGATCACTTGTGCTGTTCCGGCACGCAAAGATTAACAGCTCTGGCTCCGCCTGTGCGAAACCCGCGTCACAAGCTGTGAATTCTCGGTGGACAAGCTGTGCATAACACAACATGTTGGGGTGAACAAAACGGGAAAATCCCCACATCGCCAATTCGTCGCCGATTCGTTCCGGCTTTGACCGGAACGTTAACGACGAAGACCCAAGCCCACCAGCCAAATGGTTAAGGCCGGTTAGGAAAAGTCAATAATTTCATAACCTTGACGGCGACCGATTGGAGCGCGACGAGGCTTCGCCGACGAAGGTTAACGCGAACGCTCGCCTTGCATGAATCGGGCCAGTTTCAGGGATTCAGCATGTGGTGAGACTCCCGGTTACAAAATCCACATGTAGCCGTGAACAAAAGCTGAATCTGCTGGAGTCACTGATTCGTCGCCGTTTCGTTCCAGACTCGTTCCAACTGTTAATCGGAAGAGAATCCGGGGCTAGAAAGAAACTCCAGAACTGCCGGCCGGAACATTCCGCTTTCGCTTCGCGCCCGAAGTCCCTATGTGTCGCCTGTCATACGCGCCATGCGAGGCGCGCTCCCGACAACACGATGCAGAAAGCCTCATTTCCGGGCCGATGAACATCCAGCCGAAACACACCGAGCCGCTGATCCTGTCGGGCCGCGACGTGACCGCCGTGCTGGGGCCGACCAACACCGGCAAGACCCATCTCGCCATCGAGCGAATGGTCGCGCATGAGAGCGGCATCATCGGCCTGCCGCTCCGCCTTCTGGCGCGAGAAGTCTACGCCCGCGTCTGCGAAAAGGTCGGCGCCCACAAAGTGGCGCTGATCACCGGCGAGGAAAAGATCCAGCCGCCCGGCGCGAAATATTCGGTCTGTACCGTCGAGGCCATGCCGCGCGAAACCGACGCTGCCTTCGTCGCCATCGACGAGGTGCAGCTTGCCGGTGACCTCGAACGCGGCCACATCTTCACCGACCGCATCCTGCACCTGCGTGGCCGCCAGGAGACGCTGTTGCTTGGCGCGGCCACCATGCACGGCATCCTGCAACGGCTGTTGAAGGGCGTCTCTGTGGTGACGCGGCCTCGGCTGTCACACCTGGCCTATGCCGGCTCGAAGAAGCTGACCCGGCTGCCCCGGCGCACGGCGATCGTCGCCTTCTCCGCCGACGAGGTCTATGCCATCGGCGAACTGATCCGCCGACAGCAAGGCGGCGCCGCCGTCGTGCTGGGCGCCCTCAGCCCACGCACCCGCAACGCCCAGGTGGCAATGTTCCAGGCGGGCGATGTCGACTATCTCGTTGCCACCGACGCCATCGGCATGGGTCTCAATCTCGATCTCGACCATGTCGCCTTTGCCCAGAACCGCAAATTCGACGGCTACCAGTACCGCAATCTGACGGCGGCCGAGCTCGGCCAGATTGCCGGCCGCGCCGGCCGGCATCTGCGCGATGGCACCTTCGGCGTCACCGGCCAGGTCGATCCGCTGGACGAGGACCTGGTCAAGCGCATCGAAGGCCATGAATTCGATCCGGTGAAGGTGCTGCAATGGCGCACCGCGCATTTCGATTTCGCCAACCTCGATGCGCTGAAGCGCTCGATCGAGACCAACGCACCGGTCGAAGGCCTGACACGGGCGCTGCCGGCGGTCGATGCGCAGGCGCTCGAACATCTCTCCCGCGATGAGGACATCCGCGCGCTCGCCACCAATGCCAAGCGCGTGGCGCTGCTGTGGGAAGCCTGTGCGCTGCCCGATTACCGAAAGATCGCACCTGCCCAGCACTCCGACCTGATCGCCTCGATCTATACGGACCTCGCCAAACACGGCCATGTCGACGAGAACTACATGGCCGAGCAAGTGCGCAGGGCCGACACGACCGAAGGCGATATCGATACGCTGTCGCACCGGATTGCCCAGATCCGCACCTGGACATTCGTGTCCAACCGGCCGGGCTGGCTGGCCGATCAGGCACACTGGCAGGAAAAGACGCGCGAAATCGAAGACAGATTGTCGGATGCGCTGCATGAGCGGTTGACGAAACGGTTTGTAGACCGCAGGACTTCCGTCCTCATGCGGCGCCTTAGAGAAAATACAATGCCTGAAGCCGAAATCAGTCCTACCGGAACCGTCCTTGTCGAAGGCCATCATGTCGGCGAGTTGCAAGGGTTCCGCTTCACCGCCGACCAGAGCGCTGGCGGCGAAGACGCCAAGGCCGTGCGCACGGCGGCGCAAAAAGCACTGGCCGCCGAGTTCGAGGCGCGCGCCGACCGTTTCGGCGCCTGCGCCAATGGCGACCTCGCGCTCGGCTCCGACGGCACGCTGCGCTGGATCGGCGCACCGATCGGCACGCTGGTTGCGGGCGAAGACGCGCTGAAGCCGCGCCTGGTGCTTCTGGCCGATGAGCAGCTGACCGGCCCGGCCCGCGACAAGGTCGCCGCGCGCGCCGAGCGTTTCGTCAATTTCCAGATCGAATCCCTGCTGAAGCCGTTGGTCGACTTGAAGAATGCCGAGCAGATCACCGGCATCGGCCGCGGCATCGCCTTCCAGCTCGTCGAACATTTCGGCCTCATCAACCGCCGCGACATCGCCGAGGAGATGAAGTCGCTCGATCAGGAGGGACGCGCCGCCTTGCGTCGGCTCGGCGTGCGCTTCGGCGCCTACCATGTCTTCGTGCCGGCGCTGATCAAGCCTGCTCCGGCCGGGCTGATCACACTTTTGTGGGCGCTGAAGAACGACGGCAAGGACAAGCCTGGCTTCGGCGACGTGGTGCACGCGCTGGCCTCGGGCCGCACCTCAGTGGTCATCGACCCGGCTTTCGACAAGACTTTCTACAAGCTCGCCGGCTACCGCAATCTCGGCCGCCGCGCCGTGCGCATCGACATTCTGGAACGGCTGGCCGACCTGATCCGCCCGGCGACCAACTGGAAGCCCGGCCTCGGACAGCGCCCGGACGGCGCCTATGACGGACAGTCTTTCATGGTGACGCCGCCGATGATGTCGATCCTGGGCGCAACCGCCGACGACATGGAAGAGATCCTAAAGGGTCTCGGCTACCGCGCCGAGCCGAAACCGCCCGCAGAGGTGAAGGCGCGGCTGGAAGCGCAGGACAATGCAGCGCGGGAAGCCGCAGCGGCCAAGCTGGCAGCGGACGAGGCTGCAAAGGCCGAACAGGCCAAGGCGGCGGAAGCCACCGCAACTGACGCTGTCGCCCAAGCGCCGGTCGACGGTTCTGAACCGACTGCCGTCACTAAGGTTACAGCTGAGGAGCCCGTTGCCGAAGTGGCAGCGGAGGCTGTTGAAGACGCTCAGCCGCCTGCCGAAGTTACGGACGAGACATCTCTGGCGGCGGAAGCCGCGGCTGAAACACCTGCGGAACCCGCAGTTGAGCCAGAAGCGGAAGTTGCCGAAGTTCCGCCTGCAGCGGTCGAGGCGGAAGCGGAAGCCGTCGAGGCCGCATCGCCAGAACCCGCCGCCGAAACCTCAGTTACAGCCGAAGTGACCCCAGCCGAAGCGGCCGTGGCGGAAGCTGCTGCCGGCGAAGCCGCGCCAGAGGCTGAAGAACCAAAGCCGATATTGCTGTGGCGGCAGGGCCGTTTTGAGCAGCGCCCACGCCATCGGCACGAAAACCGCCAGGACAATCGTCCGCGCAACGGCCAGGCTGCCCGCACCGATGCGCCTGCCGACGCTGCCGGCGGACAGCCCGCAACCGGCGAACGGCCGGCCTATCAGGGCCGGCGCGACCAGCGCGACGGTGCTGCCAAGCCGCGCTTCGACCGTTCGAAGTTCAAGCCCAAGCCGCAGGCCGAAGGCGAACAGCGCCGCGACGGCAAGCTGCAAGGCGAGCGTCGCGAAGGCCGCCCAGACTGGAAAGGCGGCAGGTCGGAAGGCAAGGGCGGCTCGCAAGGCGGCAAGCCGGCCTTCCAGCCCAAGCCGCGCGAGGAGCGTCCCGTGCGCTTCGATCCGGATTCGCCCTTCGCCAAGCTCGCCGCCTTGCGCGATCAGCTGAAGAAGTAGGCTCAGGCGCGCTGCGATGGTTGCTGAAGGTCGTCAGCGCATCGACAAATGGCTGTTCTTTTCGCGCGCGGTAAAATCGCGCTCGCTGGCGGCCAAGCTGGTGATCGCCGGACGCGTGCGCGTTAACAGCGACAAAGCAGCGCAGGCATCGGATCTGGTCAAACCAGGCGACGTTTTGACCATCACGCTCGAGCGCCGCATCTCCGTCTGGAAGGTGCTCGGCACCGGTGTGCGACGCGGCCCCGCCGAGGAAGCGCGCACGCTCTATGAGGATCTGTCACCGCCGCCTGCGCCCAAAGGCGAGGCTGTCGCCGATGCCATTCCCGCGTTGCGCGAGGCCGGCAGCGGCCGGCCGACCAAGAAAGAGCGCAGGCAAACCGACCGGCTGTTTGGGGATAACTGAGAGGATCTGCGGTCTCCGCCGTGCCGGTGATCTGGAATTCCATTCCGGAAGCGCCGGTCCCACCGGCAATGGCCGCCCTTGCAAGCGGCAGGCAAAGGCGTTACCTCACCAAAAAGCCTGATAAAATCGGGACGTCCCGGAGCCGACCAATGACCTATGTCGTGACCGACAACTGCATCAAATGCAAGTACATGGACTGCATCGAGGTCTGTCCGGTCGACTGTTTCTATGAAGGCGAAAACATGCTCGTCATACATCCCGACGAGTGCATCGACTGCGGCGTCTGCGAACCGGAATGTCCGGCCGATGCGATCAAGCCCGACACCGAGCCGGGTCTCGACAAATGGTTGCAGGTCAACACCGAATACGCCGAGAAATGGCCCAACATCACCGCCAAGAAGGAGCCTCCGGCAGACGCCAAGACCTTCGACGGCGAGGCCGGCAAGTTCGAGAAATATTTCTCCGCTGAGCCAGGCGAAGGCGACTGATGCTACGGCCGACTTGGCCGTCATAACGCTGCGTAACGCGCATCACAGATTACCTGCCTTGACAGGCGGCGATGTCGCTCGGCCTTCGCGTTTGCAGCAAAACCTTGATTCTTCCTACTTTTTGTGCTACATCAGCTGAAACATGCCGGTGACACAACGTCGATTTATGGCGCAAGCGCCCCAAATCACTGAAAGGTGAAATCCCCAATCGGACCAGAGCGATCTGGGCCAGGCAGTCGCTATGTGTGCGGTTTGCCGGTCCCGGCTTTTTCCGATGGGTTCATCTGTTGTGCGGCTAACGATCGGTTTCCCCGGTCGCACGCGTTCGGACCGGCAGGCCGCCGGTGCCACAACAAGGAGTTCAGGGCGTAATGGCAACGATCCCCCCGCAGAAGAAGTCCACCGCGGCACGTCACGGTTTCAAGACCGGCGAGTACATCGTCTATCCGGCGCACGGCGTCGGCCAGATCGTCTCGATCGACGAGCAGGAAGTTGCGGGCCACAAGCTGGAACTGTTCGTCATCGACTTCCAGAAGGACAAGATGCGCCTGAAGGTGCCGGTCGCCAAGGCGACCTCCATCGGCATGCGCAAGCTGTCCGAAGAGGATTATGTCGAGCGCGCGCTGAAGGTCGTGCAGGGCCGTGCCCGCGTCAAGCGCACCATGTGGTCGCGTCGCGCCCAGGAATATGATGCCAAGATCAATTCGGGCGACCTGATCTCGATCTCGGAAGTCGTGCGCGACCTCTACCGCGCCGACAACCAGCCGGAGCAGTCCTATTCCGAGCGTCAGCTCTATGAGGCCGCGCTCGACCGCATGGCCCGCGAGATCGCCGCGGTCAACCGCATGTCGGAAACCGAAGCTGTGCGCCTGATCGAGGTCAACCTCAACAAGGGCCCTAAGCGCGGCGCCAAGGCCGACAATGAGGAAGCCGAGCAGGAAGAAGCTGCCTGATCGCTTTTGCAGTCGAATTCATGAAAAACCCGGCCTCGGCCGGGTTTTTTGTTTTGAAACCCTACCCTCCCGCTTGTGGGGAGGGTCGCTGCGAAGCAGCGGGGTGGGGGTGCGTAGCACCTGTCCCCACCCGGACCTTCGGTCCGACCTCCCTAAGCTTCCTTCTCGGCTTCCTGCTTCAGCGTGGCGATAAATCGCTTCGTCCGCTCCCGCTCGGGGGTGGAGAACACCTTTGCCGCAGCGCCTTTCTCCACAACCACGCCGGCGTCGAGGAACACCACCTCCTGCGCGATCTTGGACGCAAGCCTGAGATCGTGCGTTGCCATCACCATGGTCGTGCCTTCGCTGGCGAGTTTTCCCAGCACGTCGACCACTTCCTGCGCCAGTTCGGGATCGAGCGCCGAGGTCGGCTCGTCGCACAGCAGCACCTTTGGCGACGGAGCCAGCGCGCGGGCAATCGCCACACGCTGCTGCTGGCCGCCCGACAGCGTCGCCGGCCAGGCATCGGCCTTGTGCACCATCCCCACCTTTTCCAGCAGCGCCAGCGCTCGCTCGCGCGCCTTGGCCGTTGGCCATTTCAGCACCGTCACCAGCCCCTCCATGACGTTCTCGATGGCGGTGCGATGCGGGAACAGCTGGAAATTCTGGAACACCATGCCGGTCTGCAGCCGCAGCCGCTGGATGTCCCGGCTGGGGACCTTGATGCCGGGACGGAATTCCAGCGTCTCGTCGCCGATGCGCACCGTGCCGGAGGTCGGGATCTCCAGGAGGTTGATACAGCGCAGCAACGTGCTTTTTCCCCCGCCGGACGGGCCGACCAGGGCGGTGACGCTGCCTTCGGCAATGGTGACCGTCACGCCTTTCAGCACCAGATTGTCGCCGAAGCGCTTTTCGATGTCGGTGAGGCCGATCATGAGCGCGCCTCCAGAAAGCCGCCATAGCGGTTCAGCCGCTCCTCCAGCCGCGTCTGCAAGGCCGATAGCACCGAGCTCATTGCCAGATAAAGGATCGCCGCTTCGACATAGAGGATCAGCGGTTCATAGGTGGTGGCGACGATGCGCTGCGCCGCCTGGAACATCTCCGGCACGGTGATGGCGGCGGCCAGCGAGGTATCCTTGACCAGCGAGATGAAGGTGTTGGACAGCGGCGGCACCGCGACCCGGCCGGCTTGCGGCAGGATGGTGCGCCGCATCGCCTGGCTCCAGGTCATGCCGATCGAATAGGCCGCCTCCCACTGCCCTTTCGGCACCGAGCCGATCACGGCGCGGATGATTTCGGAACTGTAAGCGCCGATATTGAGGGTGAAGCCGATCAGCGCCGCCGGAAACGCATCGAGCAATATGCCGACCGAGGGCAGGCCGTAAAAGATCAGGAACAGCTGCACCAGAAGCGGCGTGCCGCGAAAGATCCAGACATAGAAGCGAACCACGGCGACCAGAGGCTTCGGACCGAACAGTCGCACCAGGGCGACAACCAGCCCGACGAACAGGCCGAGCGCAAACGACAGCAGCGTTAGCGGTACGGTGAAGATCAACGCCGCCCACAGCAGCGTCGGCAACGAGTCCAGCATCAGGTACAGCCAGTGCGGCACGAACGGCTCCTTCCCTCACAGACTGCCGGCCATGACCGGGAGTGCGATTGTGCTTCTCATATCATGCGAAAAGCGGCGAGCCGTCAAAGACGGCCCGCCGCTGTTGTGTCATTGCCGCCGGCGACCGCCGGGAGACCTTCGTTACTGCGAAACGTCCTGGCCGAAATAGGTGTCGGCGATCTTCTTGTAGGTGCCGTCGGCCTTGATGTCGGCCAGCGCCTTGTTGATCGCGGCCACCAGTTCCGGATCGCCCTTGCGCACGATGACGCCGGAATAGTCGGCGTTTTCTTCCTGCGCGGCGATCTTCACATTGGCGTCAGGCTTGTGCTTCTTGAAGTCGAGGAACGACAGGCTGTCGTTGATGGTTGCGTCGGCGCGGCCGGTGAGCAGCAGCTGGATCGACTGGTCGAAGCCGTCGGTACCGACGAGCTCGGCGCCGTTGGTCTCGGCAAGCTTGCCGAAATTCGAGGTCAGCGACTGTGCTGACTTCTTGCCCTTGAGGTCGGCAAAGGCCTTGATGTCGGTGTCGTCGCCGCGCACGATCAGCACCGCCTTGGAGGCGATGTAGGGATCGGAGAAGTCGTACTTCGCCTTGCGCGCGTCGGTAATGCCGACCTCATTGATGACAGCGTCGTAGCGGTTGGCGTCGAGGCCGGCAATCAACCCGTCCCATTTGCCTTCGAGGAACTCGACCTTCACGCCAAGCTTGTCGCCGATCGCCTTGGCGATCTCGACGTCGAACCCGACCAATGCTCCGGATTCGTCGTGATAGGTGAAGGGCGCGTAGGTGCCTTCGGTGCCGACCTTGATGGTGCCGGCCTGCTTGATCTGGTCGAGATTGGCGCCGGCATGGCCTGATGTGACGGCCAGAACCTGCAGCGTTCCGGCGACGATGAGCGAATTGAGCCATTTCATTTTTCTGTGATCCCGTCCTTGGCCGGTGTCCGGCGTCTTGTGAGAGCCGGAAACTGACAGATAGAGCACCGCAAAATAAGGAACCAGATTTCAAAAAAATGCCGATCCAGGAATCAGATTCTCAAAGCAATCTGATCCATGCCAATCGGCCCGCTTTGCAGTGTTGGCTCACTCTCCCGAACAGCACAAAACAACCGCCATCGGCGGCGGAACCAATCCCCGGTGTGGCACGTTCATGCCGTGTTGTAGGGCGCTGCGTTTCCATTTCAAGAACCCCAGCTGCGCCAGACCCAAAGCAATTCCAGGAAAAGTGGGAAACCGGTTTTCCGTCCGGAATTACGTCAGACCAGGATAGCGGCCTCCAGGCCGTCCGAAAATGTCCGGGAGCAGGAGCGCGGCATGATCGAAGACACGGCAGGACGGACCATGGTCCGCGCGGCGATGAAAGCCCCCTACCTCGAGCGCGACGAGGAGCATGTTCTCGCCTTGCGCTGGAAGGAAGACCAGGACCAGCAGGCGCTGCACCAGATCACCGTTGCCCATATGCGGCTGGTCATCTCGATGGCTTCGAAATTCCGTCATTACGGCCTGCCGCTCGGCGATCTGGTGCAGGAAGGGCATGTCGGGCTGCTGGAAGCGGCGGCGCGTTTCGAGCCGGAGCGCGAGGTGCGCTTCTCGACCTATGCGACCTGGTGGATCCGCGCCTCGATGCAGGACTACATCCTGCGCAACTGGTCCATCGTGCGCGGCGGCACCTCGTCGGCACAAAAGGCGCTGTTCTTCAACCTGCGGCGTCTGCGCGCCCGGCTGGCCAATGGCGCCGAGCCGATCTCCAACGCGACGCTCTATCGCGAAGTCTCGGTAGCGCTCGGCGTCTCCGAAGCTGACGTGGCGATGATGGATTCCAGGCTTTCCGCGCCTGACTCCTCGCTCAACGCGCCGTTAGCCGACGATACCGGAACCACCGAGCGCATGGATTTCCTGGTCTCGGACGATCCGCTGCCGGACGAAGTCGCCAGCGACACCATCGATTTTGAACGCCGCCTGCTCTGGTTGAAGGCAGCGCTCGGCGCGCTCAATGCCCGTGAACTCAGGATCATCGAGGAACGACGGCTGAGCGACGAAGGTGCGACGCTCGAGGCGCTTGGCGAAACGCTCGGCATTTCCAAGGAGCGCGTCCGCCAGATCGAGGCCCGCGCTATGGAAAAACTGAAGGTGGCGCTGGTGAAGCAGAACCCTGAGTTCGAGACGCAGGCAGCCTGAAATATCTTGTTGTCTGCAGTATTAATTTAATTGCCAACCAAAAATAAGATCAGCACGTCTGATTTTCTTCTCCTCATTCCTACATTGTGAATTCTTTAACAGATATCCTGAGCTGCAGGGTGTATGTTGGGGTTCACCAGATCATAGCGGATGAGGATTTTGCCATGTCGCGACTCTGCGTGTTTCTTGCAGCTTTGATCCTTGTGACCCTGACGACTTTCGACGCCAGCGCCGATCGACGGGTTGCTCTCGTGATCGGCAATTCCGAATACCGGGAACTTCCGGCGCTCAAAAACCCGGACAAGGACGCCGGAGACGTTGCAAACACGTTCCGGACGGCCGGCTTCGACGTTTTCGTCGCCAAGGATTTGACCAGACTTCAGCTCGAGCAGCGTTTCCGCACCTATCTCGCGGCGGCTGACGGTGCTGATCTCGCGGTGGTCTATTATTCGGGCCACGGCTTCCAGATCGGCGGCGAGAACTTTCTCATCCCGGTCGACGCCACGCTTAAGGATGCGGCCGACGTGGAAGTTCAGGCAATCAAGCTCGATGACATGTTGCAGCAGTTGCGCTCGAAATCGAAAATCCAGGTGATCATCCTCGACGCCTGCCGCAACAATCCTTTTCCACGTAAGAACTATTGGCTTCGCGACCAGCTGATCGTCGCCAGCGGTAGCGGATTGGCGCAGGTGAAGGGTTCTGAGAACGCACTGATCGCCTTTGCCACCGAGCCGGGAGCCTTTGCCTATGACGGGCGCGGCAATCTCAGCCCATTTTCTTCCGCCTTCTCCCGTCGTGCGTTGGCGCCGAACCAGGAGATCAGGGCCGTCATGGCCGCCGTGCGCCGCGACGTGGTCAAGGCAACCGATGGCAAGCAGGTTCCATGGGAGAATTCCTCGCTTCTCGACGATGTCTTTCTGATGCCCCGCGCCAACCACCCGGCGCTGCCACCGGTGCTGGAGAAGATCGTCCCGTCCGGTATCGGGCCAGTCGCGCTGGATCTGCCGGCGCCAGTTGACGTCGACGGCGGCGCAGTCAGCGTCAGCATCGACAGCCTGCCGGCACTTGGACGACTGACGCTTGATGGTAAGCCCTTGGCCATGGGCGAAAAGATCGAGGGCAAGGACCTGCAACGTCTGCACATGGACGGCCCCGAATTGACGGGTGCGCAGGAACAGGTGGAAACGCTGGCCTACACCACGCACAACGAGTGGGGCGGCGAATCCCAAGGTGTATTGCTGTTGCGGATCAGAAACGGCGCGGGCGCAGAGGGCAAGCAACTCATGGCCTCAATCGCCGCCGAGCAAAAGCAGGCGGTGATTGAGCGCGGCATTCGTATCGCTGACGCCGCCGAGGCGATCGAAAACCGCGACATCGAAATCCCCGTCGGCGTCGGCCCTATTCCGCTCAAGCTGGATTTCCCGGCCAAGGACCCGTCGATCAGCCTGAAGCTTGCAAGCTATCCGGCAACGGGGACGCTGTCCCTGCCGGATCGCATCCTGTCGCCTCAATCGAGTCTGATGGCCGACGATGTCGACAAATTGCGCTACGAGGCGCAGATCGGCTCCGCGACGCCGGTCGAGATCGGCTTTCAGATCCGTGCCGACAACGCGTCGAAGGCGGCGACGCTAAAACTGTCGCCAAGCGTCGATCCCTGCGATCGAGCGGCGGGCGAACCTCTCGACCTGCAAGGCATTGTCCCGGGCCGGCTGGCGAACGAGATCGGCGACGACGCGGTTGAGCTCTGCCAGGCCTCGGTGAAGGTCTATCCAGAGATTGCCCGCTTCCGCTACCAACTCGGACGGGCGTTGCTGGCCTCGGGCAAGGTCAATGAGGCCAGGCAGGAAATCCAGCAGGCCGCGGACAAGGGATACGTCCGCGCGGCTTTCGCGCTCGGCTCCATCGTCTCGTCGGGAATAGGGACGGCCCCGAATCCCGAACAGGCCAACCGCCTCTACTCGGACGCATCCGAAAAGGGTGACCCCTACGCCATGACCGCGTGGGGACGTACCCTGTTCAATGGCCGCGGCGTCCAGCGTGATGCCGCCAAGGGATTGGACTTGCTGCTCAAATCTGCGGCGATGGGGCATATCGATGCCATGAACGATCTTGCGTCGATCTTCATGGAAGGTCGCAATGGTGTTCCGGCTGATCCGGACCGCGCGCTCGCCTTCTTCAGAGCCGGGATGGAGCGGCAACAGATGTATTCCTTGGGTGTTCTCAGCACACCGAAGCGGGTCGCCTTGGCTATTCCGGCGTGCAAGGTCCGGCCCCCGAAAATCATCACGAAAATAAAGGTAGTTCCCATACCCGCGCCAAGACCGAAGGCCCCGAAACCCGAGCCGCAAACCGGCCGGGTATCGTGGGCCGGCAACAACGGTGATGGTTCCGAGCACCGTTCTGCAAATCCCGGTGGTGGCGAGAACACCAGTAGCGAAGGTACAGATGGCGACGGCGGTACCGACACCAACACTGACACCGACAGCAACTTCTGAGAGTGGCAGTGACCGCAGCCGTGCATCGCACGGGCAGGCCCTATCGAACCGGACTGCGCTGCTACCTGTCCGTGACGATCTTGACCTTGTCGCCGGCCGAAACCGAGGCGCCCGGCGACATCGCGTTGAGCACCCTGAACAGATCGAGCTTGCGGTCGACGCCGACCATCTGCGCCGAGAGCGAGCCCATGGTCTGGCCGGCCTGAACGGTGACGACGCGGATGTGCAGTGGCTTCAGCGCCGCCTTTTCGGCCGCACTCAGGATGCGGAACGAGCCGCTGACCGAGCGCGCCACAGGATCGAGCGTCGAGCTGGCCGAGGGGGCCGCCGTCAAAAGCCGGTAGACCTGGCCGCCGGCGCGGATCACCGCAATGTCGAACTGCCAGCCGTCGGCGCCGGCATGCGCGGTCGCCGCCTCATTGCCGTTGATCGTCTCCTGGCGCACGCTGGTCTCGTCAAGACCGGCCACCCAGCCGCTCCTGATATAGTCGGTCAGCGCGCGGTTCTTGTCGATCGATACGCCGTCGAAGCGGATCGCCATGTCGCCGGGGCCCGTTGCCGTCACTGCCGCCGCCGTATTGTCGATGATGAAACCGTCCGGCACGGTGAACGACACGCCGAGGCCCGGATGCAGGAAGGTCTGGCCGCGCACATAGCCTTCTTCCGGCGTGTCGCCGTAGAGCAGGCCGTCGATGCCGGCCAGGAAGGAATCGCGGTCGCGCGTGCCGACGCCCGGCGCACCGAACTGGCGGGCGTGGCGCTGCGCCAGATCGATGCGCTGCGGCGTGTTGGGGTGCGTGGCCAGGAAGTCGAGGCTGGCATCGGTGGCGCCCGATATCGAACGGAAATCGGTATAGGCCGACATCGACTGCAGGAAGCGGCCGGCAGCGTAGGGATCGTAGCCGGCCTCGCCGATCGACTTGATGCCGATGGCGTCGGCCTCCAGCTCCTGGTTGCGCGAGAACTGCGCCAGCCTCAACTTGCCGCGGATCAATGCCGCCTTGGCGGTCGGGCTGTCGCCGAGCACATCGGAAACCACCTTGGTCGCCAGCCCTTCCTCGGCCTCGAGCTGCTGGCGCTGCAGGCCATGGTTGGCGGTGACGTGGCCCATCTCATGCGCGATGACGGCGGCGAGTTCGGCCGAATCATTGGCCAGCGCCAGCAGGCCGCGGGTGACGTAGAGATAGCCGCCCGGCAACGCGAAGGCGTTGACGTTGGGCGAATTGAGGATGGTGATGCGATAGGTCTGGGTCGGATTGGCCGACACCACGGTCAGGCTGCCGACGACCTTGGCCACCATGCGCTCGAGCTTGGGATCGGAATATTCGCCGCCATAGGTGGCGAGGATGCGCGGGTGCTGCGCCTTCGCAAGCTCCGCGAGCTTGCTGTTGGCAGCGACATTGTCGACCGTGATCGGCTTGTCGGAAGGCTGAAAGCCTGATTCCTGCACCTCGGGCGGCGTGAACATCTGGCAACTGGCCAGCGCCACGGCAAGGCCGGCCAGCACGAGGAAGCGCACCAGCGGTCTGCGTCTCAAAGTGTCAGTGCCGGTCGACAGCGCGGCGTCCCTTCAGCTCTCGGCGCATGACCTGGACCCAGGGGTCCACGCCAGCGAAAAATCGAATTTTCGGTGGCACATCCTGCACAAATCAAAAAACCTACAGCGTTTTACACATCCGGATGGATGCGGCGCTGTAGGGGGCAAATCACGGCTCGTGCCGGACCGGTACTGGGCGGACCTAGCCACATCAACCGGACCATGGCAAGCAAGCGCCACATCACCTGTAGCCGGTTTGGTCGTAAATTATGTCCGCTTCCGGGCAACATGGCGTGAACCGCCCGAACTTGCGCCGATATAGCGTCGAAACGCTTCAGGGCCAGTGCCATCGAAAAAATCGGCGGCAAGTCCCGTTGCGGCAACCCTGCCATTGTCCAGAAAAACCATCTCCTCGCCGATGCGGCGCGCGTCTTCCGGCTGATGCGTGACGAACAGCATGGTCATCGCGCGCTCGGCATGGAGGCCGGCCACCAGGTCGAGCATGTCGTCGCGCAGTGCGGGTCCGAGCGAAGCGAACGGCTCGTCGAGCAGCAGCACCGGCCGGTCGCGCACCAGCACGCGGGCGAGCGCCACGCGCTGCCGTTCGCCGCCGGAGAGCTCGCGCGGCAGGCGCTTTTCCTTGCCGGCAAGGCCGACACGCTCAAGCGCTTCGGCGATTGCGGCGCGGTCGGCTTGCGTCAGATTAAGCGACGGCGAGCGGCCGAGCCCGACATTCTTCTCGACAGAGAGATGGGCAAAAAGGTTGTTTTCCTGGAACACCATCGAGACCGGCCGTGCCGACGGCGCGGAAGCGCCGACATTGGCGCCGCCGATCAGCACGCGGCCGGATTGCGGCGTCTCGAAGCCGGCGACCAGATTGAGCAAGGTCGACTTGCCCGAACCGCTGGCCCCCATGATGGCGGTGATCTTCGACGCTGCGAATTCGACATCGAACAGGAACGGCGTCTCGCCATAGCTGAACGCGACCTGGTCAAGCCGCACGGCCGTGCCTTTTGCCATGGCGGAAGTCACGATCTTTCTCCTCGTCCCAACCAGTCCGCGCCGACCACCAGAGCCAGGCAGACCGACCCGAGCAGCAAAGCCAGTCCGGCGGCGTCGGCGGTGCGGTAGCTGCCCATGCGCGCCAGCAGGAGATAGGGCAAGGTCTGCACCGAATCGCTGCCGAACAGCGCGATGACGCCAAGGTCGCCGAGCGACAGCGCCATGGCGAAGGCAAAGCCGGTGGCCAGCGGCCGCCGTAGCGACGGCCAATCGACCAAGCGTAGCCGGTTCCAGCCGGAAATGCCGAGCTGTGCGCACAGCTTTTCGTGGCGTTCGCTCGCTGCATCATAGGCCGGACGCATCGCACGCATGGCAAAAGGCATCGCCATCACCGCATTGACGGTGATGACCATGACGGGCGCGATGGCAAAGACGTCGCTGAACGTGCGCAGCAGGAGAAACCAGCCGGCCCCGATGACGATGGGCGGCACGACGAGGACAAAACCGGCGCCGGTGTCCGCCGCGTGTTCGAGCAACGAACGCGCGCTGGAGCGACGGCTTAGCGACAGCGCCCGGCGCGCCATGATCAGCGACAGCGACAGCGCCACCGAAAGCAACGCCGCCAGCAGGCCGAGACCGGCGCTGGTCAGCGTCGCCTGGCGCACCGCGCTCTCGCCGGCCAGCCGGCTGAGATCGGCGCCAAGGCCTGATGCGACGGTTGCCGCCATCGGCCCGGCGACGAACAGCAAGGCAAGCACGATCAACGCCGTGTTGAGCGCCGTTTCGATCGGGCCGGCCGAGAGATAGCGGCGTGGCGCCACCGGCAGGTTGGCGTCGCCGGTCACATTGGCCCCAAGCCGCGTCAGCGCCAGCACGACGGCAAAGGTCAGCGCAATCTGCAGCACCGTCAGCGTCACAGCCCGCGCCGGATCGAAGTCGAAACGCAGCGCCTGGTAGATGGCGACCTCCAGCGTCGTCGCCGCCGGCCCGCCGCCAAGGATGAGGACGATGGTGAAGGAGGTGATGCAAAGCATGAAGACAAGCCCGGCGACAGCAGGCAGAGCCGACCGCAGCACCGGCCATTCGATCAGCCGAAAGGCTGGCCTCGCCCCCATGCCGAGTTGGCTTGCCAGCCGCCATTGATCGGCAGGCACCGTTCCCAGAGCTTCGAGGAACAGCCGCGTTGCCAGCGGCAGATTGAAGAAGACATGCGCGATGAGGATGCCCGACAGGCCATAGATATCGGGCCAGCTTCGGCCGGCGATCGCGGCGAAATAGCCGGCTCGGCCATAGAGCGCCAGTGTGCCCAGCGCCGCGACGATGGCCGGCAGTGCCAGCGGCACGGTGAACAGCTGCAACATGAAGCCGCGGCCAAGGAAGCGCGGGTGCCGCGATAGAGCGCGCGCGACGAACAGCGCCGGCACGACGGAAAGCAGCGTCGAGAGGACTGCCTGCCAGAGCGTGAAGCGGACGACCCGCAAGAGATAGAGATCGAAGGCGGACGCAGCGCCTGTGAGGTCATGTGCGCCTTCGCGGATGAGCCCGGCGAAGGCGCCGCCGATCAGCAACGCGATTGCCGCAAGCGCGACGATGCCGGCGGTGATGCGGGGGTCAGAGGGTGCGCGTTGCACGCAGCACCTGCATCGAGGCGTTAGCTGGGCTTGGCGAATGCCGCGTTCCTTCGCGCCCCCCTCTGTCCTGCCGGACATCTCCCCCACGAGGGGGGAGATTGGCTTTCACGACGGCTCTCGCCAATCGCCGGCGTTGCAGGAATGAGCGGAGCGCTGAAACAGCCAATCTCCCCCCTCGTGGGGGAGATGTCCGGCAGGACAGAGGGGGGCGCCGTAGAGCACTCATCTTTCGATAATAGCGTATTTACTTACTCATCACCGAAAGCCACTCATCCACCCAGGCCTTCCTGTTGGCCGCGACCTCTTCCGGGCTGAACAGCAAGGTCTTGGTCGGCATGACCAGCCTGTCGAACGCCGGGTTGAGCGGCTTGTCGGTCTTCCCCGCCGGGAACATCCAGTTGGTCTCCGGAATGACATCCTGGAATTTCGGCCCGGCCATGAAGGCCATGAACTTTTGTGCCAGCGGGTTCTTCTCACCCGTGGTGGTGATGCCGGCGACCTCGATCTGCAGATACTCGCCTTCCTCGAAAGACGCCGCCTGATAGCGCTCGGTGTTCTCGGCCACCATGTGGTAGGCCGGCGACGTCGTGTAGGACAGCACCATCGGCGCCTCGCCCTTGGTGAACAGGCCGTAGGCTTCGCTCCAGCCCGGCGTCACCGTCAGCACCTTCGGCTTGAGCTTCGCCCAGGCTTCCGGAGCCTTGTCGCCATAGACCGATTTGACCCACAGCAGCAGGCCGAGGCCCGGCGTCGAAGTCCGCGGATCCTGGATGACGATCTTGTCTGCAGCGGCGCCCTCGACCAATTCCTTCAGGCTCTTCGGCGGGTTCTTCAGCTTTTCGGTGTCGTAGACGACGGCGAAATAGCCATAGTCGTAGGGGACGAAAGTATCGTCGCTCCAGCCGCCCGGCACGTTGTTTTCGGCCACCGCGCCATGCGGGACGAACAGCCCGGAGGCCTTGGCTTCCGCGGTCAGGTTGGTGTCGAGGCCAAGCACGATATCGGCCTTGGTCGATGCGCCTTCGAGCTTGACGCGGTTGAGCAGCGCGACGCCGTCGGCGACCGAGACGAAGTCGAGGGTGCAGCCGCATTCGGCCTCGAATTCCTTCTTGACCGCAGGGCCCGGCCCCCAGTCGGCAGTAAAACTCTCATAGGTGTAGACGGTGAGTTTTTCCTGCGCGGATGCAGGCACAGCCAGAAGCGAAACAGCAAGGCCCAGGGCTGGGACAAGATGGGACAAGAACATGCGCATCGGCGCCTCCTTCGTTCGTGTTGAAAGGAATTGAGGCGTCGGGCTGTCCGAAGCGTCTAATCCCTCCGCCGGGACAAACCGGATCAGGTTCAGCGGGTTGGCGAGACTGCCTCTCAGCCGGTCCGCGAAGATCGCGTCCGGCACCCCGTTAGAGCGTTTCGACACATAGGCCCGGCCAAGGTGCCACGCAAGCGGAAGTTTGCTCGCGCATGATCCCGAACCGAAGGTCAGCGAACGCAAAGAGTGGAAACCGGTTTTCTCGGACAAACGGGAACCGTTTTGTCCGGAGATCATGCCCCAACAAAAAGCTAGCCAGGGCTCGGCCTTCCGTTTCGCCGGCGGGGCTGGTAAGGGCCACCGGATATGAGCACATTCACCATCCTGCTTGGCGGCGACCTCATCGGCACGCCGCGGCTCGACCGCCAGGTCGAAGGCACGCGCGTCATCGCCGCGGACGCCGGCATCGGCCATGCCCGCCTGCTCGGCCTGATGCCGGAGCTTTGGGTCGGCGACTTCGATTCCGTGCCGGCGGGCCTGCCCGCCGATCTCGCCGCAGTGCCGCGCCAGGTATTTCCGCCCGAAAAGGACAAGACCGACGGCGAACTGGCCATCGCCGCCGCACTGGAGCGCGGCGCCACCAGCCTGGTGCTGGCCGGCGCTTTCGGCGGCAAGCGCGCCGACCATGCCTACCTGCACCTGGCGCTCAGCCTGCGGCTGGCCGAGGCAGGTACAAAAGTGCTGTTGACCAGCGGCGCGCAAGAAGGCGTCCCCCTTTTGCCGGGCAAGGCCGGCTTCGACTATGACGACGGCACGCTGTTTTCCGTGCTTGGCCTTTCCGATCTCTCGGGCCTCACCGTTTCCGGTGCCAAATGGCCGCTCGACCATGTCGAGGTCGCCTTCGGCTCGTCGCTGACCATCTCCAATGAGGTCAAAGGCAAGCTCGAAATCGCACTTGGCCATGGCCGCGCGCTGCTGCTCGCCCATCCCCATCCCTTGCCTGAAAGCTGACATGGCCCCGCCCCTTCTCAACCTCGACGGGATAAAACTGACTTTCGGCGGCACGCCGTTGCTCGACGGCGCCGAACTCACCGCGTCCGCCGGCGACAAGATCGCGCTCGTCGGCCGCAACGGCTCCGGCAAATCTACGCTCTTGAAGATCGCCGCCGGGCTGATCGAGCCGCAGGACGGCGAGGTGTTCCGCCAGCCTTCGGCGACCGTGCGTTATCTCCCGCAGATGCCCGACATGGATGGCTTTGCCAATGTCCGGGCCTATGTCGAGGCAGGGCTCGGTCCCGCCGACGATCCCTACCGCGCCACCTATCTGATGGAGCATCTCGGCCTCACCGGCACCGAAAACCCCAACGATCTTTCCGGCGGCGAGGCCCGCCGTGCCGCGCTTGCCCGCGTCATGGCGCCGGAGCCCGACATTCTGCTGCTTGATGAGCCGACCAACCATCTCGATCTGTCTGTTATCGAGTGGCTGGAAGAGGAGCTTGTCCGCACCTCGTCGGCGCTGATCGTCATTTCGCACGACCGTCGCTTCCTCGAACGCGTCTCGCGCGCCACCGTCTGGCTCGACCGCGGCCAGACCCGCCGCCTGGACAAGGGCTTTGGCCATTTCGAGGAATGGCGTGACCAGGTGCTGGAAGAGGAAGAGCGCGAGCAGCACAAGCTCGGCCGGCAGATCGTGCGCGAGGAACATTGGCTGCGCTACGGCGTGACGGCGCGGCGCAAGCGCAACATGCGCCGCCTCGGCGAACTCCAGACCATGCGCCAGCGTTTTCGCGGCCATCGCGGCGCCGAAGGCTCGGCCACCATGGTGGCGAGCGACGCCGCCGAATCCGGCAAGCTGGTGATCGAGGCCAAGAACATCGAGAAGAGCTTTGGCGACCTCACCGTGGTCAAAGGCTTTTCGACCCGCATCCAGCGCGGCGACCGGGTCGGCCTGGTCGGACCGAACGGTGCCGGCAAGACGACGCTGTTGAAGATGCTGACCGGTGAGTTGAAGCCGGATGCCGGCTCGGTGCGGCTTGGCACCAATCTGGAAATCGCCACGCTCGATCAAAAGCGCGAGTCGGTCGACCCGGCCGAGACGCTGGCACAATATCTCACCGACGGGCGCGGCGAAAACCTCGTCATCAATGGCGAACAACGCCATGTCGTCTCCTACATGAAGGATTTCCTGTTCAAGCCGGAGCAGGCGCGCACGCCGGTGCGCGAGCTTTCCGGCGGCGAACGGGCGCGGCTGCTTTTGGCCCGCGTCCTGGCCCGGCCGGCCAACCTTCTGGTGCTTGATGAGCCGACCAACGATCTCGACATGGAGACGCTGGAGCTGCTGCAGGAACTGGTCGCCGGCTTTGCCGGCACAGTCATCCTGGTCAGCCATGACCGCGACTTCCTCGACCGCACCGTAACCAGCATCATCGCACCGGACGGTGGCGGCCGCTGGATCGAATATGCCGGCGGCTATTCCGACATGCTGGCGCAGCGCGGCGGCACCCGGCTCGACGACCGCAAGGTGCGGACCAAGACTGAGGCCGGCGACACGCACGCAGCAGGCAGAAGCGAGGCGGCGGCGCCGAAAGGACCCGCCAAGAAACTGTCGTTCAAGCAGAAATTCGCGCTGGAATCGCTGCCCAAGAATATCGAGGCGGTGACGGCCTCGATTTCACGGCTGGAGAACAACATCGCCGATCCCGCCTATTACGAGCGCGACCCCGCCTCGTTCCAGAAAACCATCGCCGCCCTAGACAAGGAACGCGCCACGCTGGCAGCGCTCGAGGAAGAGTGGCTGGAACTGGAGATGCTGCGCGAGGAGATGGAGGGCTAAGCTTGCAGCTTTGCAGGCGTGCTGCCATGCTCTTGTCCATAGGTATCGTAGGGCCGTTGAAATGGCTGATGCTCAGTCTTCACTCAAGCTCTCCATTGAGCTTCCATTGATCGAAGAGGCTGAAGCCTTGGGGATCAACATCGCTCACGCCGCAGAGGCGGACACCGTCAAAGCGATCGCTGCGGAAAAGACACGTCGATGGCAAGAAGAAAACAAGGATGCCATCGACAGCTCGAACGACTACGTCAGGCGTAACGGCCTGCCGCTGGCCAAATATCGCCCGTTTTGACCTGGCCTCGATTTCTCTCTGCAACCGAAAGAGCAGCGAACGGATTGAACGTCGCTTCTCAGCCCGCTGTCTTCGCCTGCCAGGCCTTCAGCGCCTCGTCGAAGACCTTCTCGCCGGGGATGCCTTTTTCCATGGTCAGCAAGGCCCGGCGTCCGGTCTTGTAGACCACTGGCACGTCGATCCAGTCCTGTCCCCTGAGCAAGGTCAGATTGGCGTCCTCGTCGGCCTTGGTGTCGTTGAGCGCCACCAGGAAGAAGCCGTCGGCGATTTTGGCAGGAATGCCGATCAGCGGGCTGCCGGCATCCTGCTCCGAGCTCTTCATGGCCACGCGCAGGATGTTGTCGACGCCACCGCCGTCGAAGCCCTGCGGCGTCAGGAAGATCATCTCGATGATGTGGCTGGCCGGCAGCGTCTGGTCGGTGTTGCGGCGGATGGTCATGCGCAGCTGGATGTCCTTGCCGGGAATGGTCGCCTCGGCGCGGATCGCTGGCTCGGGCGGCGCGTCGCCACCGGGCGATTCCTGCACCAGCGACCAGACGATGCTGCCGGGTTCGGCCGAGCCTTGCGAAGTCGAGGTGCGTTCCTCATAGAAGATCGCCTTCTGTCCAACCGCAACGGTCGGCTCGGGAGCGGCGGCCGTCGGCGCCGCGGGCTGCGTGCCGGCTGCGGGCGCCGGCGGAGTGGCCGCGGCATCAGCCGGTGCTGCACCATTGGCCGGCGGAGCGGCGCCATCGGCTGGCGGCGTTGCCCGCGGCGTGGCGGAAGCGTCAGGCGCCGGTGTGGCGGGCGCGGGCGTGGCGGGCACAGCCGTGGCTGCGGCATCGCTGGGGGGTGGGGTCGCAGGCGCTGGCGTCGCCGCCGGGGCCGGAGCCGGAGGCGGCGGCGTGGTCAGTGCGGCGACGGATTCGCCCTCGCCAATACCGCTTTGACCGGCCGCGGGACCAGGGTCGGTCTCGCCGCCTTCCGGCGTCAGGCGCTGCGTGAATTTGGTTCCCTCGCCGGCAGCAGCCGGTGCGGGCGCCTCGGCCGCGGGCTTCGCCGGCGCCGGCTTGACCAGCGGTTCGGTCGAGACCGTCTTGGTGTCGCCAAGACCGAACATCGAGCTGAACGCATCCTTGTTCAGCCAGATGCCGTAGCCGCCGCCGGCGACCACAAGCAGCGCGGCGACAGCGGCGATCAGCCCGCCATAGCTGCGCTTGCGTTCGGCCGGGCGCAGGCGTTGGAATGTATCCCCGGCCGGCTGCTCGTCATTGGCAAACACATCGGCGCTGTCGTCGTCGGCGTCCAGCTCCGCGGCCTGCTCGTTGACGGTTTCGGCGCGCGCAGCAGGCGGCGGTGGTGTCGGTGCGGGCCTTTGCCAGCTCGGCTCCGTCCGGGCGACCGGCGCCGGCTGCACGGGTTTCGCCGGCTGCCAGGCCGGTGCAGGTGCCGATGCAGGCGTGGTGGACGGCTTTACATGACTGGGCTGGTTCTTGTTGCGGTCGATGGAGGAGAAGATGTGTTCGAGCTCGGCCAGCGGATCGGATGCCGGTGCCGGTTTGGCATAGTCCCGCTCGACGCTCGAAATGGCGTCTTCCAGCGAGCGTTTCTGCTTGTCTATGGCCTCGGGAGCCATCGGCGGCGAATATTCCGCAAGCTTCTTCGCCAGCATGGCACGAACGCTATTATAGATGCGCGCACGCTTCTCAGGCGTCTCGTCGCCGTGCTTCTCGAACGCGTTTTTCAGAACAGCAACGAAATCAGCCATGCTTCAATGGACCTGCATTTTGTTCCCCGGGCCAGCCCCCGCAAATCGGCCGCGATGCCCGGAAAGGCTTCAGAAAACTAGTCTTGAAACGGATCGGTCACAAGTATTGTGTCGTCCCGCTCCGGGCTGGTGGAAAGGAGCGCGACGGGTGCGCCGATGAGCTCCTCGATGTAACGGACATATTTGACGGCCTGCGCCGGAAGGTCGTTCCAGCTGCGTGCGCCGGCAGTGGTGCCTTTCCAGCCTTCCAGCGTCTCGTAGACCGGTTCGACACGCGCCTGCGCGCCCTGGCTCGCCGGCAGATAGTCGATCATTTCGCCGTCGAGCCGGTAACCCGTGCAGACCTTGATCTCGTCCAGCCCGTCGAGCACGTCGAGCTTGGTCAGCGCGATGCCCTTGATGCCGTTGACGGCAACGGCCTGGCGCACCAGCACGGCGTCGAACCAGCCGCAGCGGCGCTTGCGCCCGGTGACGACGCCGAATTCGTGGCCGCGCGTGCCGAGGAATTCGCCGATCTCGTTCTTCTGCTCGGTCGGGAACGGGCCTTCGCCGACACGCGTCGTATAGGCCTTGGTGATGCCCAGCACATAGCCGATGGCGCCGGGGCCGACGCCCGAGCCGGCAGCGGCCTGGCCGGCGACGGTGTTGGACGAGGTGACGAACGGATAGGTGCCGTGGTCGATGTCGAGCAGCGTGCCTTGCGCGCCCTCGAACAGGATGCGCTCGCCGGCGCGGCGCTTGTCGTCGAGGATTTTCCAGACGCGGTCCATATAGGGCAGGATCTCATCGGCGACCGAGGTCAGTTCGGTCATGATCGCCTCATGGGTGACCTCGCCATGGCCAAGCCCGCGACGCAGCGCATTGTGATGCGTCAGCAGCCTGTCGACCTTGAGGGGAAGCGTTTCCAAATCCGCCAGATCCATCACCCTGACCGCGCGCCGGCCCACCTTGTCCTCATAGGCGGGGCCGATGCCGCGACGGGTCGTGCCAATTTTCGTCCCGGAATTGGAGGCAGCATCCTCGCGGAATCCGTCCAACTCCCGGTGCAGCGACAGGATAAGCGCGGTGTTTTCGGCTATTTTCAGGCGGTCCGGCGTCACCTCGACGCCTTGCGCCTTGAGTTTTGCCACTTCGGCGACAAAGGCGTGCGGGTCGAAGACGACGCCATTGCCGATGATCGACAGCTTGCCTTGCCGCACCACACCCGACGGCAGCAGCGACAGTTTGTAGACCTTGCCGTCGACGACCAGCGTATGGCCGGCATTGTGGCCGCCCTGGAAGCGCACGACCACGTCGGCGCGCTCCGACAACCAGTCGACGATCTTGCCCTTGCCTTCGTCGCCCCATTGCGAGCCGACGACCACCACATTGGCCATATTTCTTTTCCCTTGAGATGCCGCCCTGGCGGCCTGGATATGGTTCGAAACGACAGGCCTCTATAGCGTCAAGACCTCGCAAGTGCGACCTTTCTTTGCCGCCGAAAATGCCCTGAGGCACAACAATTTTCGGCTTTGACATCATTTACTTGGGCCGGCGGGGGCAATAGGCCGGCAAACACCGCACCTCCGGCGGCCGGAATCCTGCAATGCATCGACACGCCTACCTGTTCTTGGCTGTCACCACCTTGCTGTGGGGCGGCAATTCCGTCGCCGGCAAGCTGGCGGTCGATCATGTCTCGCCGATGATGCTGGTCTTCCTGCGCTGGCTGCTGGCGGTCGCGATCCTGCTGCCGATCGGCTGGCGCACGACCAGGGAGGACTGGCCCGTGGTACGCAAACACTGGCTCGTCCTGGCTGCACTGGGGGCCAGCGGCTTCACTTTGTTCAACACTATTTTCTATACGGCGCTCAACTATACTACCGCGATCAACGTCTCGATCGAACAGGCGGCGATGCCGGTCCTGATCATCGTTGCCAACTTTATCTTCTTCCGCTTACGCGTGAACTGGGCGCAGATTGCCGGCGTCGTGCTGACCATAGCCGGCGTGGTGCTGACCGCCTGCCATGGCGACCCGCGCCGGTTGCTGACGCTGGAGCTCAATTTCGGCGATGCCATCATGCTGATCGCCGTTATCCTCTACAGCGGCTATTCGGTCGGGCTGCGGCTGAAGCCGGAGATGCGCTGGCAAAGCCTGATGCTGTCGCTGTCGATCGCAGCGCTGATTACGTCGCTGCCTTTCGTCCTGTGGGAAGCCGCCGCCGGTAAGGTCATCGTCCCCGACATCAGCGGCTGGGTGATCATCGCCTACACTGCGGTCGGCGCCTCGGTCATCTCGCAGATATTCTACATCAGGGGCAACGAACTGATCGGCGCCAACCGTGCCGGGCTGTTCATCAACCTGGTGCCGATCTTCGGCACGCTGCTGTCGGTGCTGATCGTCGGCGAGACATTCCAGCTCTACCAAGCGCTGGCGCTCGTCCTGGTGCTGGGCGGCATCGGTCTGGCCGAACACAGCGGACGCAAGATGGCGAGCGCTCCGTCGACGCGAACACCCTGAACAAAAAAAGGCGCGGGCAAGGCCGCGCCTTTCGAACCTCATTGGACGGTCCAGATCACATCGTGTTGACGTCGAAATGCAAGCGCTTGGCCGAGTCGATCGACTTGTGAGCCTTGACCTGCTCCAGCACATCTTCCGGGAATGGCTTGTCGAGATAGAGTAGCGCAATCGCGTCGCCGCCCGGCCGGTTGCGGCCGAGCTGGAAGTTGGCGATGTTGACACCGTTTTCGCCGCACACCGTGCCAAGCAGGCCGATGATGCCGGGCGCGTCGGCATTGGTGGTGTAGAGCATGTGCTGGCCGACCTCGGCGTCGAGATTGATGCCCTTGATCTGGATGAAGCGTGGCTTGCCGTCGGAAAAGCAGGTGCCGGCGATCGAGCGCGTCTTGTGCTCGGTCTTGACCGTCAGCTTGATGTAGCCGTCGAAAACGCCCGACTTGTCGCGCTTGACCTCCGCGACGATGATGCCGCGCTCCTTCACCATGATCGGCGCCGACACCATGTTGACGTCGGAGACCTGCGGCCGGATCAAGCCGGCAAGCGTAGCGCTGATCAGCGCCCGCGTATTCATCGTCGCGGTCGAGCCGTCGAACAGGATCTCGACCTCAGTGATCGGGTCCTCGGTGACCTGGCCGACAAAGGCGCCGAGCACTTCGGCGAGCTTGACGAAGGGTTTTAGCCGCGGCGCTTCTTCCGCCGTGATCGAGGGCATGTTGATGGCGTTGGAAACCGCGCCTTTGATCAGGTAATCGGCCATCTGCTCGGCCACCTGCAGCGCGACATTCTCCTGCGCTTCCGCCGTCGAGGCGCCGAGATGCGGCGTCGCCACCACATTCTCCATGCCGAACAGTTCATTGTTCTCGGCCGGTTCGACCTCGAACACGTCGATGCCGGCACCGGCCACCTTGCCGCTCTTCAGCGCCGCGACCAGATCGGCCTCGACGACCAGCCCGCCACGGGCGCAGTTGATGATGCGCACGCCGTTCTTCATCTTGGCGATCGCCGCCGCATCGATGATGTTGCGCGTCTTGTCGGTCAGCGGCGTGTGCAGCGTGATGAAGTCGGCGCGGGCGAAAAGCTCGTCCAGTTCGACCTTGTCGACGCCAAGCTCCTCGGCACGCTTGTCCGACAGGAACGGGTCGAAGGCAACGACATGCATCTTCAAGCCGACGCCGCGCGTGGCGACGATCGAGCCGATATTTCCGCAGCCGATGACACCCAGCGTCTTGCCGGTGATCTCGACGCCCATGAAGCGGTTCTTTTCCCATTTGCCGGCATGGGTCGAGGCGTTGGCTTCGGGAATCTGGCGGGCAAGCGCGAAGATCATCGCGACAGCATGCTCGGCAGTGGTGATCGAATTGCCGAAGGGCGTGTTCATCACGATGATGCCCTTGCGGCTCGCCGCCGGGATGTCGACATTGTCCACGCCGATGCCGGCGCGGCCGACAACCTTTAGCTTTGTCGCGGCGTTGATCAGCTTTTCCGTGACCTTGGTCGCCGAACGGATGGCAAGGCCATCATACTGGTCGATCACTTCGAGCAGCTTTTCCTTGTCTTTGCCGAGATCGGGCAAATAGTCGACCTCGATGCCGCGATCCTTGAATATCTGTACGGCAGTGGTGGAGAGTTTATCCGAGACGAGAACGCGGGGCGCCATTGCGACCTCCTTGAAATGGATTGTCGGGGAACTGGCGGCCCGCAGGCCGCCATGCAATCTCAGGCCGCTGCCTTCAGCGACGCCTTCTGCGTGGCGAAGGCCCAGTCGAGCCAGGGCAGCAGCGCTTCGAGATCGGATGTCTCGACAGTCGCGCCGCACCAGATGCGCAGGCCGGGCGGTGCGTCGCGATAAGAGCCGATATCGTAGGCGACGCCTTCCTTGTCGAGCACAGAGACGATCGCTTTCGCAAAAGCCGCCTGTCCGTCGGCATCGAGCGCCGCAACATCCGGGTCGGTGAAGGACAGACACACGGACGTGTTGGACTGTGTCGCCGCGTCGATTGCGAGATGGCCGAGCCATGAGGACTTGTCGACAAAACCGTCGAGCACAGCGGCATTGGCGTCCGCTCTGGCGATCAGTGCACCGAGCCCGCCGATCGACTTCGCCCAGTTGAGCGCATCGAGATAGTCCTCGACGCACAACATCGACGGCGTGTTGATCGTCTCGCCCTTGAAGATGCCTTCGATCAGCTTGCCACCTGAGGTCAGACGAAAGATCTTGGGCAGCGGCCAGGCCGGCTTGTAGGTTTCAAGCCGCTCGACGGCACGCGGGCTGAGGATCAGCATGCCGTGTGCGCCCTCGCCGCCCAGCACTTTCTGCCAGGAGAAGGTGACGACGTCCAGCTTCTGGAAATCGAGCCTTTGAGCGAAGGCGGCCGATGTCGCGTCGCAAATGGTCAACCCCTTGCGATCGGCTGGAATGAAATCGCCATTCGGCACGCGCACGCCTGAGGTCGTGCCGTTCCAGGTGAAGACCACGTCGCGGTCAAAATCGATCTTGGTGAGATCCGGCAGCTCGCCATAGCCAGCTTCGATCTTTCTGCTATCGGCGAGCTTCAGCTGCTTGACGACATCGGTAACCCAGCCGGAGCCAAAGCTTTCCCAGGCGACCATGTCGACGCCGCGCTCGCCGAGCAGCGACCACAGCGCCATCTCGACAGCGCCGGTGTCCGACGCCGGAACGATGCCGATGCGGTAATCCGCTGGAACCTGGAGAATTTCCCGCGTCAGCTCGATCGCCTGTTCGAGCTTGGTCTTGCCGATCTTGGCGCGGTGGGAACGGCCGAGCGCAGCATTCTTCAGCGCCTCGACCGACCAGCCGGGACGTTTTGCGCAGGGACCTGAGGAGAAATTGGGATTTGCCGGACGGAGTCCGGGCTTCGTATGCGTCGTCATCGTGGTCTATCCTTCCAGATAGTGGCCCCTCGTTGGGGAGGGGTGGCCCACGGACGGCGATATGCGTTCAGCCCTCAGGCGTCAAGAGGAAAGTTTTTGTCGCTGACAAGATACAAGCAATCCGCGATCAGGATGTCGTGACTTCAAACGCAAACGGCGGATCGAAGAGATCCGCCGTCAAGCTTGGTGTCGACAGCCAGCCTACCAGAGGTCGTAACGCAGCCCGAGCTTGACCTGATGATTGCTGATGCCCTTGCGGATCGGATAGGACGTCAGGCTCTCGGCCGTGACATATTCAGCATCCGGCGCCGAAAAATACTGATAGCCGAGATCGACGGAGACATTCTTGGTGATCTGATAGGCCAAGCCCGCATCCAGCGTATAGGCGAAGGCATACTGGGTCTTGTTGTCGCTCCGGACGAAATCATCGGTAGCGTCGAGATTGTCGGTGAAGTAACTCGCCGACAGCTTGTATTTGCTCCGGACCAACCCGATGCCGGCGCCCAGATAGGGCGTGATCCCGACATAAGTGCCAAGATCGACATAGCCATTGACCATCCCCGACAGGGAATAATTCTCCAGGGATGCCGACGCCACCGTTGCCGTGGCCGGCGGTATCACGATCGCGGTATCGTCGTAGTGGATGCCAACCTTGTTGCCCGGCAGATAGCCGAGATTTATATCGGCGCGCAGATAGTCGTTGAAATGATAGCCGAAGCCGATACTGGCAAAGGCTGGATCCTGTTTTTCGCTGAAGCTTGCCGGCGCGAAGGTGAAATCCTGATCCTGGTAGCTCTTCTGCGCCAGATAGGAGACGTCGCCGCGCAGATACCAGCCCGAGCCGACCTCGACCGGTTGATAGTCCGGCGCCTGATCGACATAGATCGGCGGATCGTAGTCTGCGGCTTGCGCCGGCGTCAGCGGAGCAAACACGAATGCGGCAAGCGCCAGCGCTGTCAGCGGTTTGAAATTCATGGTCCCCGGCTCCTGAAATTGTCGCCCGTCGTTAATCGCGCACCGTTTCAGGAAGCATTGTTAACCATAGTGGTTAAGTGCGGGTTAAGGATAACGCGGCGTTACCGAATTGATTTCGGCAGGCTTTTTTCAGCCAGGCGGCGGATGGAAATGCACCGCAATCGCCAAACGAAAACCGCCCGGCATAACCGGGCGGTTCGCGAATTCCAGGATTTCGAGGCGACTACTTGGTGTAGATCGGCTCCGGCTCGGGAACGTAGGGTTCCGGCGGCGGGGCGCAGTCCGACCGGCCGAACTGGTAGCGCAGGCCGCCGCGCACTTCGTGCACGTTGATGCCGCGATCGTAGCCCGGACCGACATTGCTGTCGGAGGCGTAGTTGAACATCTTGCCACCATTGATATGGCTGTAGCGGTAGCCGAGATCGAGCTTGACCCGGTCGGTCAGGCAATAGGAGGCGCCGGCCATGAGGGCGTAGGCAAAGCGCCAGCCCTTGCCGCCGCTGTGCTCGAAGGAGCCGTCGAGATCGGTGTTGTGCAGCGTATCCCACTTGACCCAGGCGCCGCCGATGCCGGCGCCGACATAGGGCGTCACACCGTGCCAGGTGCCGATATCGACATAGGCGTTGGCCAGGAGCAGCATCGCCGAATAGGACGATGTGTCGACCGAAGTACAAGCTATGCCGCCGGCGCAGAAGCCGTTGGTCGAGCCGCGGAAATTGGACTTGCTCATCCAGTCGAAGGTCAGATCGGTGCGGAAGTACCGGTTGACCTGGTAACCGACACCCGCCCCGGCCGAAAAGGCGCTCTTCAACTTGCCGGAGGCGAAAGACCCCGGAATCTGGGGCGGCGCAGCGCTGTAGGTGGTGTAGTCGCCGCCGCGGAATTTCGACCAGTGATAGTCGATGTCGCCGCGGATGTACCAGCCGCCGAAATCGGCGGGCGGGTCATAAGCTACCGGCGGCGGTGCTTCCTCGACCACCGGCGGCTCCACCAGATCGGCGGCGAATACCGGCCCGGCCACGCCTGCGAACAGCGCGGCAAGGAGAGCCATTTTTGCTGTATTGAACATGCTTCACCCCTGAGAACCGTCGGGAAGTCCAAACCCGCCCGAGTATGATTGACCTCAGTTGTGGATAATGAATTGGAAAAGTTAAAAGGCGTTTAACCCTGTCGATTAACCACGAATTATCGACATTTTAGCAAACAGCTGCCGCCCGGCATGATGCTGGAACCGCCCTGGCGAAAACAAAAGGCCCGCCTGGAGGCGGGCCTTGAGGTCTTCGAGCCGGCAGTTCGCGCCCGCCGGTGGAGGCAGCGCGATCAGGCGGCGCTGCGCGTTTCCGAAATGATGTCAACGATGTCGTTGACCACGGCTTCGACCAGTTGCGGGTCGTCGCCCTCGGCCATGACGCGGATCAGCGGCTCGGTGCCGGAGGGCCGGATGACCAGTCGCCCGGCCTTGCCGAGACGGTTGCGCGCATCTTCGATCGCGGCCTTGACCGGGGCTTCCTCGAGCGGCTTGCCGCCGGCGATGCGGACATTCTTCAACAGCTGCGGCACCGGCTCGAACTTCTTCGACAATTCGCTGACCGGCCGGTTCTGTCGCTTGATGCAGGCCAGCACCTGCAGAGCCGAGACCAAGCCATCGCCAGTGGTCGAGAAATCGGACAGCACGATGTGGCCCGATTGCTCGCCGCCGACATTCAACCCATGCGCACGCATGTGCTCGACGACATAACGATCGCCGACCTTGGTGCGGTGCAGCTGCAGCTTCATGTCGCCGAGGAAGCGTTCGAGGCCGAGATTGGACATCACCGTCGAGACGACGCCGCCGCCTGCGAGCCGCCCGCTCTGGTGCCAGGACTCGGCAATCAGCGCCATGATCTGGTCGCCATCGACGATCGTGCCGTTTTCGTCGACGATGACGACACGGTCGGCATCGCCGTCGAGCGCGATGCCGATATCGGCGCGCACTTCATGCACCTTCTTCTGCAGGCCGGCCGGATGGGTCGAGCCGCATTCCTTGTTGATGTTGAAGCCGTTCGGCTCGACATTGATGGCAATGACCTCGGCGCCCAATTCCCAAAGGGCGGCGGGCGCCACCTTGTAGGCGGCGCCATTGGCGCAATCGACGACGATCCTGAGACCCGACAGCGACATCGAGCGCGGAAGCGTGCGCTTGGCGAATTCGATGTAGCGGTCATGCACGCCGTCGACACGCTTGGCGCGGCCGAGCCCGTCGGAGTCGGCGAGCGCCAGTTCGATATCCTTGTCGAGCATGCTTTCGATGCGCTCCTCGATCTCGTCGGAGAGCTTGTAGCCGTCAGGCCCAAAAAGCTTGATGCCGTTATCGAAGTAGGGATTGTGCGAGGCCGAGATCATGACGCCGATATCGGCGCGCAACGAGCGCACCAGCATGGCGACCGCCGGCGTCGGAATCGGGCCGAGCAGGAACACATCCATGCCGGCGGCACAAAGGCCGGCCACCATTGCATTCTCGATCATGTAGCCGGACAGCCGCGTGTCCTTGCCGAGCACGACGCGGTGGCGGTGGCTGCCGCGCTGGAACGACAGGCCGGCGGCCATGCCGACCCGCATCGCGATCTCAGCCGTCATCGGAAATTTGTTGGCACGCCCGCGAATGCCGTCGGTGCCGAAATAACGTCCTGCCATGTTAGCCAGAATCCCCGTCGGTTTTTCAGCCGGCTTCTAATGCCACAATTGGCCGAGCCTTACGATCACATTGTGTGATTGTATATTACGAATTCTTAGAAAATCATTGTAGCAGGCTGTCAAGCAGCGTTCGGCAACGCATCACGATGACACGGTCTTGCCGCAATATACCGCTCACACTGGCTGTGCAACGCAGGTTCAGCCGGTATACCTTTTGCTGTTGGAGGCGGCAAATCGCAAGGATTCCATCACCTTGTCGGGAGGACGCGCTTTCCGACGGTACCGGCGCCAGTTAGCATCTGGCGCACCCTAGCGTTGAGAGCTACTGATTCGCTCAGGGACACCTCATGGGCGGCAGCCACGGGAGAAACGCCATGCTCATCCACCGACTTGCAACTTTGACGGGTCTTGCCGTCGCAACCTTGTTCATGGCGGCGCCCGCCAACGCACTGACCATGGCCGAGTGCAGTACCAAGTATAATGCCGCCAAGGACGGCGGCACGCTGAACGGACAGACCTGGAACCAGTTCCGTAAAGCCGAATGCGGCACCGATGCAGCCGCCACGACCGAGACCGCCAAGCCGGCCAAGAAGGCGGCCGCTACCAAGGCGGCCACTGCCGATCAGGCCAAGGGTCTGACGGCCAAGGAATGCAGCGCCAAGTATCAGGCCGCCAAGACTGCCGGCACGCTGAACGGCATGAAGTGGAACGACTTCCGCAAGACCGAATGCGCCGCCGGTGCCTCGGCTGCGGCAGAGCCCGCCAAGGCAACGACCAAGGCCGCCGCCGCGGCCGACGACGGAGCCAAGGGCCTTACGGCAAAAGAGTGCAGCACCAAGTACCAGGCGGCCAAGGCCGCCGGGACACTGAACGGCATGAAGTGGAACGACTTCCGCAAGACCGAATGCGCCGCCGGCGCTTCGGCCATGGTTGAACCCGCCAAGGCAACGACGACCAAGGCGGTTGCCGACAGCGGCAAGGGCCTGAGCATGGCCGATTGCAGCGCCAAATATCAGGCGGCCAAGTCTGCCAACACGCTGGGCGGCAAGAAATGGAACGACTTCCGTAAGGCCGAATGCGGCGCCGGCGCCGATGACGACGACACCGTGCCGGCTCCCAGCGAGGCGACCTATACCAGCGAACCTGAAAAGCCCTCGGTCACCGCTCCCAAAGGTGTGAAGTTCCCGAGCGTGATCTCGAAGAAATACGCCAGCGAGACGCCGGCCAAGGGCCGCATGCACACCTGCCTCGAGCTCTATTACGCCAACAAGGATGCCAACACGCTGAATGGCCTGCGCTGGATCCAGAAGGGCGGCGGCTTCTACAGCCTCTGCAACGCCAAGCTGAAGAGCTGATCGCGTAGCCATATTCTCCAGACAAAGGCCCGCGCATCGCAACACGCGCGGGCCTTTTTGCTGCGCTCGAAGACGCCCGAGCTCTGCTCGCATCCATATATCACGGAAGCTATCGGCATCATGAGTTCGCCCACACGGCCCACCGCCAGACCTTGGTGATTCGTAAAGATTCCGATTGAACATATGAAGAACAAACAGTATACAAAAGGACATCGGAGTTTTGTCAACCAGGAGGGTCCTATGTCCAGATTGAAATTGGCAGCATTGATTGTGACGGCATTGCTCGCTTGGAGCGTCGCCCCTGCAAGCGCACTGACGATGAAGGAATGCGGCGAGGCCTATCGCACAGCCAAGGAAGGCAGCACTCTGAACGGCATGGATTGGACCGCTTTCCGCACGGAGAAATGCGCGACGTCCGCCGCGGAGAGTGCCAGCGCGGATACGGTCAAAACCGAGCCGCCGAAAGAGGAAACCAGCGCGGCCGTCGCCCCCACTGTTGCCCCGGCGGGCGTGACATTCCCGACTATGCTGGCCGCCGAGTTCAAGACCGAAAAACCGGCGAAGGCGCGGATGAAGACCTGCCTGCAGGGTTACCACGGCAATAAGGACGCAGGTACGTTGAACGGCCTTCGCTGGATCCAGAAAGGCGGCGGCTATTACAGCCTGTGTAATGCCAAGCTGAAGAGCTGATCGCATCAGCTGAACATCGAAGGCCCGCGAACCGCAAGGTTCGCGGGCCTTCTGTTGGAAGCGTGGTGTTGCCAGCTTCAGACGACCTTCTTTGACAGTTGAAGAAGCTCGATCAGGCTGGAAAGATCGGCGTTGGCTTTGCCCGCCGCCACGCCACGCCTCATCAGACCTTGCATCGGCAAGATCAACTCGGTGCTGACATCAGCAGACCTGCTTGTGTCGATCAGATTGACAAAGGCATCAGCCTGCATGCCGAGACCGGACACGACATTGCTGGTGTGGTCGCCCGCATCGATTTGCTCTGCCCATTTCGGCAAGCCACCTTGCATCGCGTGCAGCCATGACATCAGCAGCGGCATGAATTCCACGGCGGGGATTCCGGCGGCTCCCGTCATCGCCAGTGCCTGCAGCACGCCGGCGAACAGCCCGTACATGCCGGCCAGAAGCGAGATATCGTAGAGTGGTGCGAGGCCAGCATCCTCTCCGAGATATCTGCTGGTGCCGAGCGAATCGAGTCGTCCCGCGTGAGCGTCGTAGGCTTGCCTGGAGCCGCTATACAGTATCAAGGCATGCTGCCCGCCGATCATCGGCGGCACCGCCATGATGCCGCCATCGATATAGTCGGCGCCGTGCCCGACCGCCCAGTCGGACATCGCCCGCGCCTGCTCGGGCGTGCCGTTGGTGAGGTTGACCACCGTGCGACCCGACAGCGCCAGCTGCGCTGGAGCCAGCATTTCATGGACCGTGTCGTAGACGAGCAGGCACACCACGATCAGCTTGCTCGACCTGACGGCGTCCTCAACGCTCATGGCAACGACCGCGCCTCTGGCCGCCAAAGCCTCCGCCTTTGCCGAAGAGCGGTTCCACACCGTCACCCCATGACCCTTGTCGAGGAAGGCTCCGGCAAGAGCCGTGCCCATGGCGCCAAGGCCGATTACAGCAATATCGCTCATCTTGTAACTCCGTCGTTTCAGATTGGGCCGGATCACACCGGCAAGGGGCTCAGGGCCTGCCCAAGGCCGCCATCGACAGTCAGCCGGGCGCCTGTGGTGAAGGTTGCATCGAAAGCCAGGAACAGGACTGCACGCGCCACTTCCTCCATCGTGCCGTGGCGCTTCATCGGGGTGACAGCGTCGCCGATCGCCATGAAGGCCGCCCGCTCCTGGGCCGAGGCATCGGCCACGCCCATCGTCGGTGTGTCGATGAAGCCGGGGCTGACCACATTCACGCGGATCCGGCGCGGCAGAAGTTCGGCGGCCAGGACCTTGGCGAAAGCGCGAAGTGCCGCCTTCGATCCGGAATAGACGCTCATGCCGCCGGTGCCGGATTCGTCGGCGATCGACGAGGTGAAGACGATGGCGCCACCATCCCTGATGAGGGGCAGCAGGCGCTGCACGATGAAGAAAGCGCCCTTGGCATTGATGTTGAAGGTGCGGTCGTAACTGCCCTCGGTGACCCGCTCCATGGGTTCGAGATTGGCTACCCCGGCATTGACGTGAAGGAAGTCGACCTGACCGAGCTTCTGCCCGACTTCAGCACCGAGCGTGAGGATATCGGCCATGTCGCTGATATCGGACCGCACGATATGAGCTCGCGAAAACAGCTTTCTGCGGGCGGCCTCGATGTTGCGTTGGTCGCGGCCGGTGACCAGAACTTCGGCACCGTCCTCGATCAGGGCTTCGGCAACGGCGAGGCCCATGCCGTGCGTCCCGCCGATGACCACGGCCTTCTTGTTTGCGTATCGTGTCATGATCCATTCCTTTTTGACAAAATCAGGCCGCCGACGGCCTTTGCAGGCCGAAGCGAGATACCGATATGATGTTGTGGTGTTCGCCGATGCCGGCGAGCTGGTTTGAAGCTATGGACCGGCTTGGTTGTTCTCAAGTACCGACAAAAATGTAAGCTACCCACCGATTGCTCAGAATTGGATGAAACATGGGAAAGAAACAGCCAGATAGTTGCGGATTGGGGCCGGCGCTGGAAGTTATCAGCGGAAAATGGAAGGCATTACTGCTCTGGCAGATTCACAAGGCGCCGGCACGATTCGGTGAACTGAAACGGCTGGTGCCTGACATCAGCGAAAAGATGCTGATCCAGCAGCTGCGCGAAATGGAGGCTGACGGCATCGTTCACCGCGAGATATTCCCTGAGGTGCCGCCGAGGGTCGAATACTCGATTACCGAATTCGGCATCGAGCTGGACAATGCCCTGATCCCTCTGGCCAGATGGGGCAAGCAACATGCTGGCCGGACTGATGGCGCGCGCCCCGGCAAAGCAGGTGTAACCGCACGGCTTGCTCTTTGATAAACCCTGGACAGCAAAACGCCGCGGATTGAAGCCGCGGCGTTTTCCTGGATCGAATGATTTCAGTTCAGCTCGAAGGCTGAGGCTCCATGCCGCCTTCGGGCTCCGGGCCCTTCTTGCGGCGCCCGGACTTCGGCACGGCTGAACCGCGGCTCGGAGGAGTATCATCCCCCAGATCTCGTGCCGGCTTCTGCCCGGCGATCAGTTGCTTGATCTCCTCGCCCGAAAGCGTCTCGTATTCGAGCAGGCCTTGCGCCAGAGCGATCCATTCCTTCTTCTTCTTGGTCAGGATCGCCTTGGCGGTTGAATAGGCGTCGTCGATCAGGCGCCGCACTTCGGCGTCGATGATCTGCGCGGTCTCTTCCGAGATATTCTGCGTGCGCGCCACCGAATGGCCGAGGAAGACCTCTTCCTGGTTGTCGCCATAGGCGACATGGCCGAGCTTGTCGGAAAAGCCCCAGCGCGTGACCATGGCGCGTGCCAGCTTGGTCGCCTGCTCGATGTCGGAGGACGCGCCCGAAGTGATGTTCTCCTTGCCGAACTTGAACTCCTCGGCGACGCGGCCGCCCATCATGATGGCAAGCCGCGAGACCATGTACTTGTAGCTCATCGAATAACGGTCGCCTTCCGGCAGCTGCATGACCATGCCGAGCGCACGGCCGCGCGGGATGATGGTCGCCTTGTGCAGCGGATCGGCGGACGGCACGTTGAGCGCGAGGATGGCGTGGCCGGCTTCGTGGTAAGCGGTGAGCTCCTTCTCTGCCTGGGTCATTGCCGACGAGCGGCGCTCGGCGCCCATCATGATCTTGTCCTTGGCGTCCTCGAATTCGGCCATGGTGACGAGGCGCTTGTTGCGGCGCGCCGCCATCAGGGCGGATTCGTTGACCAGGTTCATCAGATCGGCGCCGGAGAACCCCGGCGTTCCACGCGCGACCACCTTGAGGTCGACATTGGGCGCCAGCGGCACGTTGCGCACATGCACCTTGAGGATCTTCTCGCGGCCGACGATGTCTGGGTTCGGCACCACCACCTGGCGGTCGAAGCGGCCCGGACGCAACAGCGCCGGATCGAGCACGTCGGGCCGGTTGGTGGCAGCTATCAGGATGATGCTCTCGTTGGATTCGAAGCCGTCCATCTCGACCAGCAGCTGGTTCAGCGTCTGCTCGCGCTCGTCATTGCCGCCGCCGAGGCCAGCGCCACGATGGCGGCCGACGGCGTCGATTTCGTCGATGAAGATGATGCAAGGGGCATTCTTCTTGGCCTGGTCGAACATGTCGCGGACACGGGACGCGCCGACGCCGACGAACATCTCGACGAAGTCCGAACCCGAAATGGTGAAGAAGGGCACATTGGCTTCGCCGGCGACCGAGCGGGCGAGCAGCGTCTTGCCGGTGCCGGGGGGGCCGACGAGCAGCACACCGCGCGGGATCTTGCCGCCCAGGCGCTGGAACTTCTGCGGATCGCGCAGGAACTCGACGATCTCTTCCAAATCTTCCTTTGCCTCGTCGACGCCGGCGACATCCTGGAAGGTGACACGGCCATGCGCCTCGGTCAGAAGCTTGGCCTTCGACTTGCCGAAGCCCATGGCGCGTCCGGAACCGGACTGCATCTGGCGCATGAAGAATATCCACACGCCGAGGATCAGGATCATCGGCAAGTAGGAGATGAGATAGCTGAACAACGAGGTGGATCCGTCCGATTCAGGACGCGCATTGATGACGACGTTCTTGTCCTGAAGCCGCGAGACCAGCTGCGGATCGCCGGGCGAATAGGTCTGAAAGCCATTGGCGTTGTCGGTGTAGGTGCCCATGATGCGGTCGCCGGCGATGGTCACCGTCTTCACCCGGCCGGCCGCGACCTCCTGCAGGAACTGCGAGTAGGGAACATCGGTCGATGCTCCGCGCGTCTGCGGCGTCTGGAACAGATTGAAGAGAGCGATGAGCAGGACCGCTATGATCGCCCAGAGCGCGAGGTTGCGATAATTCGGATTCATCAATTGTCCCGTTGGTACCCGATGGGGCACGCGTATGAGAGGAAACTTGAGCCTAACATAGGGAGAGCGCCTCCCCTTGCCAAGCATAACAGCACGTCTGGGTTAAGCTTTCGCGCCACCATCAACCGGCACTGTGGCGGCTGGAAGGCAAGGCCGGGACGGGCGGCGCGCCGGTCAGTTCGGCGACGGCCCCGGCCAGCACCAGATCGAAGCAAGGCAGGAAGCGTGCAAAAGGTGCGACGGCGGGGCTGACCGCGATTGCCGGCGCCGCCGTTGCATCCCCTGCAAAGCCAAGGCATTCGCCGCCACGCCAGAGCGCCGGTTCCGCAGCCAAGGCGGCGCGAACAAGGCTTGCTGGCGCGCCACTCCCGGCAATCCGTTTGGCGGCGGCAGCCGCGCCGAGCGGCGCGATCAACAATGCACCAGAACTGTCGCCCAATGTGAACGCCTCTGCTTCGGTGACCTGCCTGCGACCGTCCCAGAGTCCCGCCGCCAACGGAGCGGCAGGCGGCAGGTCGCGCGATTCACGGTACAGGAAGATGCCGGTGCGCCTGATATCGGCGACCGTCCGCGACAATGTGGCGCAAAGCGGTCCGGCCCGCATTTGCTCAAACAAAGCTTCGCTACGCGTCTGGTCCGGCAACAAGGCGACGCCGCCGGTCGCCGCCAGCAGAACACGCAGCCCATAGACCGCTGCTCGCGTGTCGTCGGCTTTGACAAAACCGGGATCGAGACGGATGAGACCCTTCGCCGGCCGGCTGGCAAATTCACCGATCTGCGCGGCGGCGCGGCGGCCGAGTTGCTCGCGCTCGGCGGCGGCCCGCCTGGCCAGGCCGATCGCCTCGGCAAAACGCTGCCCGCTCCGGTCTTCTCCGAGCACGGTGCGAATGCGCGGCCGTTCGAAATGCGCATCGATGTTGGTCGGGTCCTCGGCCCAGCCGACATTTTCGCGCCGCAGGAAGGCGCGCAATGCCGCGCGCCGTACGCCGAGCAGCGGCCGAGCGATCCAGATCCGCCAGTCATAGAGCGTGGCCGGCGCCATACCGGCGAGACCTCGGCCTGCAGGCTCCCGCCCATCGCCTCGCGCCTGGCGCATCAGCACGGTCTCAGCCTGGTCGTCGGCGGTGTGGCCGGTCACGATCACACCGATGCCTTGCGCCTGCGCGACCTCGGCCAGCAACCGGTAGCGTGCCTCGCGCGCGGCTGCGGGCAGGCCGGTCGACGGTTTGGCGCCGGACCAGTTGAGCGTACGATGCACGATACCGCGCTTGGCGCAGAGCTTTGCAACGGCGCGTGCTTCCGCCGCCGCTTCCGGACGCAGGCCGTGGTCGATCGTCACCGCCAGCAGCCTGGCTGTCGAGGCGCTGCGGTCGAGGTGAGCTTTGAGGAGAAGAAGGAGGGCGGTCGAGTCGCTGCCGCCGGACACGGCCGCAACAGCGCCGTTGGAAAAGTCGATCGTCGAAAAATCCGGAACGTCAGGCTCGGTATCGAGCATCAATGCATGTCGCCCAAAACTGGTCCCGGACGCCGACATGCGAGGGGATGACTAGCACGCCGCCAGCGCCCTTTCCTGTTTGACGCGTTCCTTGAGCGCGGCCGAGATATCGGGATAACGCTTGCCGATCTCACCGAAGGTGGCGCAGGCGACATCCTTCTGCTTGAGGCCGACCAGCGACACGCCGAGCTTCAGGAGCATGTCAGGCGCCTTCTTGGCCTTCGGATAGTCCTTGCTGGCGGAGAGGAAAACCTCGGCTGCGTCATGATACTTCTGCTGGCCAAGCAGCGACTCTCCTAGCCAGTAATGCGCGTCCGCCGCCTTGGCGTCCTTGGGGAAGCGGGCAATGTGGTCGCGAAAACCCTGCTCGGCGGTGCTGTAGTCGCCCGACAGGATGAACTGGTAGGAGTTGCGGTAGATCTCTTCCGGGTTGTTGGTGGCAGGCAACGCCGCCACCACCGTGCCGTCGGATTTGCCGGCCTTGGGTCCGGTCGCCGGCGCCTCGGCGGCGGGAGCCGCACCTTCCGTCGGCGCGGTCGCCTGGGTGTTGCCGCCGGCATCGACCACATTGCCGTTCTTGTCGACGGTGATGGTACCGAACGTCTTTGGCGGGGTGCCGGTGATCACCTTGCCGGGATCGCCAGTCTGCGATTCGACGATGACTTCGCCGACGCTCTGGCCGCCATCCGATTGTGCACCCGAATCGGCCGGCGCCTGCGTTGCCGGGGCCTCGGCAACGCTGTTGTCGGTATTGCCATCCTGCGGCGCCGCCTCTGATTTCTTCTGCGCCGGCGGCTGCCCGCTGGAGCCGCCTTCCAGCTGCTGGAAGCGGAACTCGTTGTCTTCCTGCTGCTTGCGCATCTGCTCCTGCATCTGCAGGACCTGGAAATTGAGTTCCTCGATCTTGCCGTTCATCTGCCGCAGCTGTTCTTCGAGGCTGGCGGCAGTGGTGCCGTCCTGCTGCTGCGCGATCTGCTGCTGCTCCGGCTTCTCTTTCTTGCCGAAAATGCCGAGCGTCGGCAGATGGAAGGAAAAGCCGCTATCCGCGGGTTGTCCGGTGCCGCTCGCAGTAGCCGCGAAGCCTGATACGAGCAGCAGCGCAAGCGTGCCGCTCAAGACCGATCTGAAATGCATGTGCCTCTCGCCGTGTAATTCGTGAGCCTGTTCGCGCCTTCCAATCACTGTGGAACCAGCCAGGCGCCCTCGGCTCATAGCAGGAGGCGAGACTTCGGCCAAATTTTGTTTCCCGATTTTGTTTCCGGGACCAGAACTGAAAAAGGCGGCCATTGGCCGCCTTTCGCATGGAGGTGTTGCAATTTTGCGACTAAGGCGCCGCAGTCTTGCGTATCAAGAGCCGGCGCCGGAGAGCGTGGTGACCGCGCGACGATTCTGCGACCAGCAGGAGATGTCGTCACAAACCGCGACCGGGCGCTCCTTGCCGTAGGAAATCGTCTTCAGGCGGCTTGCCGAAACGCCCCTGGCGACCAGGAAGTCGCGGGTGGCGGCGGCGCGGCGGGCGCCGAGCGCCAGATTGTATTCACGCGTGCCGCGTTCGTCGGCATGGCCTTCGACGACGATGGCGTACTGCTTGTACTGGTTGAGCCACTGCGCCTGGCGCGACAGCGTCGTCTGCGCATCGGCACGGATCGCGGTCGAGTCGGTGTCGAAGAAGATGCGGTCGCCGATGTTGACGGTAAAGTCCTGTGCCGAGCCCGGCGTTGCGGCACCCGCGCCATTGAGGCCGAGATCGGCAGCGTTGTTGGGGGTTTTCTTCGAGGCGCAACCGGTGATGGCGAGCATCGCGATCAGGGCGATCATCGCCGGGTTTCTGGTAAGTGCTGCAATACGGCCCATGCCGCCTCTCCTTCGTATTTCGAGTGATTTCGTTGATCGCCCAGTAACCACGTTTGGGTTAACCGGCATTCAAGAAACACGGTTAAAATTTGGTTTCGGCACCCGTCCGCAGCCGAAATAACTGATGCCACAGTGGTCGCGGACCGTAGGCGGAAATGCGGCCAAAAGGCGACTTTGGCGTGAAAAAAGCCCCAAAACGGGGCTTTTGACATGGTGTTGCCGAGTTGCAACGAGCGAGCGATGGCTCGGTCGAAACTTGGTTACTCCAGCAACGGCGACCACGCCGGGTCGGACGCAAAGTTTGCGGTCGGGATCGGCTGCTCGTTGCGGCCGGTGAGATCGACGGAAACCAGTTTTGGGCCACCGGCTGAGTCGCGGAAGAACATCAGCACGCGGCCGTTAGGCGCCCAGGTCGGCCCCTCCTGCTGGAAGCCGGAAGAGAGAATGCGCTCGCCAGAGCCGTCGGTCTTCATGACGCCGATCTGAAATTCGCCACCGGTCTGCTTGGTGAAGGCGACGAGGTCGCCGCGTGGCGACCACACCGGCGTCGAATAGACGCCGTCGCCGAAGGAAATGCGGGTCTGACCCGAACCGTCGGCGCCCATCACATAAATCTGAGCGCGACCGCCGCGGTCGGAGGTGAACACCACCTTGCTGCCGTCGGGCGAATAAGACGGCGAGGTATCGATGGCCGTCGAGTTGGTCAACCTGGTCGTGGAGCGACTGCGCAAGTCCATGGCGAAAATGTTGGAATTGCCGTCATCGCGCAGCAGGCTCATGATCACCTTCTGGCCATCCGGCGAAAAGCGCGGAGCAAAGGTCATGCCGGGGAAATTGCCGACAAGTTCGCGCTGCCCGGTTTCGATCTGCAGCAAATAGACCCGCGGCTGACCGCTTTCGTACGACATGTAAGTGATTTCCTGCCGGTTCGGCGAGAAACGCGGCGTCAGCACGATCGAGCGGCCGTCCGAGAGATAACGGACGTTGGCGCCGTCCTGGTCCATGATGGCGAGCCGCTTCTTGCGCGCATTCTTGGCGCCGGATTCGTCGATGAAGACGACGCGGGTGTCGAAATAGCCTTTCTCGCCGGTCAGCCGCTCATAGATCGCGTCAGCGATGATGTGGGCGACGCGCCTGGTGTTGGCGTCGTTGGCGAAGAACTGCTCGCCGGACATCTGCTGGCCGGCAAAAGTGTCCCACAGCCGGTACTGGGCGCGGATGCGGCCGTCCGCCTCCTTGCCGACGCTGCCGGTCACCAGCGCCTGCGCGTTGATCACCTTCCAGTCGTCGAAGCGGGGCTGCGCATCGGGATTGGCGATCTTCTCGATGAAGGCGCTCTTGTCTATCGGTGCGAACAGGCCGGAACGTTTCAGATCGGCACTTACGATATCGGAAATCTGAGCGCCAATCTCACCTTGAAAATCGGTGATCGCGATCGGCAGCGGCTCGACATTGCCCTTGTTTACGTTGATCTCGACGAGTGCTCGCGCCGGCAAGGTGGCAACGGCAGTCATGCTCAGCGCCATGGCTGCAATCGTCAGGAGCGGCTTGAGGATGGATTTCATGTCTTCTCGCTTCTCTTAACTTTTGTGGACGCTGGGCCTATAGCCCAAGCATCTCTCTGGGATCGAAAGTGACCCGAACCTGGGCCCAGATATCCTGCTTGCCGGCAGGAAGTTGCAGGCCAGCCATGTTTGCTTTCTGGACGGCACGCACCGCACTCTCGTCGAACTGTTGGTTTCCGCTCGATTTTTCAACGGTCGGACGGCCGTCGAGCTTGCCGGAGGCATCGAGATTGAACACGATCACGGCGACGAAGTTTTCCGAGCCCTCGAGCCCTGCCGGAAGGGTCCAAGCATTGCCGAGCTGATCCGACAAGGCGCCCATTTCGCTTTGCGACAGCTTCTGGCCCTGGGTCTTGTCGGCGCCGAGCGACGCCTGCTGCGTCGAGCGCTTGGCGCCGCCACCGGACGGCTTCTGCTTGTCGAGCAAAGCCGAAATCTCGTCGGCGTTGAACTGCTTGTCATCCGATTTCGGCTTGGAGGAGGCTTCCTTGACCGGCTTGTCTGCGTCCTTGCGGTCCGGCGCCTTGGCGCTTTCGGCCTGTACCGGCTGCGGCTTCGGCCGCGCCTCGGGCGCGGGCGCAGAGTCCGGAAGCTGCGCCTCCTCCGGAGGCTGCTGTTCCGATATGGCCTCGGCGACCGCGTCGGGCTTGACCTCAGGCTTCGGCTCGATGGCGGCGGTCGTATCCGGCTGTGGCGCTGGCGCCGGCTCCTTCGCCGGGATAGGCTTCGGTTCCGTCTGCTTGACCGGCTCGGGCTTGACCTCTTCCTTCGGCTGCGGCAACGGCGCCACTTCCGTCGCCGGGATCGGCTTCGGCTCCTCCTTCGGCTTCGGCGCGTCCTCTGTCTTCGGCTTCTCGGTCGGTGTCGGCGCCGGCGCCGGAGCCGACGCCAGCTCCACCGGCCTCGGCTTGGCCTCGTCCGTCACCGGCTTGTCGGTATCGACGCTGTTCTCACCGATCTTCTGTGCATCTGGCACGATATCGGGACGCTTGGTCGGCTTCGGCGCCGGCTTTTCGTGCATCACCGCTTTCTTGTCGCCCTGTAGCGTCTGTGCTGTAGCCTCTATCGGTACGATAGCGACAGACACCGATTCAGCATCGGACGCGGGCATGGCAGGCGGGGACGACAGCGTGAACAGCCCGAAGGCTAACGCTACCGTGTGCAAGATCACCGATGTGGTGAGGCCGGTCCGCATCTTGGTGCTACTGTTCCTGTTCCTGCAGTGAAACCAGGCCGATGTTCTTGTAACCAGCGGCCGAAATGCGGGCCATCACCTTCATGGCGGTGCCATAGTCGGTCGACTTGTCGCCACGGATGAAAATCCGCTCATCATAGCCGGTCTTGGAGATCGCCTGCAGCTTGGCGACCAGCTCGTCGATCGGGATTTCAGTCTCCTGCAGGAAGATCTTGCCGGCCGGGTCGATCGAGACGGTGATTGGCTGGGTATCGACGTTCATCGCCTTGGCCTGTGTGTCCGGCAGGTCGATGGGCACGCCGACCGTCAGCAAGGGTGCCGCGACCATGAAGATGATCAGCAGCACCAGCATCACGTCGACCATCGGCGTGACGTTGATCTCCGATATCAGCGCGTGATGGCGGCCGCGCCGCCTGTGGCCGCGCCCGCCTCGCCCCGAAATGCCTACGGACATACCCATCGTGCTGCTCCTCAGGCCTTCGGTGCGACTTTTTCATCGATTTGGCGCGAGAGTATGGCGGAGAACTCGTCCGAGAACCCTTCCATCCGCACCGCGATCTTGTTCGCGTCCGATGACAGCTTGTTGTACGCGATAACAGCCGGGATGGCGGCGAGCAGGCCGATGGCCGTTGCCAGCAGCGCCTCGGCGATGCCCGGCGCCACCACCGAAAGACTGGTGTTCTTGGAAGCGGCAATGGCCTGGAAAGAAGTCATGATGCCGATGACGGTGCCGAACAGGCCGATGAAGGGTGCCGCCGAACCGGTGGTGGCGAGGAAGCCGAGCCGTCCCTCCAGCCGTTCCATCTCGCGCGTCAGCGCCAGGTCCATGGCCTTGTCAATACGGGTCTGCAGGCCGAGCGGCGATTTGGCGCCCTTCTCAAAACTCTTCTTCCATTCGCGCATGGCGGCAACAAAAATCGCGCCCATGCCAGTGGTCTTGCGATCGGCGAGGGTGCGATAAAGCTCCTCCAGCGACTGTCCCGACCAGAACACCTGCTCGAAGCGATTGAGCGCCAACCGCATGCGCGCATAGCTGACCAGCTTGTCGACGATGATCGCCCAGGTCCAGATCGAAGCGCAGAGCAGACCGATCATGACCAGCTTGACCACCCAGCCGGCCTGCATGAACAGCGCCCAAATCGACAAATGCGCTGCCGGGTCGGCGAGTGCGATATTTTCCATCGTTCAAGTCCTTAAGATTTTCCGGGCATCGCTGGCGGCTGGCCCATGGGCATCCCTTGTGGTCCGTTTGCGCTAGGCTTGCGGATTACCCCAAAATGCACCGTTAGCGGCCTTTTCAGGGCAAATATTGGTGAAAGGAAGGCGCGCGGATTCTTCCAATCTTCACCAGTCTCTTCATGAACCGTTATGGTTAAGGATGGGTTAGGAAATATGTCGCGGCGCATTGCCGCGCCCGACTCGCCGGCAGGCATGTTGTCCCCATCAAAATCGAATGCACCGCCGATCAGCCGCTCGTTGCGGACCGGCAGGCTGGATATCAGCCTGCTCTTGGTAGAAAAGCAGCGATCCATTCCTTCGGAAAGCGTTTCGGCCTGCCGTTCTCGCCAACGATCGCCGCCTGGACCTTTGCCTCGACCAAAACCTCTGTCCCGCGTTTCAATCGCTGCGCCATGACGATGCGGGCGCCGGAAATGTCTTCGGTGCGCGTGTCGATGGTCAGGATATCGTCCATGCGGGCGGGGGCGCGGAAGTCGATCTCCATGCGCCGCACCACCCAGACGATGCGTTCGCCATGTTTGCCTTCATGAAGTTCAGTGTGGTGGACGCCGGCGAGCCTGAGATAGTCGGAGCGGCCACGCTCGAAGAATTCAAGATAGCGCGCGTGGTAGACGACGCCGGAGAAGTCGGTGTCGGCATAATAGACCCGCGCCATCAGCCGGTGGCCGAATTCCGTCAGCGCGCCAGAAAGCCCGGCAGTGAGTGCCGCCGATTCACCATGATCGTCCATCGCGCTTTCCTTTTTGCCCCCGGGGGGGCACCTGTCTTGCCAAAATCACCAGCGCAGCAAACCGGATGGCACTGTTGACGGCGATGATCAAGACCTTGATGGCGGCGCTGCTGGTGCTGGCGGCGTCTGCGCTGCCCGGGCATGCCGCAAGCTTTTCGATGAAGCGCGGCCTCAACCTCGACCAATGGACGACCTGGGTTGGGGAAGACAAATGGAACGATCCCAAGGCCATCCTGCCCTATCCGGAATGGCGCAAGTTCCTCAACGAGGATGACCTCAAGACGCTGAAGGCCAACGGCTTCGACTTCCTGCGCATGCCGGTCGATCCCTCGCCGTTTATGTCGGACCAGACGCTGGCGCTGCGCGACGACCTTTATACCAGCGTGCGGGACTCGGCGCGCATGATCAATCGGGCCGGCCTGAAAGTGATCGTCGACATGCACCTCATCCCGGCTGGTGGTGGCCGCCAGATCGGCATGGGCCAGGTGATGGACGATCCAGCCACCTTCGACGCCTATGTCGAGGTCATCCGCAAAATGGCGGGCACGCTTGGTACCGAGGACCCGGCGCAGGTCGCTTTCGAGCCGATGAACGAACCGATCGTCGACTGCGACAGCGATGGCACCAGCCTCTGGCCGGAGCGTCAGCAGAAGCTGTTCGCGGCCGCGCGCGCCTCGGCCACCAGGCTGACGCTTATCCTCACCGGCGCCTGCTATTCCAACGCGGCCTCGCTGGTCAGGATCGACCCGAAGACGATCCCCGACGACAACATCATCTGGACCTTCCACTCCTACGACCCGTTCCTGCTGACACATCAGGGCGCGACTTGGGCCGGCGATTTCATTCCCTATATCACCGGCCTGCCCTATCCGCTGACTGCGGTGCCGCGTGCCGAACTCGATGCAACGCTGGACGCGATCCGCGCCAAGATGAAGGCCGAGGCGCCGTGGACCAGGCGGAACGGCCTGCTCGCCTATCTCGACGAGCAGGTGGCAAGCATGGACACGAACGAAAAATTGCTCGGCGTCATGGATGCGCCGTTCGAAAAAGTCGAGGCGTGGGCGAAGGCCAACGCCATCAAGCCGGAAAATATCACGCTCGGCGAATTCGGCATGATCCGCCAGGAATATGGCAACCCCTATGTGATGCCGCCGCAATACCGCGCGGCTTACGTCAAGGACATGATCGCGCGTGCCGAGGCACACGGCTTCTCATGGTCGGTGTGGAGCTATGGCGGCGCCTTCGGCATCGTCGACGCCTTCAACGGCGACAAGGCAGAACCTGCCGTGATGGATACGATCCGGTCGCTTCCCTAGTCAGGGGCGAGGCCTAAGCGGAACCAAGATCGATCTGCAGGATCTCCGGCCGCATGCCGAAGCGCACGGGTGCGATGCTGAAGCCGAGCCCGCCTGACACAATCAGGTTGCGGTCGTTCTCGACGACATGGCCATAAGCGAAACGGTTGCCGAAGCGGGACGGCACCACCGGCGAATAGCCGAACAGCCGGACCTGTCCGCCATGGGTGTGGCCCGACAGCGTCAGCGAAACCCGCCAAGGCACTTTCGGAAAAATGTCAGGCTCGTGTGCGAGGAGGATGACGGGCGCTTGGTCGGTGATCTTGGCCAGCGTGCCGTCGAGATCGTCCAGGCCCTTGCCACGGCTCCGGCCCCAGGCCTGGCTGGGGAGCAATGCCAGCTGATCCGCAAGACCGGCAAGCCAGAAGCCGTGCCCGTCCTTTTCCAGGCGCACGACATCGTTTTCCAGCACCGGAATGCCGACGGCCTCCAGCGCCTTGCGTGAAATCGTCGGTCCGGCGCCGGCCCTTTGGGCGGCACGGTCTTCCCACCAGTCATGGTTGCCGAGGATCGACCAGACGCCGAGCGGCGCCTCGAGACCGGAAAGTGCCGGCGCCCACTCCGACGCATCCACCCAGCCCGTCACCAGGCGTGTACCGGCCGGATAGTCGCCAAGCATGAGGATCACATCCGGCTTGAGGGCATTCGCCTCGACGGCAAGCGAAGCGATCCGCTCCGGCGTCATCCAGGGGCGGCAGGCATGGATGTCGGAAAGCACCGCGACCCGCAGCTTCAGACCCGTCGGCCAATGCGGCGGCGTCAGCTGATAGCGCTTCACATGGGTCAACAGCATCGGCTCGATGCCAACCGCATAGGCGCTCAGCGAAGCAAATGAGAGGAACGAACCCCCGACGAATTTCAGGAACCCGCGTCTGGTGATCACTTTCCTGACTCCGATGCTTGATCGGAGCGGTCCGCGCCGACATTGCGACGCTCGATAAAATCCAGGAATGCGCCTTCACGCTGGCGGAGCTTAGGAGATTCTGCGCAGACAAACCGTTGCGAAGAACAAATCTCCGTTACTCTTCCTGGAACAGGTTGATCTGCTGCTGGGCCAGGTCCTTCGGCGCATCGAGGCCGAGATGGCGCCAGGCGTTGGCGGTCAGCACCCGGCCGCGCGGCGTCCGCTGGATGAAGCCCTGCTGGATCAAATAGGGCTCGATGATGTCCTCGATGGCGTCGCGCGGCTCGGACAGGCCAGCGGCGATGGTCTCGATACCGACCGGGCCGCCGCCGAAATTGCGGGCGATCATCGAGAGGTAGCGGCGGTCGAGCGCATCGAGCCCGAGCCCGTCGACCTCAAGCCGCGTCAGGGCTTCGTCGGCAATCTGCTTGTCGACATGACCGTCGCCGGCAACGGACGCGAAATCGCGCACGCGGCGCAGCAGCCGGCCGGCGATGCGCGGCGTGCCACGGGCGCGGCGCGCAATCTCCAGCGCGCCGTCGTCGCCGAGCGGCATTTGCAGGATGCGTGCGCCCCGGCGCACGATCTGCTCCAGTTCCTCGACCGAATAGAAATTGAGCCGCACCGGAATGCCGAAGCGGTCACGCAGCGGGTTGGTCAACAGACCGAGCCGCGTGGTCGCGGCGACCAGCGTGAAGCGGGCAAGGTCGATCTTGACCGAGCGCGCCGCCGGCCCCTCGCCAATGATCAGGTCGAGCTGGAAATCCTCCATCGCCGGATAGAGGATTTCCTCCACAGCCGGATTGAGCCGGTGGATCTCGTCGATGAACAGCACGTCGCGGTCTTCGAGATTGGTCAAGAGTGCCGCGAGATCGCCGGCCTTGGCGATGACCGGGCCCGAGGTCGAACGGAAATTGACGCCGAGCTCACGCGCCATGATCTGCGCCAGCGTCGTCTTGCCAAGCCCCGGTGGCCCGACGAACAGCACATGGTCCAGCGCCTCGCTGCGGCCCTTGGCGGCCTCGATGAAGACTTTGAGATTGGCCCGCACCGCCGCCTGCCCGACGAAATCGGCGAGCGTCTGCGGCCGAAACGTCTGCTCGGCGTCCTCGCCGTGCTTTTCCGGCGTAATGAGGCGGGGTGAAAGACTCATGCCGCCTTCCTCGCACAGGGCAAAGGACGGGACAAGCAACCGCTCACCGCGCCAGTTCCTTCAGCCCAAACCGGATTAGCTTGGATGCATCCGCATCCTCGCCCGCCGTCTTCAGCGCCGCCGCCACCGCATTGGCTGCCGTGTCGCGCGAATAGCCGAGATTGACCAGCGCCGAGACGGCGTCGGTGATCGGCGCCGGCGCCACGCCCTCGCCGAGCTCCTGCTTGAGGCCGATCGTGCCGGAGGCGGTTCCGGCATAGGCCGGCGCCTTGTTCTTCAATTCGGTGACGATCCGCTCGGCCACCTTCTTGCCGACGCCCGGCGCACGGCTGACCATGGCGATGTCGCGCAGCGCGATGGCATTGGCGAGGTCGGCCGGCGCCAGCGTCGACAGGATGGCCAGCGCCACCTTGGCGCCGACGCCTTGCACATTGTTCATCAACAGCCGGAACCATTCGCGCTCCAGCACCGACTGAAAGCCATAAAGCCGGATCATGTCCTCGCGCACATAGGTCTCGATGAACAGCACCACAGCCTCGCCCGGCGGAGGCAGCGAAGCCAGCGTACGCGCCGAGCAATAGGCGACATAGCCGACGCCATGCACGTCGACGAGACAGAAATCCTCGTCGATCTCGTCCAGCGAGCCCTTGAGCTTGCCGATCATGCCAGATCTTTCATCGAGGACTTCATGAATGGGTTTCCGGAGAGATGATGTCGAGGTCGGGAAAATAGCTGCGGTAGCGCGCGGCGTCGCGGGTCAGAAGCCGATGACCGGCAACGGTCGCATGAGCACCGATGAAGAAGTCAGGCAAGGTGCGCTCCCGCACGCCGCCGGCCCGGCGATAACGGGAATGGGTGACGCCGGCGAGAAATGCCGCCTCCCAAGGCAGAGACTCCCGAACCATCTCGAGCATATCGACTGCTTTTCGAAGCGCGGTCTCCGTCGCTATCAGCGGCGCAAGCTCGGACCAGACAATCGTGTTGACCACCAATGCCCCATCGCGACGGCAGGAAACGATCGCCGACGCCGACCATTTTGTATTGGGTCCAGCCGGTCCCCAGACGTCGATGAGGACATTGGTATCAATCAACGTCGAGTTCTTCACGCGGCCCCCTTAACCACTCCATATATTCGTCGGTGCTCATACCGCCCAGATCCAGGGATCCCTCCATCCGGTCAAGCAACTCGCTGAACCTGCGGGAAACCTCCTCTTCCGACAGGTTTTCGTTGACCGCTACAAGACGAGCACCTTCGTCCGTCGCCACGAATTCCACCTCGGAACCCGGCCCGATGCCTAGATGGTCCCGTATCTGCTTTGGGATTGTGACTTGCCCCTTGGTGGTGACGCGCATGGTAATACCTCTGGGGTATTACTTATCGTTACGCCGTGAACAAGTCAAGAACATACCTAGCCGGCAATCGCCATCCTGTAAGCGACGCTCTGCCGGTGATGCGCGTGGCAGATGGCGATGGCCAGCGCGTCGGCGGCATGTTCGGTGTCGAAAGTGGCTTTCGGCAACAGCACCTTGACCATCATGTGGATCTGCTTCTTGTCACCGTGGCCAACGCCGATCACAGCCTTTTTGACGGCATTGGGGGCATATTCAGCGACGACAAGGCCGGCGCGCGCCGGCACCAGCATGGCTATGCCGCGCGCCTGGCCGAGCTTCAGTGTCGCCACCGCATCCTTGTTGACGAAGGTTTGCTCGACGGCCGCTTCGTGCGGCATGGCCGCATGCAGGATCTCGGCCAGCCCGTCATGCAACTGACAAAGCCGTGTCGCCAGCGCCGCCTTGTCGTCTGAGCGCACAGTGCCCGAGCCGACGAAGCGCAGCGAATTGCCGAGGCTTTCGACGATGCCCCAGCCGGTGCGCCTAAGCCCCGGGTCGATACCGATGATGCGAATCGCTTCCCCCATCCGGCAAGTCTACCTCCGGCGGACACCGATGCCAGCGAAATGTGAACAAACCGGAAACGGGAAGCGTTTAACCCCGGGCGAAAGCCGTGTTCAGCAGCGTGATCTGGTCGGAAACCGGATTGACGCGGCGGACGGCGGGCGGCGTTTCGGCGAACGCGCCGCCATAGATCTCCTCGTCCATGCGGCGCACCAGCGCCTGCAGGCGCAGCGAACGGGTGACAAGGTCGAGGAAATCCTTCGGCAGTTCGTTCCAACCGACCGCTTCGTCATGCGCCGACGCGGTGTCGAGACGCACCTTGGATTTTTCCGAAGCGACCTGGTCGCGGGTCATCTCGCCGGAATTCGCCGCCCGCTGCAAAAGCAGCCAGGAGGCAACCTGCATCAGCCTGGTGGTCAGCCGCATCGATTCGGCCGCATAGAGCGTCGCCGCCAGCCTGGACAGCTTTTTCGCCTCGGCCCGGCCCTTGCCGTCGAGATATTCGGCTGCCTGCTCAACCAGGCCCATGCCTTCCTGGTAAAGCGGTTTGAAGGATTGGGAGAAAACCCGGCGTTCCGCCAGTTTGATGGTTTTCGCGCTGCCTTTCGAAGGCTCGTTCATCGTACGCCCCTGCACTGCCCCGTCGGCTGATTCGGCTTCTTCGCCGTCACGCCGGCACCCTAGATGACTGAGGCTTGAAAATGCGCTTCACCGCTGGTGAAGGCAAGCACATGTTTAACAAACGGTTAACGCCAGCGGATGGGCGCGAGGCAGCCCAAAATGCGAACAAAAAAAGAGCCGCGGATAAGGCGGCTCTCAGGAGTTTAACAGGGAGGCGTCAAACGAAGTGGCTCCAACCACTCGGTAAGAATCCAGATAACTGGATGCACATAGTAAACACCTGTAAAGCTTAATGAACCCTTAACGGCGCGAATATTTCTTGATCGACCGCTGCCCTTCTGTGCCGTATCAGCACAACGGCCTTCGGGACGTAATCGTCAGCTTGCTCAAGCCTGCTTCCAGATCGCCGGCACGGAAATAAAGGCGAAGAGCAGCATTCCCGCATAGAAACCAACCGAGAGAGCCTGTCCGGTTTTTTAATGATCGCGCCTGGCATTCGGGCATCACAGGCTTGCGGCCACATGACTGATCAAACTGCGGTAACAGGCTGGAGCGCCGACGCGACATCGTTCCGAAACACGCGTTGCGCTAAACGCCCGCTCCTCACACCGTCGCGCGCAAATGCGTGCCGCCGCAACCCACCATAACTGCCCAGGAGCAACCTATGGACTGGTATTCGGTCGTCAAATTCCTCCACGTCGTCACCGCCATTTTGTGGGTCGGCGGCGGGTTCGTACTGTTTCTGCTAGGAGTGCTTGCCGAGCGTGCCGGCAGCGTCGAGGAAAAGTTGCAGGCGATACGCGCCAGCGGACAGTTGGGCGGCCGGTTTTTCGCGCCGATGTCGATGTTGACCCTGATCTTCGGCCTTATCATGTGCAGCTTCTGGGTCGGCTTCGCCGATCTATGGATCGTCATCGGTCTCATCGGCTACGCCACAACCTTCTCAATCGGCATGTTCATCTTCAAACCGATCGGCGAGCGTCTGGGGGTTATGATTGCCAAGGAGGGCGTCTCGCCTGCTGTCCTAGCCATGGCACAGCGCATGACGATCGCGGCGCGCTTCGACTACGCGGTGATGTTGGCGGTCATCGCCGACATGGTACTTAAGCCAACCGCGAATGACTTCGGAATCATCGCCGCTATGGCAGTGGTCATCCTTGCAGGTGCCATGCTGGCCTTTGGCGGCAACCGGCGCCTCACGCCGAGCGCCGCCTGATTGCGGCAGATGGTGAAGGCGGCCGCATGGTTGCCTCTCCTCTACAAAAGGCCGGCGATTCCGTCCCACAGCAGCTTGACCGCGACCACGGCCACGGTCGCATAGGTGAAGGGATAAAAGATTTCCGGCCGCATGCGCCGCACCAGCCAGGCGCCGGCAATGGTGGCCAGCGGCGCCAGCGGCATCAGCACCGCAGACGCCGTCAGGTTGGCGGTGTCGAACTGGCCAAGCGCGAAATAGGGGATCAGCTTCAGCGCGTTGGTGGCGGCGAAAAAGATTGCCGATGTTCCCGACAACACCTTCGGGTCGAGCCGGATCGGCAGCGCATAGACCTGGAATGGCGGTCCGCCGACATGGGCGACGAAGCTGGTGAAGCCGGCAACGCTGCCCCAGAAGGCGGCGGCGATGCGGTTGGGCGCCGCCGCATGGTCGGAACCGTGGCGGAACTGCAGATAGAGCCAGCGCAGCACGAAGATCAGCGCGACAGCGCCGACGATGAGCCGCACCATTTCTTCGGTAACCAGGGCTGCCGTCAGCCAGCCCAGCCCAATGCCGATCAGCGCGCCCGGCATCATGTCGACCAGCATCTTGCGGTCATAGACGCCCCACCACGTCCACACCGAAACGATGTCCATCAGGCACAGGATGGGCAGCAGGATGGCGGCCGCCTGCACCGGCGGCATGGCCAGCGCCATCAGCGGCACGCCGACGAAGCCGACGGCGCCGCCGAAGCCGCCTTTCGACAGGCCGACAAGAATGACCGCCGGAATGGCGGCGGCATAAAACCACGGATCGGCGAGCAGACCTGACATGGGGTGAGGGATGGCTGGAGGGAAGACGGTTATCCCTGCAATAGCCCACAAACCCGCGCATCGCGACAGCGAAAATTCCGGCAACGGCGATCAACTGTGCGTAATTCGCCGTTTCCCGATTTGCGGCGGGGCTGCCGCCGATGCATAAGGTCGCCATCCCTACGCACCAGGGTTTTGACAATGAGCGAAATCCACATCCGTCGCGCCGAGATAACCGATCTTCCGGCCATCGTTGCCATGCTTGCGGACGATCCCCTCGGACGCAGCCGCGAAGACGCCAGCGAACCGCTGGCCAAGGCCTATCTCGATGCCTTTGCGGCTGTGAACGCCGATCCCAACCAGTTTCTGGCCGTCATGACGGCCAACGGCGAGGTGATCGGCACGCTGCAGATCAGCTATCTTGCCGGCTTGTCGCAGCAGGGCGCCTGGCGCGGCCAGATCGAGGCAGTCCGCGTCACCGCCGACCGGCGCGGCGAAAGGCTGGGGCAGCGCATGCTGGAATGGGCGATCGAACAGTGCCGCGCACGAGGCTGCAAGATTGTCCAGCTGACCACCAACAAGAGCCGCCAGGACGCGCATCGCTTCTACGACCGGCTCGGCTTCAAGGCCAGCCACATCGGCTACAAGCTGGAGCTTTAGAGAGCAATTCCAGGAAAGCCGCTTAGCCCAGCGGCGGCGGGCGGCGGCGGATCGGCTGCGCCTTGATGATGGCGGTGCTGGTCTCGGCCTTGTCGGCGATGCGGTCGAGCAGCTTGTCGAGCTCGCCCATCGACCGCACGTAGAGCCGGGCGACGAAACAGTCGTCGCCGGTGACCTTGTCGCACTCGCCGAATTCGGGAATCTCCTCGATCAGCTGCTGCACGATGTGCAGCTTGCCGGGCAGCGGCCGCACGCGCACGATCGCCTGCAGCGGATAGCCCAAGGCCTCAGGATCGATCTCGACGGTGAAGGCGCGGATGACGCCGCGTTCCTCAAGCCGCCGCAGCCGTTCCGAGACGCTTGGCGACGAGAGCCCGACCTGGCTCGCCAGCTCCTTCAGCGAGGTCCGGGAATCCTTGACCAGTATGTCGAGAAGTTTCCTGTCCAGCTCGTCCAGCATTTCAATTCTCCGGCAAACGGCACAAAAACCTTACTAAATAAGGTAATCATCGCATATCACCTTTAGCAACGCATATAAACCCCCTGCGGCGCATGAGATTATCAAGCGTCAACAGCTTGCAGAGGTATCCCCATGGACAGCACGGTGCGCGGCACGATCGAGATGACGGCGGCGATGACAATCATCGGCACGATCGGCTGGTTCGTCGTCATGTCGGGTCAGCCCGTCATGGACGTGGTGTTCTGGCGTTGCGCTTTCGGCGCGGTGGCGCTGCTGGTCACCTGCGCAGCACTGGGGCTGCTGCGCGGCAGGCTGACGCTTCGCATTGTCGCTATCGCCGCGCTCGGCGGCGCGGCCATCGTCATCAACTGGCTGTTGCTGTTCAGCGCCTTCTCCCGCGCCTCGATCTCGATCGCCACGGCGGTCTACAACACCCAGCCCTTCATGCTGGTAGGCTTCGGTGCGCTGTTCTTCGGCGAGCGGCTGACCCTGACCAAGCTGACCTGGCTCGGTATCGCCTTCGCCGGTATGCTGCTGATCGTGCACACAGGGCCTGATGCGGGTCTCGGCTCCGGCATCACCGGCACCGATTATGTCATCGGCATCGTCATGGCGCTTGGCGCCGCCTTCTTCTGGGCTGTCGCCGCAATCGTCGCCAAGAAGCTCAAGGGCACCCCGCCACATCTGATCGCGCTGATCCAGGTCTGCGTCGGCGTCGTCATGCTGGCGCCCTTTGCCAACCTCTCCCATTTGCCCGCCGACACCTGGAGCTGGGCCATGCTGGTTACCCTTGGCGTCGTCCACACCGGCCTGGTCTACATATTGATGTATGGCGCCATCCAGAAACTGCCGACGCACCTGCAGGGGTCGCTGTCCTTCATCTATCCTGTCGTGGCGATTCTGGTCGATGTCATGGCCTTCGGCCACCGATTGCACCCGGCCCAGCTCGTCGGCGCCGCCACCATCCTGATCGCGGCCGCAGGCATGAATCTCGGCTGGACATTGTGGAAAGCCAAACAGCCGGCCGAAAGCCCGCAAGCCGTCAAATGAGCGGCGGGGCGACCGCCCTCCTGCGGTCGTAAACCAAAGCCATAGCATCGATCCCGCCCGCCTGTTCAAGGCGGGCGCTTTGCTCTATGCCGCAATGCAACCATCTTCGCCCGGCATAGGCGAAACCCGGGATCGAAAGCCAATGAACGACGCAACACCCCCCAACCGCTGCCGCATCGTGCTGATCGCGCCCAAGGACGCGCCGGCCGAGCGCATTGCCGCGGCCTTCGAGGGCGGCGATGTCGCTTCGCTGATCCTGCCCGAGAACGGCATGGACGAGGCTGCCTTCCAGGCTTTTGCGGAACAGATCGTGCCGGCGGCGCAGGCGGCCGGCATCGCCGTCATCATCGCCGGCGACACCCGCATCGCCGGCCGCGTTCAGGCCGACGGCATCCATGTCGAGGTCTCCAAGGACGCACTCGCCGAGACCATCGAACACTTCCAGGGAAAGATGATGGTCGGCGCCGGTGGCGCCAAGACCCGCGACGACGCGCTGGAGCTCGGCGAAACCAGGCCCGACTACATCTTCTTCGGCCGCTTCGGCTACGACAACAAACCGGAGCCGCATCCGCGCAACCTGTCGCTCGGCCGCTGGTGGGCCGACATGATCCAGATCCCTTGCATCGTCATGGCCGGATCGGAGCTGGCCTCGGTCGAGGCGGTGGCGGACACCGGTGCTGAATTCGTGGCGCTGTCCAGCGCTGTCTTCGCCGACGGCGTCGATCCGAAGGCGGCGATTGCTGCCGCCAATACGCTGCTCGACCAAACCGCGCCGCGCTTCGAGGACTGACGTGCGCCGTCCCGGACTTCCTCTCGCGATTCTCGTTGCGGCCTTGATGAGCGGGGCAGCGATTGCGGCGGAAACCGTTCCTCTGCCGCAGCCGAGGCCCGATACCGGCGCACCGGCGATCAGTGCACCGGATGCGGGCACCCCCGATGCGGGTGCCTCAAAGGCCGGTGCCCCTAAGGCCGATGCCACCGATTCCGGGGTTCATGTCGACAAGCCGATCGAAACCCCGCTGCCGCAACCCGCGACGACCGCTCCGCTGCCCTCGGCCGACGCAATCAACCCCGAGCGCTTCGGCGCCAAACCGGCGGACCCTGCCTACGGCGCTTTCCAGCGCGGCCTCTACAAGACCGCCTACAATCTGGCGCTCGTACGAGCCCAGAATGGCGACCCGGCGGCGCAGACGCTGGTGGCCGAGATCCTGTCGCGCGGGCTGGGCGTGCCGCTCAATCCTGCCGAGGCCGCCAAATGGTATGCGCAGGCCGCTGAGCAAGGCATCCCGGATTCACAATTCCAATATGCGCTGATGCTGCTCGACGGCCGCTACGTCAAGAAGGACGAAAAGGGCGCTTACGCGTTGATGCAGGCCGCCGCCGAGGCCGGCAACCGCCTGGCGCAGTTCAACTTCGCGCAGCTGCTGGTTCAGCAGGATCCGGGCGATGCCGGCATCGCCAGGGCCGTGCCCTATTATGAGCGCGCCGCGGCGACCGGCCTTGCCGATGCCCAATATGCGATGGCGCAGGTCTATGCCAATGGCGTCGGCGGCAAGCCGCGCGACGACGCAAAGGCGCGCCGCCTGCTGGCGCAGGCTGCCAGGCAGAACTACGACACCGCGCAGATCGATCTTGCCGCCTGGATGATCGAGGGCCGCGGCGGCGTCCGCGACCTGAAATCCGGCTTTAACTGGATGAAGCAGGCGGCCGAAGGCGGCAACGTCGCCGCCCAGAACCGGCTGGCAAAGCTTTATATGGGCGGCATCGGCACCGATCCCGACCTGATCCTGGCCGGGGCCTGGTACGTGGTCGCCCGCCGCGCCGGCCTAATCGACCCGGAGATGGACGATTTCCTGCAAGGGCTGGCCGACGACCAGACCAAGCAGGTGCTGCAGAAGGCAAACCGCCTGCCCTGACGCCTTTTTCGGCAAACAGCTGCCGAAGGGCGTGACGCTTGTCGAAACGGAGGCACTCGACCTGTCCCTGCAGGGCGTCGCCCTGCGATCGCCGCATATCCATCGGCTGGCGAAAGTCGCCGAGGCCATCGCCGAAGCGGTCGGTTCGGTCGTCAATCAGCACGGCTGATAGTGTGCGTCGGCGCCGCATCCAGTACCCGACTTGCTGATATCGATGCCTTCCGGTCGGCGCCGACCTGCCCGCTCCCTTGCCTCTTTGGGGGATTTGTGGTCTTGGGGGCCCGAAATCGCTTGTCCAGCGACCATCTCATTCCCGGATCAACATCATCATGGCCAAGATCAATGGCAACGAAATCCGTCCCGGCTATGTCATCGAGCACGATGGCGGGCTCTGGGTGGCGGTCAAGACCAACACCGTCAAGCCCGGCAAGGGCGGCGCCTACAACCAGGTCGAGCTGAAGAACCTGATCAACGGCACCAAGCTCAATGAGCGCTTCCGGTCGGCCGAGACCGTCGAGCAGATCCGGCTCGATCTGAAGGATTTTTCCTTCCTCTACGCACAGGACGACGCCCTGGTGTTCATGGACACCCAGAGCTACGAGCAGCTCGAATTGGCGAAGGATTTTGTCGGCGACCGTGCCGCCTTCCTGCAGGACGGCATGATGGTGACCGTCCAGCTCTATGAGGACAGGCCGATCGGCATTTCGCTGCCGGATCAGGTGACGCTGACCATCACCGAGGCCGACCCGGTGGTGAAGGGCCAGACGGCGGCGTCCTCCTACAAGCCGGCGGTTCTGGAAAACGGCATCCGCGTCCTGGTGCCGCCATTCATCGGCGCCGGCGAACGCATCGTCGTCGACACCAACGAACTCACCTACATGCGTCGCGCTGACTGATCCGTGTCGCCCAAAAGTGGCCCCGGTTCAGGGTCACCGACATGCATCAAGACTAAGGTACGAAGCAGGAAGAAATACGATGGCACGCTCAGCACTTCTCAATGTCATGGTCCAGGCCGCCATGAAGGCCGGCCGCTCGCTGTCGCGCGACTTCGGCGAGGTGCAGAACCTGCAGGTGTCGATGAAGGGGCCGGGCGACTATGTCAGCCAGGCCGACCGCAAGGCCGAGGACATCCTGTTTGCCGAACTGTCAAAGGCGCGGCCGGGCTATGCCTTCCTGATGGAAGAGCGCGGCGCGGTCGAAGGCGACGACGACCAGCACCGCTGGATCGTCGACCCGCTCGACGGCACCACCAATTTCCTGCACGGCATCCCGATCTTTTCCATCTCGATCGCGCTGGAACGCCAGGGCCAGCTCGTCGCTGCCGTCATCTACAATCCGGCAATGGACGAACTCTACACGGCCGAGCGCGGCGGCGGCGCCTTCATGAACGATCGCCGGCTTCGCGTTGCCGGCCGCAGCAAGCTCACCGACTGCGTTATCGGCTGCGGCGTGCCGCATCTCGGCCGCGGCCAGCACGGCAATTTTCTGGTCGAGCTGCGCAATGTCATGGCCGAGGTCTCGGGCGTGCGCCGCCTGGGTTCCGCCGCACTCGATCTCGCCTTTGTGGCCGCCGGCCGCATGGACGGTTTCTGGGAAACCGGCCTGTCGGCCTGGGACATTGCCGCCGGCCTGCTGCTGGTCCGCGAAGCCGGCGGCTTCGTCTCCGATATGGATGGCGGCCAGGACATGCTGGATAACGGCTCGGTCGTTGCCGGCAATGAAGTCATTCAGCGCGCGCTGCTCAAGGCGGTGAAGAAGCCGCTTTCCGCACGCTGACAGGAGTGCCGCGCTGAAGCGCCGCAGTCGTAAAACCGCAACCAAAGCTTGAAATACTGCCCGGCGACCGCCCAGATAAGGAGCGACGCAGGACTTCGCGCATGCCTCCACTATCCCCGCCAGAATCGCCAATTGAGATCCCCCCATTGGAGATCCCGTTTGTCGGGCGCTGGCACTATTCGCGTGCGGAAATGATCGCCGACGGCATCGTCCATGCGGTCGGCATCGTGCTGGCGATAGCTGCGGGCTCGGCCTTGCTGGCGCTGGCCGCCTTCCATGCCGGCCCCGGCGAATACATCGCCGCCGTCTTCTTTGTGGTGTCGCTGCTGACCGTGCTGTCGGTTTCGCTGACCTACAATCTGTGGCCGGTGACATCGCCGGCGAAGTGGATCTTGCGGCGGTTCGACCATGCGGCGATCTATCTCCTGATCGCCGCGACCTACACGCCCTTTCTGGCCCAGCTTGACGGCTCGCCGCTGGCGCTGCCGATGATTGTCCTTGTCTGGACCGCGGCAGTGACCGGCATCGCCATAAAAGTGTTCCTTCCAGGCCGCTTCGACCGCCTGGCCATCGTCTTCTATCTCGCCATCGGCTGGAGCGGCATCGTTCTGGTCAAGCCGCTGGTCGCGACGTTGCCGACGACGTCGATCGCGCTGATCGTCGCCGGCGGCATCGTCTATTCGTCCGGCGTCATCTTCTTCGCCTGGAAGGGGCTGCGCTTCCACAATGCCGTCTGGCACGGCTTTGTCATCACCGGCGCCGGACTGCATCTTGCCGCCATGGTCGATTGCCTGGTCATCAACCGCCTCTAAACGGCGCAGCGCCGCCCGATCTGTCGGGCAATATTGCCAAGCACCATTCAATTTGGTCACAATTCCGTTTAGAGTCGCGAATTACGTGATCGGCGGCACTGGAACAATTCCAGGGAAATTGTGAGCGGTTTCCCGTTCGGAATTGCGTCAAGGCAAATAAGAGCATCGGAAACGGGGCACGGATGGCTTTTCTCAGATCCTTCGGCGTGGGCAGGCGTTCTGATGTCCTGATGTACGATCCGCACAAACTGTCGAGCCCACAGGTTTTCCTCCTGACCATGGTCATCTTCCTGGTCATCGTCGCCTTCATCGCCGCCATCCTCACCCGCCAGATCTCGACCGCCTTCGGCAGCAATCCCGGCCTCAACGGCCTGATCATCGGCGTGCTTGTGGTCGGCATCCTGCTTGCCTTCGCACAGGTCGGACGGCTGTTTCGCGAAGTGCGCTGGGTCAACTCCTTCCGCGCCGGTTCCGAAACCACCGAGCCGGTGCTGCTGGCGCCGATGAAGGCGATGATCGGCCGTTCGTCGACGGTGGCCTTCTCGACCTCCTCGATGCGCACCATGCTGGATTCGATCGCCACCCGCCTCGACGAAAGCCGCGACACCTCGCGCTACCTCGTTGGACTGCTGGTGTTCCTCGGCCTGCTCGGCACCTTCTGGGGCCTGCTCAACACCATCGGCTCGATCCGCGAGACCATCGAAGCGCTCGACCCCGGCACCGGCGACGCCGCCGCCGTGCTCGATTCGCTCAAACAGGGGCTGTCGGCGCCGCTGGCCGGCATGGGCACCGCCTTCTCGTCCTCGCTGTTCGGCCTGTCCGGTTCGCTGGTGCTAGGCTTCCTCGACCTGCAGGCCGGCCGCGCCCAGACCCGCTTCTACACCGAGCTGGAAAACTGGCTGTCTTCGGTCACCGATCTGTCCTCCGACATCGTCGTTGCCGACCCGGCCAAGAGCGAACCTTCCGACGAGATCCGCCTTCTGTCGGAACGGCTGCGCAGCATGCAGGAAAACGGCGGCGGGTCCAATCCGCGCGTCGCCACCGCGATGGCCAATCTCGCCGACGGCATTTCCGGCCTGGTCAAGAACATGCGCTCCGAGCAGCAGATCATGCGCGACTGGGTCGAAGCCCAGTCGGACGAGCAGAAGGCGATGCGCAACACGCTGGAAAAGATCGCTGACGCGCTGAAGAAACCCGGGGTGCATTAGCATGGCGCTCGCCAGGGGCCGGCGCACCGACCGCCGCATCGACTATTGGCCGGGCTTTGTCGACGCGCTGTCGACCCTGCTGCTCGCCATCATGTTCCTGCTCACCGTCTTCGTACTGGCGCAGTTCCTGCTCGGCCGCGAGCTCTCCGGCAAGGATACCGCGCTCACACGCCTCAATTCGCAGATCAACGAGCTGACTCAGCTTCTGGCGCTGGAGCGTTCGACGACGCAGGACAAGGACGATTCGCTGGCCAATCTGCAGGCGTCGCTGTCGGCGGCGGAAGCGGAAAAGAGCCGGCTGGAGCAATTGCTGGCGCAAGGTGCGGGCGCCGGCGACGCCGCCAACCAGCGTGCCGCCCAACTGGGCGGCGAACTCGACAACCAGCGCCAGATCAGCCAGCAGGCGCTGAGCCAGGTCGAGATCCTCAACCAGCAGATCGCGGCACTGCGCAAGCAGATCGGCGCGCTCGAGGACGCCCTCAACGTCTCTGAAACGCGCGACCGCGATTCCAACACCAAGATCGCCGATCTCGGCCGTCGGCTGAACGTTGCGCTGGCGCAGCGCGTGCAGGAGCTGAACCGCTACCGCTCCGACTTCTTCGGCCGCCTGCGCGAGATCCTCGCCGATCGCGAGAACATCCGTATCGTTGGCGACCGCTTCGTCTTCCAGTCGGAAGTGCTGTTCCCGACCGGCTCCGAAGTGATCAACGATGCCGGCAAGGTCGAGATGAAGAAGCTCGCCGACGCCATCATCGAACTGCAAAAGGAAATTCCCCCGGAGATCAACTGGGTGCTGCGCGTCGACGGCCACACCGACAACAAGCCGCTGTCTGGCACCGGCCGCTACCGCGACAATTGGGAGCTGTCGACGGCGCGTTCGACCTCGGTGGTCAAATACCTGATCGAGAATGGCGTGCCCGCCAACCGACTGGTCGCAGCCGGCTTCGGCGAATTCCAGCCGCTCGACCCCGCCGACACCGAAGACGCCCGCAACAAGAACCGCCGCATTGAACTGAAGCTCACCGAACGGTGATTTTTAGTCACGCGAATTTGTTCGTCGACTCAACCCTAGGGCGCAGGGCAGCCTCGGCAAGGCCTGCAAACATTATCTTTTTTTAATTACACTTCGCGTTTGCGGGCTCCTAATTTGCCGCGCAGGGCCGAGAACCGCCGGCGATGCCTCCCATCGCGACGCGACGGAACCCGACGGCCCGCATCCGGAAGGCGGAGCGAAACGCTTACCCCTTCCAAGCAGGAGGAGACGCAAGATCATGCGTTCTTTGAAGACTCTCAGGACTGCAGCCCTCACTACACTACTGATCGCCGTTCCGCTCGCCGGCGCCTATGCCGCCGGACATCACAAGGGCGCCCTCGACGCCAGCGCCCCGACCGACATGACCGGCCCACGCATTGCCGGCCTGATCGAACAGATACGGGGCGTCGACCAGGGCATCACCGACGCGCGCGCGGCCAACAGCATCTCCACCTCCGAGGCGCAACGGCTGCATCAGCGCGCCGCGCACATCACCCAGGCCGCCGAACGGGTCGCCGGTTCGGATCATGGCAGGATCCCGGCCGCGCAGTACCACGACCTGCTGCGCCGCCTCGACAACGTCAACCAGAAGCTGATGGTCGATACGGGCAGCGGCTTCCTGATGGGCGATGGCTCCGACGGCGGCCACTATCCGAACGGCTGAGGTCCGCTCTCTTGATATCCCGAGAATGAGGAAGAGACTGTCTGACGCCCGAGGGACCTGGCCCCAAGGGCGTCCTTTTGTTACCAGCCGAGCCACAGCGCAGCGAGCGCCAGCACCGCCGGCACGGTCTGAATATACAGTATCTTCCTGCTGGCGGTCGCCGCGCCATAGAGCCCGGCGATGGCAACGCAAAGCAGGAAGAACACCTCGATCTGGAATCCGGCTGCGCCGAGATAGAGGCCCCAGATCAGCCCGGCGGCAAGGAAGCCGTTGTAAAGCCCCTGATTGGCGGCCAGCACCTTCGAGGCGCTGGCGAAGTCCGGCTTGAGGTTGAACGCCTTGTGGCCGCGCGGCGTATCCCATGCCACCATCTCCAGATAGACGATGTAGCAGTGGATCAGCGCCACCAGCCCAACCAGTATGTTGGCGATCATGTCTTCTCCCCCAAGCGGCATCACACCGCCGGGCCATATTGAGCACGCTGGCCGCGGCGTGCAAGCTCGCACCGCCCTGCGCCCATCAACCGAGACCCATTAACCGGCACTCGCGCAGGGTTGCCAATGCCGTCGCATTGGTATCTTTTCCCGCCGTCCAAAACGCGGAACCTGCCATGTCCTTTCAGAAACTCGATGATCTCGGCCACAAGCTCGAAGCGCTGGAACATGCGCTTGCCATCCTCGGCGCCGACGAGGCGACCCACATGGCCGTCGGTGGCGGCGAGAAGCGCGCCGAAGCGATGTCCTCGCTTGCCGGCATGCTGCATATCAGGGCGACGGCGCCGGAAATCGCCGATTGGCTCGCCGCCGCCGAGCAGGAGGCGCTGAACGAGGAGCAGCAGGCGGCGGTCCGGGAATTGCGCCGGCAATACACCAACCTGACCTGCCTGCCGGTCGAATTCGTCGAGCGCCAGACGGTGGCGCGCATGCGCTCCGAGCAACTCTGGCGTGACCTGCGCGCCAAGAATGACTGGGCCGGCTTCCTTCCGGCGCTCGAAGGTGTCATCGCGCAGGTGCGCGAGGAGGCAGCGCTGCGCGCCGAAGCGCTCGGCCTCGATCCTTACGACGCACTGATGGAGCAATATGATCCCGGCAACCGCGCCGCCGACATCACGCCGGTCTTCACCGAGCTGAAGACCTTTCTGAAAGGCTTCGTGCCGGAAGCGTTGGCCGTGCAGGAAGCACGGCTGGCCAAGCGCCCGCTAAAGCCGCTTTCGGGCAGCTATGCGATCGACCGGCAGCGCGAACTTGGCCTCGCCATGATGGCGGCGGTCGGCTTCGACCTCACCCATGGCTCGCTGTCGGTGTCGCATCATCCTTTCTGCGGTGGCGTGCCAAGCGACGTGCGCATCACCACCCGCTACAAGACTTCCGATTTCCTGTCGGCGCTGATGGGCGTGCTGCACGAGACCGGCCACGCGCTCTACGAACAGAACCTGCCGAAGGCCTGGGCGCACTGGCCGCTGGGCAAGGCGCGCGGCATGGCCGTGCATGAAAGCCAGAGCCTGTTCGTCGAGAAGCAGATCGGCCGCAACCCCCAATTCTGGCGCTGGGCGCTGCCCGTGGTCGAAAAGCATCTCGGCGAGGCCTGGTCGCTCGACGACATCCTGCCGCATGTGCATCGGGTCGAGCGCGGCCTGATCCGCGTCGACGCCGACGAGGTCACCTACCCGCTGCATGTCATCCTGCGCTACGAGCTGGAGCAGGAGCTTGTCTCGGGGCGGCTGCGGGCCGCCGACCTGCCAGAGGCGTGGGACGCCAAGATGCGGGAATATCTTGGCCTGTCGACCATCGACAACCCGGCCGACGGGCCGATGCAGGACGTGCATTGGCCAGGTGCCGCCTTCGGCTATTTCCCGTCCTATACGCTGGGTGCGATGATGGCGGCGCAGCAATGGGCGGCGCTGACCAGCGAGCATCCTTCCGCCGACGACGATCTGGCAAAAGGAAACTTCGAGGCAATCAACGGCTGGCGCCGCGACAAGATCTGGTCGCAGGGCTCGCACTGGTCAACGCCCGAACTGCTCGAGCGCGCCACGGGCGAGAAACTGAATGCCGCGCATTTCACCAATCATCTGAAGCAGCGCTACGGGGCCGACTAGTTCCGGCTCCTGCAGGGCCCCAAAAACATCGGCCGATGGGCTTTACTTCTGCTGGAAAGCCTCTGAAAAAGAGTTGTTTTTGGAATTGCGTCAAACAAAGGGGTAGAGCGGGTCAGCGTTTCCGTGAAACGATGAACCGGTCTAGAGTTGGCGAAGCTGGATGTCGGCCTGTATTGGTTTTCGTGTGATCAAGTCTTGCTGGCGGCTCATCGGCCTCGCCCTCTTTCTGATCAGCCTGAGTTCTCCGGCCCTGTCCGACGACGTGGTCCTTGTCGGACCAGCGCCGGCCTGGACCAAGCTGGTCGATGTTCCCTCGGCTGACGCCACCCGATCCGACCAGATCAGGAACGGCATCTCGTGGCTGCTCTCGGACGACCAGATCGTGCACCGCGACGGCGGCTACGACCAATACTCGCGCACGGTCTACAAGATCGTCGACCGGCCGGGCCTCGAGCAGGGCGCCGGAATCAACCTGCAGTTCGATCCGTCGCGGCACAAAGTCACCTTGAACCATCTGCGCATCATCCGCGATGGCGCCGCGATCGACAGGCTGGCAAGCACGAAATTCGATATTTTCAGGCAGGAAAAGGACGCCGAGAAAGGCCTGTACGACGGCTGGCTGACGGCCCATGTCAACGTCGAAGATGTGCGTGTCGGTGACATTGTCGACTATGCGACGACCTACGAAGTTACGCCGCTTGTCGGCAAGGATCTTTTCTTCTTCACCTTTGCGACCGAATGGGAAGAGCCGGTGGCGCTGATCCGCGCAAACATCACCTGGCCCGCCGGTCAGGCGCTTCAGATCAAGGCAAGGGGAACGGAACTCAAGCCGGTAGTCTCATCGTCGGGATCGGACACGATCTATTTGTGGGAGATCCGCAATCCCAAACCGGTCAAGGTCGAGGACAACCTGCCGGTGCAGTATCCGGCCTGGGGCTCCGTCGACGTGGCCTCGACCGCAAACTGGCAAAGTGTCGTCGACGCCGTTGCGCCGCACTACAGGCCGGTGACCGATTTTCCCGCCGATTTCGCGGCCAAGCTCGACGACATCGCCGTCAAGCATCCCGTCGCCGAAGACCGGATGATCCAGGCGACGCGGCTGGTGCAGGACCAGATCCGTTACGTCAGCCTGTCGATCGGTGCGGGATCCTATGTTCCGCGCGATCCAGCGACTGTCCTGCAAAGCGGCTTTGGCGATTGCAAGGACAAGGCATTGCTGCTTGCCTCGTCGCTTGTGCGACTTGGCATTTCTGCCGAGGTCGCCCTGGCCGATCTCGACCATGGGCGGGCCCTGGACCAGCACCTGCCGGCGCTGCGCGATTTCGACCATGCCATCGTCAAGGCGAAGATCGGAACCCAGACGTACTGGCTGGATGCCACCAATGACCTCCAGGGCGGCAAGGCATACAATCTTGCGCAGGCCGATTATGGGTTCGCGCTGCCGCTTTCCAGCACCGGCGGATTGGAAAAGATGCCGACCCCGGAGCTGACCAGCCCATCGATCCAGGTCGCCGAGGAATTCGACTTTCCCGAGAAACCGGGCGATCCGTTGTCGCTGACTGTCTTTTCCATGTACGAAGGCGCCGACGCCGACTCGATGCGCAACAGGCTGGCTGGCCAGTCGCTGACCGAGATGTCGGACAACTACCTGAAATATTACAGCAAGCAGTATCCGGGCATTCAAAGCACCGCAAAGCTGGAAATTCTGGACCGACGCGACGGCAACATCGTCAGCGTGAAAGAGAGCTATTCATTGCCGGCGCAGGCGCTGGCCGCCAACGACCTTGCCAAGAATTTTCCTGTCCAGGCGGCGGATCTCGGCAACTATCTCCCGACCCCGACCATCGTCGGCCGCCGCGGCCCCATATCCCTTGGCGTTCCGTATTACCGTCGACACAGCGTGACGGTGCGAAACCTCAAGGCGCGGTTTTCCGGCGAGGAGATAAAAAACATCGTGACACCCTATGTGTCGCTGAAGACGTCGTGGAGCAACACAGCAACCGAATTCCGCGCGGAATGGAATTTGCAGACGCTGGCGAGGGAAGTCCCCGCCAACGCGATTGCGGATTATCTGAAATCCGTCGAGGACATCTCTAAGGACGTTCAATGGGAGTATGACTTTACCTACGTCGACCCCCCGCCAGTCGAGGTGAAGGTCAGTGATCCGGACACGGAACAGCGACAGATCATCGCCAGCATGTTCCTCTTGACCTTGTTCGTCGGTGTCCCGGTATTATTCATCGCTGTCAGGCGCGGGCGGCGCCAGCCTGCCCGCGGCTAAATCTATTACTCCGCGGCGCCCCTGAACGCGCTTGCGCCAGTTTCGAACTGCAGCTTGGCCAGCCGCGCATAGATGCCGCCCTTGGCGACCAGGCTCTGATGCGTGCCTTCCTCGACGATGCGGCCGCCATCCATGACCAGGATACGGTGGGCCTTCAGCACAGTTGCCAGCCGGTGGGCGATGACGATTGTGGTGCGGTCCCGCATCAGTCGTTCCAGCGCCGTCTGCACCAGCGTTTCGCTTTCGGCGTCGAGCGCCGAGGTCGCCTCGTCGAGCAACAGGATCGGCGCATCGCGCAGGATGGCGCGGGCGATCGCCACGCGCTGGCGCTGGCCGCCGGACAAGGTTACGCCGCGCTCGCCGACCTGGCTGTCATAGCCTTTGTCGAGTTTGAGGATGAATTCGTCGGCCAGCGCGTCCCTGGCGGCCGTCTCGATCTCGGCATTGGTGGCGCCAGGCCGGCCAAAGCCGATATTGTCGCGCGCACTCGCCGCAAAAATGGTGACATCCTGCGGCACGATGGCGATCCGCTCGCGGACATCGGCCGGATGGGCCTCGCGCACGTCAACGCCGTCGATGGCGATGCGGCCGGTCTCGGGATCGTAGAAGCGCAGGATCAGCGAAAAGACGGTGCTTTTTCCGGCGCCCGAGGGACCGACGATCGCCACCGTCTCGCCGGGCTCGACCTGGAAGCTGAGGCCATGAACGGCAGCCCGGTCGGGCCTTGCCGGATAGGAGAAGGAGACGTCGTCGAAGCTGATTGTGCCTTTTGCCTTGGCCGGCAGCGGCAGCGGCACTGCGGGCGACTGGATGGCCGGAGTCTCATCCAGGATCTCGGTCAGCCGTTCGGCCGCACCCGCCGCCTGGGCAAGCTCGCCCCAGACTTCCGACAGCGCGCCAAGCGCGCCGGCGGCGAACACCGAATAGAGCAGGAACTGGCCGAGCGTGCCGGGTGACATCGTGCCGACGAGCACGTCGCGCGAGCCGAACCACAACACCGCCACGACCGAGGAAAAAATCATGAAGATGGCAAAGAAGGTGAGCAGCGAGCGGGCGAAGATCGACGAACGCGCCGCCTGGAAGGCAGCTTCCACCGCAGCCGAAAACCGCCCGGTGACCAGCGTTTCGTTGGTGAAGGCCTGCAGCGTACGCACTGCGCCGATCTGCTCGCTGGCATAGGCGGTTGCTTGCGCCAGCGTATCCTGCGCCTGCCGCGACCGGCGCCGGACCGAGCGGCCGAAGGCGACCAGCGGCAGCACGATCACCGGAATGGCCGCGATGACCAGGCCGGACAGTTTCGGGCTGGTGACGATCATCATCGCCACCGCGCCGAGACCGAGGATGACGTTGCGCAGCGCCACCGAGGCCGTCGCGCCGACAGCGGATTTCACCTGCGTCGTGTCGGCTGCGAGCCGTGAGACGATCTCGCCCGATTGCGCGGTGTCGAAAAAGGCTGGCGACAGCGTCGTGACATGCGAAAACACATCGCTGCGGATGTCGGCCACAACCCGCTCGCCGAGCGTGATGACGAAATAGTAGCGGCCGGCCGATGCCGCAGCCAGAAGCGCGGCCATCGCCACCAAAGCGGCGAAATACTCGGCGATGAAGGTGGTGCCGGACGGGGTAAATCCGTGGTCGATCATGCGCCGCACCGCAAACGGCAGCGTCAGCGTCGTCGCAGCCGCGATGGCCAGCGAGATGACGGCGCCGATGACCAGCTTGCGGTACCGGGCGATGTAGGGAGAAAGGCGCCTGAGCGGCCCGAGCGAGCGTCTGCGCCCGTCTTGCTCGCCGCTGATATCCGCCATGACCGTTTCCTCTGGCCGTTCCGATCGAGCGCCTTCAATATGCGCCTGCCGCGGCCTTGTGATTCAATTCCGGCTGATGTATAGGCTCGCCGACCGTTTTAGAAGCCGTGGCTTTTCAATAGCTGCGGCTTCGAGTTTTAAAAAGGGGCGCATCGACGCAGGCCACAGGCCCGTCGGCAGCGCCACAAGCCAGGAAGCACGACAATGAAGGCCGATATCCATCCCGATTACCACACCATCAAGGTCGTCATGACCGATGGTACCGAATACGCGACCCGTTCGACCTGGGGCAAGGAAGGCGATACGATGAACCTCGACATCGACCCGACCACGCACCCGGCCTGGACCGGCGGCCAGCAGACCCTGCTCGACCGCGGCGGCCGCCTGTCGAAGTTCAAGAAGCGCTTCGAAGGCTTCGGCCTCTAAGCCCAGTTGGCTTTCGCAGATCAAAACCCGCCCCTGTGGCGGGTTTTTGTTGGAAAGAGTTCCCTTCTCCCCGTCACTATACGGGGGAGAGGGAGCTGGCGCCGATGGTTTCGCCAATCGCGAACGTCTCCTACCCCTCCAACAATTCCCTTAGTGCCATGCGCTTGTAAGCCTCGACCAGCCTGTCGCCCTCCTGCCGGTCGACCGATATCGCCAGCCGCACGGCAGCCTCGCCCATCTGCCATACCAGAAACGCCGTCGTCTCCAGCGCTACCGGATCGGCGCCGGGTTGCAACCGCTTGAGGACTGCGGTCAGGAATTCGGCATTGGCACGGCTGTCGGCGAGTTCGAGCTGGCGCAGCGCCTTGTCGGCCTGCGTGCCAGACCAGATGTCGCGCATCACCGGCTCGGCCAGGAACAGCCGGTAGTAGATATCGACCAGTTCCGAAAACGCCTGCCGCAGGCCTTCGGCGTCGCCGACATCCTTTAGCGCCGAGGAGATGCAGGCCTGGCTTTCGGCGGTGTAGCGCTCGGCCAGCGCCCACACGATCGCCCGCTTGTCGGGAAAGAATTGGTAGAGCGAACCGATCGACACCTCTGCCCGTTCAGCCACCTCGCCCATGCGCATGGCGTCGCTGCCTTGTTCGGCGATCAGCGCCGAGGCTGCGGCCAGCATGCGCTCGACGCGCTCGCGGCTGCGCTGCTGGGTGGGCGCCCGGCGCGGCGATGCGACCTGCCCATCCTGCGTTTCGGCTCTGCCTTCCATGGCTCTCCCCAGAAAATTCTTCGACAAACTGGCTTGACTCGCAAAATACGAGGGTTTATCACGTTTTGCAAATGTGAGGATTACTCATGTTTTGAAAGAGAGGAAATCGAAATGACTGACACGACTTCAAAACCAATCCTGATCCTCGGCGGTACCGGCAAGACCGGCAGTCGCCTCGCCGAGCGGCTGACCGCACAGGGGGTTGCAGTGCGCATCGGCTCGCGTTCCGGCAGCCCACGCTTCGACTGGGAGGTTCCAGCGACCTGGGGGCCGGCCATGCAAGGCGTGAGTGCCGTCTACATCAGCTACTATCCCGACATCGCCGTGCCGGGTGCCGCCGAGACCGTCGGCGCCTTCGCCAGGCTTGCAGTGGCCAATGGCGTCACCCGCCTGGTGCTGCTTTCCGGACGCGGCGAGACCGAGGTCCAGCGCGCCGAAGAGATGGTCAAAGCCTCGGGCGCCGAGTGGACGATTATGCGCTGCGCCTGGTTTTCGCAGAACTTCAGCGAAGGCTTTCTCGTCGACTCCCTACTCGATGGCGAAGTCGCGCTGCCGGTCGGCAATGTCGGCGAGCCCTTTATCGATGCTGACGACATCGCCGACGCCGCCTTTGTCGCGCTGACCGAGCCAGGCCATGTCGGCCAGCTCTATGAGCTGACCGGACCGCGGCTGCTGAGCTTCGCCGACGCAGTCGCCGAGATCGCCAAGGCGACCGGCCGCGATATAAGCTATGTCAGGATTTCGCATGACGAATTCACCGCCGCGACGGCGGCACACGAACTGCCGCCCGAAATCGCCTGGCTGCTCAACGAGCTGTTCACCGAAGTGCTCGATGGCCGCAACGAGGTCCTGACCGATGGCGTCCAGCGTGTACTCGGCCGTGCACCGAAAGACTTTTCCGCCTACGCAACCGAAACAGCCGCAACCAGCATCTGGAGCAACTGAGATGGTCAAGCTTCTTCCCACCCTCACCATCATTGCCGCAATCGGCTCGGGCGTCGTCGGCGGCGTGTTCTTCGCTTTTTCCAACTTCGTCATGGCAGCGCTTGCCCGGCTGCCCGTCCCTCAAGGCATTGCGGCGATGAACTCGATCAACATCACGGTAATCACCCCGACCTTCATGACGGCGCTGTTCGGCACCGGCTTCATCTGTCTGGTGCTTATCGCCGCCGCCATCATGGGCTGGAGCCAGTCCGGCTCGTACTGGTTGCTTGCCGGTGCCGTAATCTATGTGGTTGGCAACCCGATCGTGACCATGGTCTTCAATGTGCCGCTCAACGACGCACTCGCCACCGCCGACCCGGCCAGCGCCAACGGCGCCGCCGTATGGGCAAACCATCTCAGCGAATGGGTGATGTGGAACCACGTCCGCACCGTCACCGCCATCGTGTCGATGGCCTGCTTCATCTTCGCACTGCTCTGAAGGTGGCATGGCGCAACCGCGCAGGACCCTGCCTCAGGTGGGGTCCTTTTGCTCATGGCCCCTGGGCGTATGAGTTTTTCGGTCCGCATGGCCGAGATCCCGGTCCGGATCGACGACGTCGCGCACCAGCTGCTTGAGCTTGGCGGCATCGGGAAAGCCGCCGTCGCGCTTGCGGTCCCAGACCAGCACATCATTGCAGGAAATGGTGAAGATGCCGCCGCTGCCCGGCACCAGCGTCACTTCGCCGAGATCCGTGCCGAAAGTGGAGAGCAGCTCCTGCGCCATCCAGCCGGCACGCAAAAGCCATTGGCATTGCGTGCAGTAGGTGATGCGGATTGTGGGTAGCTCACTCATGTCCGAGCTTCAATCACGCCGCGCTGAGCTTGGCCATGGTCTCGTCGTCGACTTCGAAATTGGCGTAGACGCTCTGAACGTCGTCATCGTCCTCGAGCGTCGCCACCAGCTTCATCAGCGATTGCGCGCGCTCTTCGTCGACAGGAACATTGTTCTGCGGCTGCCAGATCGGCTTCACCGATTCGGCCTCGCCGAGCGACGCTTCCAGCGCCTTCGACACTTCACCCATGCTCTCGAAGCCACAATAGATGGTGTGGCCTTCCTCGTCGGACTCGACATCATCGGCGCCAGCTTCGATCGCTGCGTCCATGACCTTATCGGCGCTACCGACGGAGGCCGGATAGTAGATTTCGCCGGCGCGGTTCCACATGAACGATACCGATCCGGTTTCGCCGAGCGCTCCGCCGGCCTTGGTGAAGGCGGCGCGCACGTTCGAGGCCGAACGGTTGCGATTGTCGGTCAGCGCCTCGACGATCAGCGCCACGCCGCCCGGGCCGTAGCCTTCATAGCGCACTGCCTCATAGTTTTCGGCATCGCCCATCGACGCCTTGTTGATGGCGCGCTGGATGTTGTCCTTGGGCATCGACACCGCCTTGGCGTTCTGGATCGCCAGACGCAGGCGCGGGTTCATCGACGGATCGGGCGTCCCGCTCTTGGCGGCGACGGTGATCTCGCGCGCCAGCTTGGAAAACATTTTCGACCGCACCGCATCCTGGCGGCCCTTGCGGTGCATGATGTTCTTGAACTGTGAATGGCCAGCCATGGCACCCCTGTCGTCTTCGGCTAGAGCATTTCGAGGCGAGGCATTCCTGCCTCGTCCTCCTTATGCTCGAATTTAAACTTCAGAACGTCTCTCGCATGCCTGCGAAGGCATACGTCGCTCTTTGTCGGAATGGCCGGCTTATAGATAAATCGGCTCAATTCGTCCAGCCGCAGCGTTCGCGCCGAGTTCAATGCCCGCCGCCGGATTTCTTCCTTCGCCGTGCCAGCATGTTGAGGCCTTCGACCAGCGCCGAAAAGCCCATCGCCGCGTAGATGTAGCCCTTGGGCACATGGTAGCCCATGCCGTCGGCGATCAGCGTCATGCCGATCATCAACAGGAAGCCCAGCGCCAACATGACGATGCTCGGGTTCTTGGCAATGAAATTGGCGAGCGGCCCGGCCGCCAGCATCATCACGCTGACCGCGACGATGACGGCGATATACATGATGGCGATCTCGTCGGTCATGCCGACAGCGGTGATGATGGAATCGATCGAAAAGACGAGGTCGAGCAGCAGGATCTGGAAGATGGCGCCGGCAAGCGAGATCTGCAGCGTCTCGCCCAGCATCGTGTCCTTGTGGTCTTCCGGATCGACCGTGTGATGGATTTCCTTGGTCGCCTTCCAGACCAGGAACAGGCCGCCGGCGATCAGGATCAGGTCGCGCCAGGAAAAACCGTGGCCGAAGGCGGTGAACACCGGCGTCGTCAGCTGGACGATGATGGAAATGGTGGCAAGCAGCACCAGCCGCATGACCAGCGCCGCCGATATGCCGAGACGGCGGGCGCGCGCCCGCTGCGCTTCGGGTAATTTGTTGGTCAGGATCGAGATGAAGATCAGATTGTCGATGCCGAGCACGACCTCGAGCACGATCAGCGTCAGCAACGCGACCCAGGCGGTGGGGTCGGAAAGGAATTGAAAATGCGGCGCCAAGAACTCGATCAGCTGCATGGAGGTCGTCCCCTCTTTAACGATCTAGAGCAGTCTCGTCGCCAGTTAGGTACTGTACTCGACTATATCAACGTCATGACCAGAAGGATGGTGCGGTTTCTTCAAGCCGAGGCCCGCGACGAAACGGCGCGATCTTCTCGGCCAGGCCGGTGCGATCGGAAATATCGACGCCGATGCCGCACAATGTCGCCGGTCCGGTTGCTGCCTCGAAGCGACCTTTCGGCACTTTCGACAGGAACCGGTTGAGCGGTTCCTCCTTGTCCATGCCGAGCGAGGAATCATAGTCGCCGCACATGCCTGCGTCGGACATGTAGCCGGTGCCGCCATTGAGGATCTGATGATCAGCGGTCGGCTGGTGCGTGTGGGTGCCGATGACGAGGCTGGCGCGGCCGTCGACGAAATGCGCGAAGCACATCTTTTCCGAAGTGGCCTCTGCGTGGAAATCGATGACCACGGCATCGGCCTGCTCGCCCAGCGGACACGCGGCCAGCTCGCGCTCGCCGGCCTGGAACGGATCGTCGAGCTCGGGATGCATGAACACCCGGCCCATAATGTTGGCCACCAGCACGCGCGCGCCGTTCCTGGCGATATAGACGCCAGAGCCGCGCCCCGGCGTGCCTTTGGGAAAATTGGACGGACGCAGGAAGCGCTCCTCGCGCGGCGCAAAGATCAGCGCGTCACGCTGGTCCCAGACATGGTTGCCGGTGGTGACGACATCGGCGCCGGCGGCGATCGTGTCGCGAAAAATCTCTTCGGTGATGCCGAAGCCGCCGGCGGCGTTCTCACCATTGACGATGACGAAGTCGAGTTTGAAATCGGAGATCAGGCCGGGCAGTTGTTCCCACACTGCCGTGCGTCCCGTCTTGCCCACCATGTCGCCGAGGAAAAGAAGTCTCATATGAACATCCGAAAAGTTGCATGACTTTTCGGCAAAGATCATGCGTTTCAAAAAACTATCTACAATTGTGGCATGAACCGGCGCAACCCGCTCTCGGTGAGTATTTCCGGGATGATCACATCGTGGTCCTCATCCGGCACCCGCGCCACCTCCTGGCAGTCGAAGGCGATGCCGATCAGCTTGGGCGGCTGGCCCTTGTCGACGAGTTTGGCGATGGCGCGGTCATAATAGCCGGCGCCGTAGCCGATGCGGTGCCCGCGCGCGTCGAAAGCGGCGAGCGGCACCAGCATCACCGAGGGGTCGAGCACCGCCGCCTCTTCATGCGGCCCGACCGTGCCGAAACCCATCTCGACCATCGGCGCGCCGCGCACCAGTTCGCGAAAGACGATGGTGGTTTTGTCGAGGATCGCCGGCAGGCAGAGCCGCGCGCCCTTTTCGCGTAAGGCGAACATCAGCGGCCGCACATCGACCTCTGAGCGCATCGGCCAGAAACCCGAAATGACCTGGCCCGGCTCGACGGCGATCTGGTCGCGCGCGGTCTCGGCCATTTCGAGCGCGATTTCCACCCGCCAGAAATCATCAAGCGCGTCCCGGCGTGCGAGCGCCTCCTTGCGCAGATGTTTTTTCAGTTCCTTGGGAGATGTCATGCGCAGACGCTAGAAAAGGTCAGATTTGGATGGAGTTTTAGGAGCGACGTTTTGAAGGAGCGGAGCGAACTTTTCGTTTGTGAGCACCGCACAAAGCGGTGCGACGACAAAATCCGCCAATATGGCCTTTTCGATAGGTGACGATCCACACAACCGGTGGAGAGAGCGATCCCGGGAACCTACAAAGTAGGTGGGCGCCGTGTGAGAAAACCCACGGGTCTTCCCAGGGACAGCTCCCTAAGGATCGTTAAGGCCCCGGGGAAAATGTTCTCCTGCCGGGAAGCGCAGACCGTCTTGACCAATATAGGCTGATGGCCCCCTGAGCGCCAGAGAGCTGGCGTTCTTTCCCTTTGATCCTCACACGCTCGCCGCGGACACCGACCCTTGCGCGGACCGGGCCGCCTCCTTACGGTCGCCCGGAGTGAACCAAGGAGCGGAAATGCGTTTTGAAGGCACGGCCGCCTACGTCGCCGACAAGGACCTGATGGTGGCGGTCAACGCCGCGATCGCGCTGGAGCGGCCCTTGCTGGTCAAGGGCGAGCCCGGCACCGGCAAGACCGAACTTGCTCGCCAGGTGGCATCAGCGCTCGACCTCGACCTGATCGAATGGCACGTCAAGTCGACGACGCGGGCGCAGCAAGGCCTCTACGAATATGACGCCGTCTCGCGGCTGCGCGACAGCCAGCTCGGCGACGAGCGCTTCAACGACATCAGGAACTACATCAAGCGCGGCAAGCTCTGGGAAGCGTTCGCGGCCGGCAAGAAGGTCGTGCTGTTGATCGACGAGATCGACAAGGCCGATATCGAGTTTCCCAACGATCTGCTGCAGGAACTCGATCGGATGGAGTTCTTCGTCTACGAGACCGGCGAGACGATCCGCGCCGCGGTCCGACCGATCGTCATCATCACCTCCAACAATGAGAAGGAACTGCCCGACGCCTTCCTGCGTCGCTGCTTCTTCCACTACATCCGCTTCCCCGACGTCGACACGCTGCACAAAATCGTCGACGTGCATTACCCCGGCATCAAGCAGAATCTGGTGCGGGCAGCGCTTACCCAGTTCTACGAAATCCGCGACGTGCCCGGCTTGAAGAAGAAGCCGTCGACTTCGGAGGCGTTGGACTGGATCCGGCTGCTGGTTGCAGACGACATAGCCCCGGAGGATTTGCGTGCCGACCCGAAGAACGCGCTGCCCAAGCTGCATGGCGCGCTCTTGAAGAACGAGCAGGACGTGCATTTGTTCGAGCGCCTGGCCTTCATGGCGAGACGACAAGGCTAGGCGAGCAGCAACAGCACTTCCCGGGCTGTGGACCGTTGCCCGGCAGGCGGCGCCGGGCGCAACTTCGTCAAAGCAATGGAGGAAAACAAGATGTCCGAGATCAGCGTTCGTCCCTTGGCACAGTCCGATCACGCCGAATGGCGCCGGCTGTGGACGGCCTATCTCACCTTCTACGAAACAAAGCTGCCGGGTGAGGTCTACGACATCACCTGGAAGCGACTGTTCACGGAAGGCGAATTCGAGCCGAAGGGATTTATCGCCACCCTCGGCGGCAAGGCGGTCGGCTTGACGCATTATCTCTATCACCGCTCCGGTTGGTCCGAGAAAAACAACTGTTACCTGCAGGACCTGTTCGCCGACCCGGACGTGCGCGGCAAGGGCATCGGTGCAGCCCTCATCGAAGCGGTCAAGCAGGAGGCCGGCAAGATCGGCGTCAAGAACGTCTACTGGATGACCCACGAGACCAACGCCACCGCGCGCAAGCTCTACGACCATGTCGCGCGGCGCACGGGCTTCATCGAGTACGATCTGCTATAGACTAAACCATGTTCCTCCCCTTCTTCCTCGAACTGAAAGCCGCGCGGGTACCTGTTTCGCTCAGGGAATATCTGTCGCTGCTGGAAGGGTTGGAGGCAGGATTGGTCGACTATGATGTCGAGGGTTTTTACTATCTCGCCCGTGCCGCCTTGGTGAAGGACGAGCGCCATATCGACCGCTTCGACCAGGTGTTTGCGCATGTCTTCAAGGGCATTGAAGCGCTGGCCGGACCGGATGCCGTCGATGTCGCCAACATCCCCGAGGAGTGGCTGCGCCGGCTCGCCGAAAAACACCTGACCGAGGAAGAGAAGAAACTGGTCGAGGCGCTCGGCGGCTTCGACAAGCTGATGGAGACGCTGAAGCAGCGGCTGGAGGAGCAGAAGGGCAGGCACCAAGGCGGCTCGAAGTGGATCGGCACTGGTGGCACCTCGCCTTTCGGCGCCTGTGGCTATAACCCCGAAGGCGTGCGCATCGGCCAGCATGAAAGCCGCAACCGCCGCGCCGTAAAAGTCTGGGACAAGCGCGAATTCAGGAATTTCGACGACGCGGTCGAGCTCGGCACCCGCAACATCAAGGTGGCGCTGAAGCGCCTGCGCCGCTGGGTGCGCGAGGGCGCGGAGGAAGAGTTCGACCTACCCGGCACCATCCATGCCACCGCCGAACACGGCTATCTCGATGTGCAGACGCGCCCCGAACGGCGCAACGCCGTGAAGCTCTTGATGTTCTTCGATGTCGGCGGCTCGATGGACGACCACATCAAAAGCGTCGAGGAGTTGTTTTCGGCCGCCCGCGCCGAGTTCCGCCAGCTCGAATATTTCTACTTCCACAACTGCCTCTATGAAGGCGTGTGGAAGGACAATCGCCGCCGGCATGCCGAGACGATCCCGACCTTCGACCTGCTCCACAAATACGGCCCCGACTACAAGGTGATCGTCGTCGGCGACGCCTCGATGAGCCCCTACGAGATTGCGCATCCCGGCGGTTCGGTCGAACACTGGAACCCGGAAGCCGGCGCCGTCTGGCTCGGCCGCCTGCTGCAGCAATGGCCGAATGCGGTCTGGCTGAACCCGGAAAACCAGAAAAACTGGGGCTTTACCCATTCGATCGCGATGATCCGCGACCTCTTCGGCGGCCGCATGTTCCCGCTGACATTGGCCGGGCTGGAAGGTGCGACGAAGCAGCTTTCACGCAAGCATTGAGGATCAGGGACATCGCAGTGCTGGTCGAACCTGTAACAAACCCCTATCTTCGTGCGAACACAGCTTGCAACCAACAACAAGCCGCCAAGGCTGAGGAGATCAAATGGACACCCACGCTTACCCTGTTACCCGCACCGACGCCGAATGGCGTGCCCGGCTGACGCCGGAGCAATATGCGGTCATGCGCGGCCACGGCACCGAGCGCCCCGGAAGCTGCGCGCTGCTCTATGAAAAGCGCGCCGGCACGTTTTCCTGCGTCGGCTGCGACCAGCCGCTGTTCGAATCCAAGCTGAAGTTCGAGAGCGGCACCGGCTGGCCGAGCTTTAACGACCCGGTGCCGGGTTCGGTCGAAAACACCGTCGACCGCAGCTACGGCATGGTCCGCACCGAATGCCATTGCGCGCGCTGCGGCAGCCACCTCGGCCATGTCTTCGAGGACGGCCCGCCGCCGACCGGCCTGCGCTATTGCATCAATGGTGTGGCGCTGAAATTCGAGTCGGCGGTGTAGTCAGCTGTCCGGGCATGGAAAAGGCGGCTTTGGCCGCCTTTTTTGTGCCTGTCAGGCTACGACCACCAAAACCAGCCACAGCGTGGCACCGAGCGTCATCATCCACGCCTTGGTGCCCGTCAATTTTTCGGTGGTTCGCCAGACGGCAAAGGTCAGGAAGAGATTGTAGGGCACCGGCGCGAAATGCACGGCCAGAACCAGCCCAAGCGGCAGCTTCAACCCGAGCAGAATGAGCGCCAGCGCCGACGATGCGAGGTTGATGGCCGTACCGACAACGACCAGATCGCGCCAGAACAGGCGGTCGAGCGGCACCTCGCCTTGCCAGCGCGAGCGGAAGAAGGCGGCAGCCGGGTGGCCTGCTTCCCTGGCCATCCTCTCGGTCGGGTCTGAATCGCTCATCGGATTGAGCCTCGCTTCCGCAGCGCCGAAAGTGCCGAACTTTGCCCGCAAGGCAAGGCCCGCATGAAATGTGACACATGCATGACACAGAAATCTGTCATCAACGTTTTCGCTACGATGGCACCGGAACTTATCATCTGGATTGCCATTCTCTCTCTGGAGCGCCTGCCTGGAGGGAATTCGAAACCTGGAGGGAGTTCGAAATGAGCGATCACGTCTACAATGTTCTCTTTCTCTGCAACGCCAACTCGGCCCGCTCGATCATGGGCGAAGCCATTCTCAACCGCATCGGCGCCGGCCGCTTCAAGGCCTATTCTGCCGGCTCGCAGCCAAAGGGTACCGTCAATCCCTCCGCGTTGCAGTTGCTGGAAAGCTTGAAATACGACACATCCTTCGCCAGGTCGAAGAGCTGGAGCGAGTTTTCCCAACCCGGCGCGCCGGAGATGAACTTTGTCTTCACGGTCTGCGACAACACCGCCAATGAAAGCTGTCCGATCTGGCCCGGCCATCCGATGACCGCGTTGTGGGCGGTGCCGGACCCTGCCAGGGCCGAGGGCACGGAGGCTGAGCAGCACCTTGCTTTCGCCGAAGCCTACCGCATGCTCAACAACCGCATTGCGGTGTTCACCAACCTGCCGATGGAGTCGCTCGACCATCTGGCGCTGCAGCAACATCTCGACGAGATCGGCCGCGAAGCGCCAAACTGAAGCGGCGTGGCCGAACACGGCAACCGTCAGCCCGCGAATTCACGGTCCGGCTTCGCCCCGCCCAGAACCTCGGTGACGGCGCGCTCGAAGCGTGAGCATTCCGTCACCAGCCAATCGGCCATGGCCGGCCAGTTGTCTTCGGCATAGCAGTTCACCTGCCACATAGAATTGATGCCCAGGCCCTCGCAACTCTGTTCCGGCCTTAGCTTCAGCCTGTCTTCGATCGCCGGCTGGAACGGCTTCAGCCGCGACCATGCTTCAGTGGCGCCGAACTTCTCGTTGCGGCCGAAGAAGACGCCGACCTGGCTCTGCGCCGGCGCGACATACATGGACAGGACCAGGGCGAAGTCTGGCAGCCCGCGCTGCCAGAACCAGGGTCCGCGCCGCGCCATTGATGCGCGTTCCTCCGGATGCCGTTCGGCAAACAGCGCCCAGAAGTTGCGTTGGCGGAATTCAGAGGCGCGGCGGGCGCCGAAGTCGAATTCGCTCATGGTTCGACCCGTCGAAGGGCGCCGCTACCGGCGCCGGAGGCCAGCCTTACACCATGCCGAGCGCGGCCTTGTACAGGTCGAGGATCGTTTCCTCTTCCTGCCGCTCGGCCTGGTCCTTCTTGCGCAGCCGGATGATCGACCGCATCGCCTTGGTGTCGAAGCCGGTGCCCTTGGCCTCGGCGAACACTTCCTTGATGTCGTCGGCGATGGTCTTCTTTTCCTCCTCGAGCCGCTCGATGCGTTCGATGAAGGCGCGCAACTGGCCGGCGGCAACAGTCTGGCTGGTCTCGGTGATGTCGTCGGCCATGTTTTCTCCGCTTCTTTTTAAGCGCCGCGATTCTGGCGCGGCGAAATTGGAGCGGGTTCGATGCCCGAGCGGGCGCGGCGGGTCAAGCCATTATCGATGCTTCTCGGACGGCTGCTGCCAGCCGTCCCCAGTGTGATCGATCAGCGCGTCAGTTGAACGCGATCAGCAGATCCTTCGCATCGATCTGGTCGCCGGCCTTGACCAGCACTTCGGCGATCGTGCCGTCGCGCTCGGCATGCAGCGCCGTCTCCATCTTCATGGCTTCGATCGACAACAGCACGTCGCCAGCCTTGACCGCCTGGCCGGCGGCCACACTGAGCGCCGAGACCACGCCCGGCATCGGCGCGCCGACATGCGCCTCGTTGCCAGGCTCCGCCTTGCGCCGTGCCTTAGCCGCCGAGGCGCCGTGCGCTCTGTCCGGCACCCGGACGCGGCGCGGCTGGCCGTTGAGCTCGAAGAACACGGTGACCATGCCCTTCTCATCGACATCGCCGATGGCGAGACAGCGCACCACAAGCGTCTTGCCTTTCTCGATGTCCAGGAAGATCTCGTCTTCGGACTTCATGCCGTAGAAATAGGTCGGCGTCGGCAACACGCTGACCGGCCCGTAAGTCTCCTGCGCGGCGGCGAAGTCGGTGAACACTTTCGGATACATCAGCCAGGACGCGAATTCGTACTCCGAGAGCTTGCGTTCCAGCTTCTCCTCGATCTCCTTGCGGCTGGCCTTGAGGTCGGCCGGCTTGAGCAGCGAGCCTGGCCGCACGGTGATCGGTTTGCTTTCCTTCAGTGCTTTCTTCTGCAGCTTCGCAGGCCAGCCGCCTGGCGACTGGCCGAGATCGCCGCGCAGCATCGAGACGACCGAGTCCGGAAAGGCAATGTCCTTGGCCGGGTTTTCGACGTCGGCCACGGTCAGGTCCTGGCTCACCATCATCAGCGCCATGTCGCCGACCACCTTGGATGACGGCGTCACCTTGACGATGTCGCCGAACATCAGGTTGACGTCGTGATAGGCTTGGGCCACCTCGTGCCAGCGCGTTTCCAGCCCGAGCGAACGCGCCTGTTCCTTGAGGTTGGTGAACTGGCCGCCCGGCATTTCGTGCAGGTAGACTTCCGAGGCCGGCCCCTTGAGGTCGCTTTCGAAGGCGGCGTACTGGTTGCGCACCGCTTCCCAGTAGAAGGAGATGTTGCGGATCCACTGCGGATCGAGGCCGGGGTCGCGCTCGGTTCCCTTCAGCGCCTCGATGATCGAGCCGAGACAAGGCTGCGAGGTGTTGCCGGAGAAGGAATCCATTGCCGCGTCGATGGCGTCGACGCCGGTTTCCACCGCCGCCAGCACCGTCGCCGCCGACAGTCCCGACGTGTCGTGGGTGTGGAAGTGGATCGGCAAATCGGTCGCCTCGCGCAGCGCCTTGAACAGCACGCGGGCAGCCGCCGGCTTCAGCAGCCCCGCCATGTCCTTGACGGCGATGATGTGGGCGCCCGCGGCCTGCAATTCCTTCGCAAGCCCGACATAGTATTTGAGGTCGTATTTGGCGCGCGCCGGATCGAGGATATCGCCGGTGTAGCAGATCGCCGCTTCGACCAGCTTGCCCTCGGCGCCGACGGCGTCCATGGCGACGCGCATGTTCTCGACCCAGTTCAGGCAGTCGAAGACACGGAACAGGTCGACGCCACCGCTTGCCGCCTGCCTGACGAAATGCTGCACGACATTGTCGGGATAGTTGGTGTAGCCGACGCCGTTGGCGCCGCGCAGAAGCATCTGCAGCAAAAGGTTGGGGGCCGCCTCGCGCACTTTGCTCAGCCGCTCCCACGGGTCCTCGGTGAGAAAGCGCATGGCAACGTCGAAAGTTGCGCCGCCCCAGCATTCCAGCGACAGCAGCCGCGGCAGTGCCCGCGCATAGGTGCCGGCAATGCCGGCAATGTCATGCGTGCGCATACGGGTGGCGAGCAGCGACTGGTGGCCGTCGCGCATCGTCGTGTCGGTAACCAGCACCTCTTTTTGCTCACGCATCCAGGCGGCGAATTTCTCCGGCCCCAGCGCGTCCAGTTTCTGCTTGCTGCCACCCGGCACATTGCCGTTGAGATAGGGCACGACCGGCGCTGCCGCATCGGCCTTCGGCATCGGACGGCCGCGGGTTTCGGGATGGCCGTTGACGCTGACGTCGGCCAGATAGTTGAGCAGCTTGGTGGCGCGGTCCTGCCGCTTCACCTGCGCGAACAGTTCCGGCGTCGTGTCGATGAACCTGGTCGTGTAGGAATTGTCGGCGAAACGCGGGTGGTTGATGATCGCCTCGAGGAAGGTGAGGTTGGTCGCCACGCCGCGGATGCGGAACTCGCGCAAGGCCCGGTTCATGCGGGCGATCGCCTCGGCCGGTGTCGGCGCCCAGGCCGTCACCTTCTCCAGCAGCGGATCGTAGAAGCGGGTGATGACCGCGCCGGAATAGGCGGTGCCGCCGTCGAGGCGAATGCCGAAACCGGCGGCTTCGCGATATGCGGTGATGCGGCCGTAATCCGGAATGAAACTATGCTCCGGATCCTCGGTGGTGATGCGGCACTGCAGCGCGTGGCCGTTCAGCCTGATTTCGGCCTGCGCCGGCACGCCCGACTCTTTGGTGCCGATGGCAAAGCCGTCCAGTATGTGTATCTGCGCCTTGACGATGTCGATGCCGGTCACCTGCTCGGTGACGGTATGCTCGACCTGGATGCGCGGATTGACCTCGATGAAGTAGAATTTTCCGGTGTCTGCGTCCTGCAGGAACTCCACCGTACCGGCGCCGATATAGCTGGTCTCGCGCGCGATCTTGAGCGCAAACCCGCAAAGCTCCTCGCGCTGCGACATTTCGAGATACGGCGCCGGCGCCCGCTCGACGACCTTCTGGTTGCGGCGCTGGATCGAACAGTCGCGTTCGAACAGATGCACGGCATTGCCATGCGTGTCTCCAAGAACCTGGACCTCGACATGGCGGGCGCGCTCGATCAGCTTTTCGAGATAGACCTCGTCCTTGCCGAAGGCGGCCTTGGCCTCGCGCTTGCCTTCGGTGACTTCGCGGACCAGATCGGCCTCGGCGCGGATGGCGCGCATGCCGCGCCCACCACCGCCCCACGATGCCTTGAGCATCACCGGATAGCCGATTTCCTTGGCCAACTTCTTGACCACGTCCATATCGTCGGGCAGCGGATCGGTGGCGGGGATCACAGGCACGCCGACCTCAATGGCGAGATTGCGTGCGGCGACCTTGTTGCCGAGCCGGCGCATCGTGTCCGGCTTCGGGCCGATAAAGGTGATGCCGGCCCCGGCGCAGGCATCTGCGAATTCAGGGCTTTCCGACAAAAGGCCATAGCCCGGGTGGATGGCGTCGGCGCCGGACAGCCTGGCGACGCGGATCACTTCCTCGATCGACAGATAGCTTTCGATCGGCCCCATGTCCTTGGCCAGATGCGGCCCGCGCCCGACCTGATAGCTTTCATCGGCCTTGAACCGATGCAGCGAATATTTGTCCTCCTCGGCCCAGATCGCCACGGTTTTGAGGCCGAGCTCGTTGGCCGCGCGAAAGACGCGGATGGCAATTTCGGACCGGTTGGCGACGAGGATCTTCGTGATGGCCAAGGAAGAAGGCTCCGGGACAGGGAGGGACGGGCTCAGCAAATGATTAACGCGAAAATGCTGCAGTGCAACCAAAATCGGGAGGCGATTAAACCGATTTAAATGGATTATAGCACCGCGAAGCGAAAGACTGCGTGCGAATGGCGTCGCGAAGTGACGCTAATTGCCATCCTGCGCACAATCCGCTTCCGGCTAACGGTTGTTTTTTAGCCAACGCAATCGCGCCCTGCTCCGGTCAAAAGAAAAATGCCCGGCGCAAGCGCCGGGCATTTCGTAAGCATTGAGTTATCCGATCAGGACTTCGGGAGCCAGGTGACCTTGCCGTCCGGACCCTTCTTCCATTCGTACATGATGTAGCCCGGGAGCTTCGGATCGCCCTTTTCGTCATAGGCGAGGTCGCCCAGAACGGTCTTGAACGGACCCTTCTCATGCATAGCCTTGGCCACTTCCACCGGGTCGTTCGACTTGGCCACGGCAGCGGCCTCCGCGATCACCTGCATGGCGGCGTAGGCGTAGAGCGTGTAGGCTTCCGGTTCAAAGCCCTGCGCGCGGAACTTCTCGACCAGTGCCTTGTTCTCGGGGATCAGGCGCGGATCCGGACCGAACGTGTTGAGCGTACCGATAACCGCATCGCCGGCGATCGCAGCCAGCTCGTCGGTGACGATGCCGTCGCCCGACATCAGGGTAGCCTTGAGGCCCTGGTCAGCCGACTGGCGGATGATCAAGCCGGCTTCCGTGTGCAGGCCGCCCCAATAGATCAGGGTGACGCCGGCGTCCTTCATCTTGGCGATCAGCGCCGAGAAGTCCTTGTCGCCGACATTGACGCCTTCGTACATGACTTCCGTCAGGCCGGCCGCGTTCATCGCCTTCTTGGTTTCGTCGGCAAGGCCCTGACCGTAGGGGGTCTTGTCGTGGATGACGGCAACCTTGGCGTCCTTGAAGTTGGCCGCGATGTAGGCGCCCGCAATGCCGCCCTGCTGGTCATCGCGTCCGCAGGTGCGGAACACGTTCCACAGGCCGCGCTCGGTGAATTTCGGGTTGGTCGCCGCCGGGGTGATCTCGACAATGTTGTTGTCGACATAGACTTCCTGCGACACCGGGATCGAGACGCCCGAGTTGAAGTGGCCGACCACGAACTTGACGCCGTCGCCAACGAACTTGTTGCCGACCGAGATGCCCTGCTTCGGATCGGAGACGTCGTCGCCGACTTCAAGCTTGATCTGCTCGCCATTCATGCCGCCTGCTGCGTTGATGTCGGCGACAGCCGCTTCCGCACCCTTCTGCAGCTGCGCACCGAAAGCCGCATTCGGGCCGGTGATCGGACCGGCGACGCCGACGAGGACATCAGCCCATGCGTTACCGCCGAACGCGACAAGCGCGGTCAGGGCAACGGCGGACAAAAGTGATTTTTTCATTTAAACGCTCCCATTTACGAGGTGGGCGTGGATGATACTTTCATGCGATGCCCACCCTTATCGCAGAAAGTGTACTTTGCCGATTTTCAGGCCCTTGTCACGCCGATTCATCCCCGAAACGGCGTTAATGGTGAACGTCAGCCTTTCGGTTTCCAGCTTAAGATCGAAGCCCGTTCGTAAAGCCAATTATACTGCGTCACCATCTGGTTGGTGCGCGTGTATTGATAGCCGACGAACCCCAATATCATGAGCACGATTGTGTCCACGACATAGTATTGCAGGGAAAACATCGTACCGCCGAACAGGGCATGATGGATGAACCTGATGCCGATGCCTAGCCCCAGCAAGTAAGCGAACAGCGCCGGCAGGCTGCGCCATGTCTGGGCGCTGGCCTTGCCGGTCATCCATGCCGCCCAACCCCCGAGCAGACAGGTGACGAAGAAGAACTGCCAGATGGAAGGTTCTTCGTAGAGAATGCCTTGCATGATGAAGACTCCTGAACTCAGTGATGGCCGCCTTCGAGATAGGCCGCGCGCACTTCCGGATTGGCGAGCAATTCCTTGCCGGTGCCGCTCATGGTCACGTTGCCGTTGACCATGACATAGCCGCGCGTGGCGAGCTTGAGCGCGCCGAAGGCGTTCTGCTCGACCAGGAACACGGTCAGTCCTTGCGTGCGGTTCAGCTCGCGGATGGCGTCGAAGATCTGCTTGACGATCAGCGGTGCCAGGCCCAGCGACGGCTCGTCGAGCAGAAGCAGCTTCGGCCGCGCCATCAGCGCGCGTCCGATCGACAGCATCTGTTGCTCGCCGCCCGACAGCGTGCCCCCGCGCTGGGCGATGCGCTCCTTGAGGCGCGGGAACAGCGTGAACACCTTCTCGGCATCCTCGTCATAGTGCTTGAGGTTGTCTAGACCGGCGCCCATCTGCAAGTTTTCCATCACCGTCATGCGCGGGAAAATGCGTCTGCCTTCGGGCGACTGCGCGATGCGCATGCGCGCGATCTCGTGCGTCGGCATCTGGGTGATGTCGGTGCCGGCGAAAGTGATGGTGCCGGCACGCGCCCGCGGGGCACCGAAGATGGTCATCATCAGCGTCGACTTGCCGGCGCCGTTGGCGCCGATCAGCGCGACGATCTCGCCCTGGTTGACGTGCACATCGACGCCGTTCAGTGCCTTGATGTTGCCGTAGTAGGTCTCGACGCCCTTGATGTCGAGCAGCGTTGTCTCGGCCATCACTTACGCCCTCCGCGCGGCTTGGATGTCGGGGATTTCCCGGCGGGCTTGGCCGTGGCCCGCTCGGTCGGTTTTCTCGGCGCGACGTGGGCCTTTGCATCGAATTGCGCTGCCTTCGAGGCGCCCTTCGACACGGTGACCCGCTCACCCTCGCTGTGGCCGATCGTGTCGCTCACCGGGCCGGCGAGATAAGACGACGACGTGCCTGGTCCGTGTGCCGTATCAGGCCCTATGTCCAACTGCTCGATGACGTCTTCATCGCCAACCTCGGTCAGCACAGTCTCGACCTCCTCGTCGTCGACGCCGAGATAGGCGGCGATGACGCGCGGGTCGGTGCGCACCGATTGCGGGCTGCCGTCGGAGATCTTGCGGCCATATTCGAGCACCACGACATGGTCGGAAATCTGCATGACCACCGACATGTCATGCTCGATCAGCAGGATCGATGTGCTGGTCTTGATGTCCATCAGCAGGGTATTGAGCGCGGCCGATTCCTTCGGATTGAGACCGGCTGCCGGCTCGTCGAGGCACAGAAGCTCGGGCCCCGTGCACATGGCGCGCGCGATCTCGAGGCGCCGCTGTGCGCCATAGGGCAGGTCGCCGGCCGGATCGTCGGCGCGATCGACAAGATCCGCCTTCTCCAGCCAGTGCTTGGCGAGCTCCACCGATTCGGCCGAGGCCCGGCGGTAGCCGCCGATCCCGAACAGGCCCAGGATCGTATAGCCCGATGCCTTCATCAGCTTGTTGTGCTGGGCAACCAGGAGGTTCTCCAGCAGCGTCATGCCCGAGAACAGCCGGATGTTCTGGAAGGTGCGCGCCACCTTGGCGCGCGCCGGGATCTCATGATTGGGCAGCCGTTCGAGCAGGAAGCTCGAGCCGTCGGCGCCGTTGAGCGTGATCATGCCTTCCGACGGCTTGTAGAAGCCGGTGATGCAGTTGAAGACGGTGGTCTTGCCGGCGCCGTTGGGCCCGATCAGCGCGGTGATCTCGCCGCGCTTGGCCTGGAACGACAGGTCGCCAATGGCGACCAGGCCGCCGAACTTCATCGACAGATGCTCGACCTGGAGAATGGCGTCTTTCATGCCCGGATTGGTCTTCTGAATCGAACTCGCATTCATCAGCCGTGTCCTTCCTTGGTGAAGGAACTGGAGACCGCTCTTCGCTCCTTGAGGAAGGCTGTCGGTTCACGACTACCGACGAAGCCGCGCGGCTTCCACAGCATGACGATGACCATGGCCATGCCGAACAGAAGCATGCGGTAAAGCTCCGGCGTGAAATCCTTGCCGAAGACCTGCTTGAGAAAGTCGAGCTCCCGCAATGCCTCGGTGCCGCCGATCATCACCATTGCGGCGACCGCGATACCGACCAGCGAGCCCATGCCACCGAGCACGACGATGGCCAGGATGATCGCCGATTCCAGGAAGACGAAGGATTCAGGGCTGACGAAGCCCTGCCGTGCGGAGAAGAAGGCGCCGGCAAAACCGCCGAACATGGCGCCGGTGGCAAAGGCGGTGAGCTTGGTGGTGGTGGTGTTGATGCCGAGCGAGCGGCAGGCGATCTCGTCCTCGCGCAGTGCCTCCCAGGCGCGGCCGACAGGCATGCGCCTGAGCCGTATCGTGACGAAGGCGGTCAGCAGCGCCAGCGCCAGGATCAGATAGTAGAGGAAGATCTTGTAGTAAGCGCTCGACTGGGCGATGTGCAGCACCTTGCCGATATAGTTCGGGTCCGTCGAATTGAACGTCATCAGGCCGAAGAAGGTGACCTTAGGGATGCCGGAGATGCCGGCCGAGCCGTTGGTGACCTCACGCCAGTTGATCAGCACCAGGCGGATGATCTCGCCAAAGGCCAGTGTGACGATTGCCAGATAATCGCCGCGCAGCCTGAGCACCGGAAAGCCGAGCATCACGCCCCAGAAAGCGGCCATGGCGCCGGCAGCCGGCAGCAGGATCCAGAAGGACAGGCCGAAATGCGAGCCGAGCAGCGCATAGGCATAGGCGCCGACCGCGTAGAAGGCGACGTAGCCGAGATCCAGCAGACCTGCGAGGCCAACGACGATGTTCAGCCCCCAGGCCAGCATCACATAGATCAGGATCTGGATGCCGAAATTGTCGATCCATTTCAGCGAGCCCTGCAGCCCGCCGACGAACGACCAAGACATCAGCGACAGCACGCCGACGACCAGGATCGGATAGAGCACCAATGCGGTGATCCCGAGCTTGGTGAAATTCGCGTGGATGAACGCGCGGAAGTAGAAGATCACGCAGGCCAGCGCATAGATGATCGCCAGTGCGCGGATGAACTGCAGAGAGCCGGCCGCTGCATCGCCCACCAGTCCCGGCAGGGAGCCGCTGAGCACAAACAGGACCGCCGCCAGCACGATGGCGGCGATGAAGGCCGGAAGCAGGAAGAAGCGCGAGGCCACGCTCGCCGGCAACAGGCCGGTGGCGACATCGGCGATCTTCTGATTGGCCATGAACGGCTGGCCATAGGCGATATAGAAGAAGCGGCCAAGCATGGTTAGCACGACCACGGTTATGAGCAGCGCCCAGCGCTGCACAAGGATCAGCTGGTTGCTGATGTTCTGGTCGGTCTTCAGGCCGATGAAGAGAATGAACAGGCCCAGCGCGATGGCGCCGGCATAGAGCGCTTCACGAAATGCACGCTGCACGGGGGAGGCGACGGTGTCGCGCTCCGAGGATACGGAAACCGCCATTGTCTCAGACCTTTTCGACTTCTGGCCGGCCCAAAATGCCGGAAGGCAGGAAGATCAGCACGATCGCCAGGATGGAGAACGCCGCAACGTCCTTGTAGTCGATCGAGAAATACGCCGACCACATGCTCTCGATGAAACCGATCAAAAGCCCGCCAAGCACGGCGCCCGGCAGAGACCCGATGCCGCCGAGAACGGCCGCGGTGAAGGCCTTAACCCCCGGCACGAAGCCGTCGGAGAAGGCGATGACGCCGTAATACATCAGGAACAGCGTGCCGGCGACGGCCGCAAGCGCGGCGCCCATGATGAAGGTGATCGAGATCGTGCGGTCGACATCGACGCCGAGCAGTGCGGCCATCTTGCGGTCCTGCTCGCATGCCCGTTGCGCCCGGCCCAGTGAGGTCCTGTTGACCAGGTACCAGAACAGCGCCAGCAGCAGCGCGGTGACGATGACGATGATGATCTGCTTCAGCGACACGCTGATGCCGTTGATGTTGTAGACCTGGCTGACCATCGGCGGGATCGGCTTGTTGCGCGGACCCTGCGTCACCTGGATGAAGTTCGACAGCGCGATCGACATGCCGATGGCAGTGATCAGCGGCGCCAGCCGGAACGAACCGCGCAGCGGCCGGTAGGCCACCTTCTCGATCGTCCAGTTGTACAGGCTGGTAAGCAGCATCGCCACGATCATCATGATCAGCAGCGCCAGGACGACCGGCACCGAATAGAACAAGGAGCCGAGGATGAGGAAGACGACGAGGGCGGCGAAGGCCCCGACCATGAAAATGTCGCCGTGGGCGAAGTTGATCATGCCGATGATGCCGTAGACCATCGTGTAGCCGATTGCGATCAGCCCATAGATCGATCCCAGCGTCAGCCCATTGATAAGCTGCTGGACAAAATATTGCATGTGTACATGGCTCCCCTGGAATGTCGCCCATGCAGACGCATTCCTTTTCGTATTTCCCCTAGTCGTAAAGTTTCGAGCCCGGATTGCAACGTGATTTTTCAAACGTCGTGCGTGTTTTGCCGGCACGCCTTCCGATTGCCCGTTTTTTTGCTCCCGACCCCTGGACTATCGCGGACCCTATCATTGGCATAACGCAATGTCTTTGACGATTCAGCCGGCCAATGCACCCCATTTCGATGAAATCGCCGTCAAAATTGGGTGATGAGACGAATCCTTGCGTTGCCGACAGGCTTCGTTTTTAGCCACATTCCTTTCCTTGGGGGCAGGATTTTTGCTGGTTGGCCACAAAGCTTTGATCGGGTGGGGCTGCGATGGCCCACAAAAGACCTTGTTGAACCCGAGCGTCCAGGTTCGACCGCCGGGCAAGGGGGCGGCCGCCTGTCATTGATCAGTAGGCGGATCCACCGTCATCGCACAGCGCATGCCGCTCCGTGCCCTTCAAGGGCGGATTGAAGACGCTGACCAGGATCATGTCGCCCGCGGCGTCGGCCCGCAGATAGTGCTCGTCATGCTCATCGAGCACATAGATCGTACCCGGTTCGATGCGGTGCACCGCACCCGACATGTCCTCGACCTCGCCGGCGCCGGCGATGCAATAGCAGGCCTCGAAATGCCGCCGATACTGCAGGCGCGATTCGCTGCCTGCGCGCACGACGGTGTGGCAGACGGTGAATCCCATGCCGTCCTGCTGGGTCAGCAGCCGGTGGCTGGTGCCATTGCCCCAATTCACGAAGAAGTCAGATTTTTCTACATCAGCCAATTGTCTGGTGAACATGATGATTTCCCTGCGGCTACCGGCCATGGGCCATAAAGTTATCAATGTATGGATGATCCACGACAGAGATGCCGCATGCCAGGCAAGCTTTCAAATGATTGCTTCTCACCAATCATGTTAGTAAATCTTACAGATGGATTATATCCCGCTAAATGCCATCCGTGCCTTCGAGGTTGCCTCGCGCCGCCTGAGCTTTTCCGCTGCCGCCGAGGAGCTGCATGTCACCCATCCCGCGATCAGCCACCAGATCAGGCGCCTGGAGGAGTGGCTGGGCGTGTCTCTCTTCCATCGCGATGCCCGCAAGGTAAGGCTGACCGATGCCGGCGTGATCCTGCAGGCGTCGGCGAGTGCTGCCCTTGCCGAACTTGGCGCCACCTGCCGGCGTATCCGGCGCAATGCCGCGATGGCGACCATTTCCGTCGGCTGCATCCCGTCCATCGCCAGCCGCTGGCTGGTGCCCCGCCTGCCTGCCTTCACCGCCGGCCATCCCGACATCGGAATGCGCGTCGCCTACGCCAAGGCCGAGGACAGGCTTGGCGATGGCGACAATGACGTGCTGATCACACTCGGCGCCGATCCGACGCCTGGCGTCGCCAGCCTGAAACTGTTTTCGCGCCTCAATCGGCCGGTATGCAGCCCCTATTACCTGGCCGGCAGGGAGCATCTGCGCACGCCTGCCGGGATCGCTGGCGCCGACCTGCTGCATGACGAGAACCGTCGGGGCTGGAGCGAGTGGTTTGCCGAGGCCGGACTGGCCGAGATCGATGTCGGCAACGGGCCGGTCTTTGCCGACTTCAACATTCTGGCGACAGCGGTCATCGCCGGCCACGGCGTGGCGCTTTGTCCGGTCGATGTTTTTCGCGACGAACTGAAGCGCGGCGACCTGGTGGTCCTGTCCGACATCGCGACCAACCGCGACAAGGCCTACTTCCTGACTATGGCGGCGGATGCCTCGCCTGCCGCACTCACCTTCGCCGACTGGTTCCGTCGGGAAGTCTCGGTCGATGACGAGGGTAGCCAGGCCATCATTTGACGACAAAACCATGCGCGAACGGGTCGCGGTCGTCGATGAAAATGGTGTTCAAGCCGGTCATCCGCGCCCAGCCGCCGATCGAAGGAACGATGGCCGGCTTGCCGGCGACAGTGACGTCCTTCTCGACCTTGCCCTTGAACAGCGAGCCGATGATCGATTCATGGACGAAGCTGTCGCCCGCCTTGAGCTTGCCCTTGGCATGAAGCTGCGCCATGCGCGCCGAGGTTCCGGTGCCGCACGGTGAGCGGTCGATCGCCTTGTCGCCATAGAAGACGGCATTGCGCGCATCCGCCCCTTCGACCGTCGGCTTGCCCGTCCACAGCATGTGCGACAGCCGGTTGATGCCTGGGTTTTCCGGATGCACGAACGAATACTTCTCGTTGAGCCGTTGCCGCACCACCGGGCTCCAGGCGATGAAGTCGCCAGCGGAATAATCGGCCATGTCACGGTAATTCGCCTGTTGCTCGACGATGGCGTAGAAATTGCCGCCATAAGCGACATCGACAGTGATTTCGCCAAGCTGCGGACACTCCACTGTCAGCCCTTCGGCATAGAGGAAGGACGGCACATTGGTGATGCGCACCTCTTCGACATAGTCGCCGACCTGTTTGTACTCGGCGATGACCAGCCCGGCTGGCGTGTCGAGCCTGAGCACACCCGGGGTCTTCGGCTTGATCAGCCCATGTTCGATGGCCATGGTCACCGTGCCGATCGTGCCATGACCGCACATCGGCAGGCAGCCCGACGTCTCGATGAACAGGATGGCGATGTCGCAATCCTCGCGTGTCGGCGGATAAAGCATCGAGCCCGACATCACGTCATGGCCGCGCGGCTCGAACATCAACCCGGTGCGGATCCAGTCATACTCGGCCAGGAAATGCGCCCGCCTTTCCATCATCGTCGAGCCCTCGAGCAAGGGACCGCCGCCGGCGACCAGCCGCACCGGATTGCCGCAGGTGTGGCCGTCGATGCAGAAGAAGGATTTTTTGGCCATGATTTCCTCGAACTCAAAATCGTTGCGGGCTGAAGGGAGCAAGATCGATCGGCGAAGTCTGCCCGAGAACGAGATCGCGGATCAAGCGGCCGGTCGCCGCCGCCTGTGTCAGACCGAGATGGCCATGGCCGAAGGCATAAAGGATGTTCGGCGCCTTTGCCTGGCCGATCACCGGCAGCGAATCCGGCAGCGACGGGCGAAAACCCATCCATTCGCGGCCGCCTGAAGAATCCAATCCTGGCAGGAATTGCTTGGCCTTTTCCAGCATTGCCTTCGAGCGCGCAAAATTCGGCGGCCGATCGAGTCCGCCTAACTCGACGGCGCCACCGACGCGCAACCCCGTTTCCAGCGGCGTGATAACGAAGCCGTGGCCGGAGAAGATCAACTGACGCTTCAGGTCGAAGGCCGAGACCGGCAGCGTTGTGTTGTAGCCGCGCTCGGTCTCGAGCGGGATGGCATCGCCAAGCGCCTTCGCCAGCAGATGCGACCATGCACCGGCGGCAATGACAGCTTGCCTCGCCTTCCATGCCGTGCCGTCCGAAAGTACGATTGTCGTGCCCTCGGGTCCGGCCTCGATGCGTTCGACGTGTGCTTTCTCGAAACGCGCGCCCAACCGTTCGGCATAGGCCCACACCGCCTTGCCAAGCAGCTTCGGGTCGGCGACTGTCTTCCATCCCGGTACGAACGTGCCTTTGATGAAGCGCGGCGACAGGCCCGGCTGCAGCCGCGCCAGTTCCTCGCCTTCGACATGGTGAAAGCCGATGCCGAAGCGCTCGCGAGCCGCCCAGCCGGACAGCCCTGCCTGAAACTCGGCCTCGTTTTCGTAGAGCTCCAGCGAGCCGTCCTCGCGCAGCATCGGCCGCGTGCCGGAGCGGTCGAGCAGCGCCATCCATTCGGCCTCGGCGAGCTTCATCATGCCGGCCTGGGCGGCAAGGCTAGCCTCATAGTGCCTGGGCGCGCCCGCGCGCCAAAAGCGGATCAGCCACGGCAGGAGTTTGGGCAGATAAGCGGGTGGAATGCTGAGCGGCCCGAGCGGGTCGGCAAGCCATTTCGGCAATTGCCGTATCATGCCCTTGTGCGCCATCGGCAGCACGTCGGAGAAGGCAAAGGCGGCGGCATTGCCGGAGCTGGTTTCCTCGCAAATGCCCGTGCGGTCGAAGATCGTGACGCTGCGCCCCGCCTCGGCCAGCATGGCTGCCGCGCAAATGCCGACAATGCCGCCACCGACAATGGCGACGTCTTCACCTTCTCCCCGTTCACGGGGGTGAGGAGTGGTCCGCGGAGCGGACGAAAAGCCAATAGCTTGGCTTTCCGAACGACGAACGCCCGGAGCGCTAGCGAAGGGCCGCAGTGCCCGAAGGGCGGATGAGGGGCGGCGCCCCTCTTCTGTCGACTTGGAATGACCTTGCACGCTGGCGCTGCCCCTCATCTGGCTGCCGCCATCTTCTCCCCGTGGGGAGAAGAAAGCTCTCAGACCGTCGGCAGCTTCGGCCGCGCAGCCAGTGCGTCCTTGACGATCTTCTCGACTGCCTTGCGGCGCTCACCCGTTAACGGCTGGCGCGGCATGCGCACGCGGTCGTTGGTGTTGATGGCGAACACTTCGGCGAGCTTGATGTTCTGCACCAGATAGGTCGATACGTCGAGATCGAGCAGCGGCCGGAACCAGCGGTAGATCGCAAGCGCTTCTTCGCGGCGGCCCTGCTTCATCAACTGGTAGATGGCGACGGTCTCGCGCGGGAAGGCGACAACCAGACCTGCCACCCAGCCGATGGCGCCGACCGACAGCGCCTCGAAGGCGAGATTGTCGACACCGGTGAAGAGGTCATAGCGGTCGCCGAAGCGGTTGATGATCTCGGTCGAGCGGCGGATGTCGTCGGAGGATTCCTTGATGGCGACGAAGCGCTTGTCCGCGGCCAGTTCTTCCATCTGGTCGACTGTGACGTCGACGCGGTAGGCGAGCCGGTTGGAGTAGATCATCACCGGCAGGTCGCCGGCCTGAGCGACGGCGCGCAAGGCGGCGACCGTCTCTTCCGGATTGGTGTGGTAGATCGGGCTCGGCACCACCATCAGCCCGTTGGCACCTTCCTTGGCGGCGCGCTTGGCGATGCTCGCCGCCTCGCGGGTGCCGGCCTCGTTGATGGTCAGCAGCACCGGCTTCTTGCCGGCGACTTTCTGGGCGGACTTCAGCACCTCGATCTTTTCGTCATGCGACAGCATCGGACCCTCGCCGAGCGAGCCGCAGACGATGATGCCATCACAGCCGGCCTCCATCTGCAAGGCAAAGCAGCGCTCCATCTCGGCATGGTCGAGGCGGTCGTCTTCGGTGAATTTGGTCGTGACGGCGGGGAAAACTCCGGTCCACATAGTTGTTTCTCCATCTGATATATCAGTCGTATATCTGTAAGAAAACCAGCTGTCAATACGGATTCCGCTATGATATATCTAAAATATATCAGGAGCGCGCCTTTGATATCCATCGACACCCAGTCTGCTGAACCGGTCGCCGCCAGGGCCTACCGCGTGCTCGAGCACATGATCGTGACGCTGGAACTGGCACCGGCGAGCTTCGTCACCGAAGGCACCCTGATCGAAAAGCTGGGCCTAGGGCGCACACCGGTGCGCGAGGCGATCCAGCGCCTGGCATGGGAAGGCCTGCTCGACATCAGGCCACGTGCCGGCATTGCCATTGCCCCGCTGCATCCCGGCGACTGGCTGCGGGTGCTCGATGCCAGGCGCGGCGTCGAGGTGGTGCTGGCCCGCTCGGCCGCCCGCTTCGTCACCCGCGAGGCCGCGGACCTGTTTCACGACGCGGCACTCTCCATGCAGAAGGCAGTCATCTCGGGCAATGTGCTGGCCTTCATCCAGGCCGACAAGGCGCTAGACGAGGCGCTGGCGCTAGCCGCCGACAACCCGTTCGCCGCGCGGCTGGCCGCGCCCTTGCAAACCCACAGCCGCCGCTTCTGGTTCCGCTACAAGGCCGACACCGGCCTCGCCGAATCCGCCGAGCACCATGTCGCCCTGATCCGCTCGATCCTGTCCGGCGACGAGGAAGCCGCAGCCAAGGACGCCAAGCGCCTGATGGCCCTGCTGCGCGGCCATGCCGAAGTCGCCGCGACCCGCTGAACGGGCGATCAGATCCCTTGCGCGGTGGCGATGGCGGTATTCTCCCATCCGTCACCGGTCGCGAAGATGCAGCTTCGGCCCTGCACGTCGGTCACCAGCATCGACCAGGTCCCATTTGCTGAAACATAGATCTCGACAATGGCGGCCTCGCCGACCACACCGTAGCCGATCTGCTTTTGTTGAAAGGCCTGCGCCAGCCCCGCGACCAGGTCGCTGTGGCCACCGCAGATAAATTGCGCCTGCGCCGATAGCGTCGACAGCGCCAGCGCAGTGCCGATCGCGGCCACCCTGATACATCGAAACAAGAATGTGCGTGCCATAGGGCACCTCCTTTGCCTTCGCGTTCCGGCAAGGGAGGCATATCGGCCGCCTCAATGTACCGAAGCGCTCCAGGCCGGATTCGACGTCTTCATCACGTCACTCCTTCTGGTTTCCGGTCTGTCATCCGGAGCAGCTATAACGCTCCCTGGATTCGATATGGTGGCCCTGCCTCTCGAAAACAAGCGTCGTTTCAAGCGCCGCCAGGAGTGGCATCACCGGGCGGGCTCTGACGCAAAACGGGCGCCCCGCAAAGACGAGGCGCCCGCGAAAACCCAGCATGGGCGATATTTCAGTTCATCGTTGGAATAACGAATTCCGCGCCGTCCTTGATGCCGGACGGCCAGCGCGACGTCACCGTCTTGGTCTTGGTGTAGAAGCGGAACGCGTCCGGGCCGTGCTGGTTGAGGTCGCCGAAGGACGACGCCTTCCAGCCGCCGAACGTGTAGTAGGCGATCGGAACCGGGATCGGCACGTTGACGCCGACCATGCCGACCTGGACACGGCTGGCGAAGTCACGCGCGGCGTCGCCGTCGCGGGTGAAGATGGCGACACCGTTGCCCATCTCATGGTCATTGGCGAGCTTGATGGCGCTCTCATAGGTCGGCGCGCGGACCACCGACAGCACCGGCCCGAAGATCTCTTCCTTGTAGATGCGCATGTCCGCAGTGACATTGTCGAACAGGCAGCCGCCCATATAGTAGCCGTCCTCATAGCCCTGCATGGAGAAGCCGCGGCCGTCGACGACCAGCTTGGCGCCTTCCTTGACGCCGGTGTCGACATAGCCCTTAACGCGCTCCAGTGCCTGCGCGGTCACCAGCGGGCCGAAATCGGCGGAGGAATCGGTCGATGGGCCAACCTTGAGGCTTTCGACACGCGGCACCAGCTTTTCCATCAGCCGGTTGGCGGTGTCGTTGCCGACCGGAACCGCCACCGAGATCGCCATGCAGCGCTCGCCGGCCGAGCCGTAGCCGGCGCCGATCAGCGCATCGACCGTCTGGTCCATGTCGGCGTCGGGCATGATGATCATGTGGTTCTTGGCGCCGCCGAAGCATTGCACGCGTTTTCCCGCAGCCGTGCCGCGCGAATAGATGTAATGGGCGATCGGCGTCGAGCCGACGAAGCCGATGGCCTTGATGTCCGGGTCGTCGAGGATGGCATCGACGACATCCTTGTCGCCATTGACAACGTTGAGGATACCGGCCGGCAGGCCGGCTTCGATGAACAGTTCGGCGATGCGCATCGGCACGCCCGGGTCACGTTCGGAAGGCTTCAGGATGAACGCGTTGCCGCAAGCGATTGCCGGCGCGATCTTCCACAGCGGAATCATCGCCGGGAAATTGAATGGGGTGATACCGGCAACGACGCCGAGCGGCTGGCGCATCGAATAGACATCGATGCCGGGGCCGGCGCCGTCGGTGAATTCGCCCTTCATCATGTGCGGCGCGCCGATGCAGACCTCGACCACTTCGAGGCCGCGCTGGATGTCGCCCTTGGCGTCGGCGATGGTCTTGCCATGCTCGCGCGCCAGTATGTCGGCCAGTTCATCATAGTCGCGGGCGACCAGTTCGAGGAATTTCATCAAGACGCGCACGCGGCGCTGCGGGTTGGTGGCGGCCCATTTCGGCTGCGCTTCCCTGGCGTTCTCGACAGCCGCGCGCAGTTCCGCAGGCGAAGCCAGCGCCACCGTGCCGCGCACCGTGCCGTCCATCGGCTGCATCACGTCCTGCTTGCGCCCGCTGGTCCCGGCGACATGCTTGCCGCCGATGAAATGACCGTATTCGATCATGGTTTCTCTCCCTGAGTTTGTGATGATGCATTCAACGCCTTTGCAGGCGCGAAGGCAACGCGAGGAAGAACGCAACCGTTGTGCAGAAAATAGACAACGGCGGCCGGGTGTGCATTAATTGCCGCAAATGATGCGGTTCTAAAAGGATCGAAGGTTGCATTCCTTCACACCCTCCTCCGGCCTGCCGGCCATCTCCCCCGCAAGGGGGGAGATCAGCAGTTCCCTCGATGACGCCCATTCTCAATCGTTGGTGATTGGCGAAAGCAGAGACGATATCCAATCTCCCCCCTTGCGGGGGAGATGTCCGGCAGGACAGAGGGGGGTGGGCGGGAACGCGACGCCGGCAACTAACCCGGACCATCCCCATGAACTGGGATGACGTCCGCATCTTCCTCGCAGTCGCGCGCGCCGGCCAGATCCTCGGTGCCGCCAAGCGCCTCGAACTCAACCACGCCACCGTCTCGCGCCGCATCGCGGCGCTTGAAGACGCGCTGCGGACAAAACTGTTTCGCCGGCTTACCACCGGCAGCGAACTGACACCGGCCGGCGAGCGCTTTCTCGACATCGCCGAGCGCATGGAGAGCGACATGATTGCCGCGCGCTCGACTGTGTCGGGCGAAGGTGACGACATCTCCGGCACGGTGCGCATCGGCGCGCCTGACGGGTTCGGCGTCGCTTTCCTCGCCACGCGTCTGGGCGCGCTGACGGCGTTGCACCGCGAACTGACTATCCAGCTGGTGCCGGTGCCGCGTTCCTTCTCGCTGTCCAGGCGCGAGGCCGACATCGCCATCACCGTCGAGCGGCCGAGCGAAGGCAGGCTGGTGGCGGGAAAGCTGGTCGACTACACGCTCGGTCTGTTTGCCTCGCGTGGCTATGTCGAGGCGCATGGCCTGCCGCGGACATCAGCGGAACTTGGCAAGCATACATTGATCGGTTATGTGCCGGACCTCATCGTCAGCCCGTCGCTCGACTATGCCGCCGAATTCAGCTCGGACTGGCGCACCAGTTTTGCCATTTCCTCGGCCCTCGGTCAGGCTGAAGCGGTGCGCTCGGGCGCCGGCATCGGCATCCTCCACACCTTCGTCGCCCGCTCGATGCCGGAGCTGATCCCGGTCGACATCGTGGCGCCGATCCGCCGCGCCTATTGGCTGGTCTATCATGAATCGGTTCGTCCGCTGCGCCGCGTCCAGATCGTCGCCAACTTCATCACCAAGGCGGTTGAGAAAGAGCGAAGCCTGTTCGTGTAGGCCGCCATTCCCTTGCCATAAAAACGGCGCGTGTGGCAGTAAGCGCGATGTCGCCGGTCATTTGAGGACTGGCTGCGCCGGGTGGGACATTTCTTTGCAACGCTGGCGCGGATCAAGATGCGAGCCATTCTAGCCATCTTGACGCTTGCTGTGCTTTCGGCCTGCGCCAACCCATGGGCCGAAGTTCCGGAAGCCGAGTTACCAAAGCCGGTCCGCACTGCCATGGCCCGCCCCTCGCCCTTCGTCTTTGGCAATTATTGTGGTCCCGGCACCCGCACCGGCGACCTTTCTGCCGGGCCGGTCGACCGGCTCGACAGCGCCTGCCAGGTCCATGACGCCTGCTACATCGCGCGGCACAACCATTGCGCCTGCGATGGCACGCTCGTCGCCTCGGCGAAGGCAATCCGCGACGACAGGACGGCACCGAAAAAGATGCGCGGCGAGGCCGAGCTTTTGATCGCCACCTTCGCGCTTCCCGTCTGCAAGGTCTTTCCGCAAGGTTTTCTGCCGCCGCGCGACCCGGCTCAGTTGAAGACCATGAACGGGGCGAGCGGATGAGTCGCGCCGTTTGCCTGGTCATGGCCGGGCTGGCGCTCGCAACCCTTGCCGCCTGCGCCAGTCCGCTCAGACACAGCTGCGATTTCTTCCCCGGCGCGACGGATTGCGAGCGGCCGTCGCTGTCGGCCGACGCGCCGGGACGGCAGGTCGCTGCCACTGAGTTTTTCGGCGATGCCGGCACCGGCGACTACGCAAGGCAGTTTCTGGCGCTGCTTGCCCACAACCAGATCGGCGCCATCGACAGGGCGAACGGCACCGGCCGGTTCGGCCATGACCGCCACGCCATTGCCGACAGTGATTTCCAGGCCACCTACCGGACATTGGAACAGCTGGCAAAGCCCGTTACCGCCGAACAGATGCCGGCAGCAAGCGGCACAGCCGGCGAAGGCCGCTTCGTCGGCCGCTGGCGGGTGTCGCGGCAGACGCTCTATATCGATGCCGCCGCCCGGCCTTCAGCGCCAAAGACGTTCAGCTTTTCCGGCCTGCAGGCGCGCTCGGTCGAGATCGTGTTGCGCCAGTCGGGCCGGCAGCCCGTTGACCTGTCGGGTGCCTGCGACGGCACGCTGACGATCCGCGCCGGCGGTGACTCGCGCAGTGTGGCGAGCGGCACTGCCTTCCGGCTCCGCCTGTCGGCCGATCAAACCGTCTCGCTGTTCCCCAGCGAGGATCTGAACCGCTGCAGTCTCAAGGTCGGCTCAAGTCTCGCGCCGGCGGGCGCGCCACTCACCATCCTGCGCGAAGAGGTTGCGTATCCGGCGCTGGCCGCGCTCGACAGCCGCTACGAGCGCTGTCCGGTGCCCGATCCGTCCGGTCTGGATCAGCTTGCCCGCGTCTTCTACGCCGGCCGCTGGCTGTCGCAGACCTGCTCGCTACCCCTCGGGCGGCCGAACCTGTTGCGCAAATCGCGTGACGGCTTCAACGCCAAGGTCGAGGCGCTGCTCGGTGCGACGCTGCCCGACAGCGCTTTCGACAAGGCCGATCCCGAACTGCCGCTCGATTTCTCGCAGGCGCCTAAACTCAAGCTGATCTATCTGTCGTCGCTGGAGTTCAAGGCCGACTTTTCCGGCCGCGTCCTCGAACGGCTGATCCGCCATCACGCAGCCCTCGGCACCAAGGTGCGCATCATGGTGACCGACGTGCTGGAACGCGACAAGGACGACGCGCTGCTGCACCGGCTGGCGGCCGAATACCCCAATGTCGAGCTGCAGGAATATCGCTGGCGGGCCGATCAGGGCGCGCCGATCGACGAGCAACTGTCGCCGTTGCACAAGACCCATCACGTCAAGATGCTGGCGACGCTGGCGCAGGATCCCGCTCGCTCGCGCGTCATCATCGGCGGCCGCAACATTCATGACGGCTTCCTGTTCCACAAGCCGATCGACCTGTCGCGCTATCCCGATCTGGAGCAATACGGCAAGACCGACGGCTTCTCGCTGAACTACTATTCGAACTGGAGCGATTTCGACATAGAGTTCGCCGACCCGGCGACCGTCGAGACGCTCGCCGCGCATCTCTCGACCTTGTGGCTGCGCGACGCCGACACCAACATCGCCCGGCCGTTCTCGATTCCGGTGCGGACCGACGGCCGGCGCCCGCCAGGCACGGTGCGCCATTTCATCTCCGTGCCCTACGAGGACAATCACGCGCTGGAGACCTATTTCGTCGAGCTGATCGACACCGCGCAGCATCATATCGAGATCGTCAACCCTTACCTCAATTTGACGCCGAAGCTCAGCCTTGCCATCGAGCGGGCGCTGGCGCGCGGCGTCAGGATCGACATTGTCGGCCGCATCGACCTCAAGGGCGACATTGGCGGCAAATTGCTGACCGCGCTCAACAAGCTGTTCGTCGAGAAATATGGCGACCGCATCAACATCCGCGAATTCAAGGCGCCCGACGTCGTGCTGCATTCCAAGATCGTGATGATCGACGAAAGGCTGGTGACGATCTCGTCGGTCAACCTCAACAACCGCAGCTTCTTCCATGACCTGGAAAACGGCATGATGGTCCTCGACCCCGCCTTCTACGCCAGGATGCAGCCGGTCTACGACGACTATGTCGCCCATTCGAACCCGGTCTCGACCAAGGTGACGATCCCGTGGGCCTATCGGTGGCTATTCTCGAAGGGCTGGGTGAAGGAGGCGTTTTGACGGGCATCCTTCGGTGGCAAAAAAGGGTCTGAAGCTCAAACCCCGTCCAGCCCCGTTACTCCTGCGTCGAAACTTTCAGGGAAAGCGCGAGCGTCATCGGATTGTTGGGAGAGGCGGCAAACCCGTAACGCTCATAGAAGGCCTTCGCTTCATCGGATATGGCGTGAACCAGAAGCCCACGAACTCCCAAAATGGCCGCCGCCTGGGCCGCACGCAAAGCTGCATCTTGCAGGAGCGCGGCGCCAAGGCCTTTGCCTTGCCAGCCCTGATCGACGGCGAGGCGGCCAAGCACCACAACCGGTATTGGATCGGGCATATTGCGGCGGATCGATCCCGGCGCATCCGCGAGGTCGAGACCGCCGGAGGAAATGCAGTAGTACCCGACGACGCGCCCGTCCATCGCCACAACATAGGTTCGAGACGCCCCGCTGACTTGATTGCCGCGCGCCCGTCGGCGCAGCCATTGATCAAGGCTGTCCGTCCCACTTTGAAAAAGTTCGAGATCGTGCGTTTCGGTTAGCAGCGTCGGCGCCGACAGCGTCATTTCTGCCAGGGCTTCGGAGCGTTCATGAGCCGGGCAAACCCTTCGCCGCTTGGCGGCCGGTCTAGAATGTCCAGATAGTGCCTATAGCTGTCCGCATCGACTTTAACGAGCGCCTGATCAAGCAGAGTGTCTTCAGCGGCACGGTATGCCGCGTCGATCATGAAGTCTGAACGGGTTTTGCCGCGCAGCTTGGCGGCTCGGTCAATCAGATTGCGGACGTCTTCACGGATGCGCAGATTGACAGGCTTGGCGTGAGTCTCAGGGGTCTTTGCGGTCATGACGATTTCCTTGTCCCGCCATCATAACACGACCGCATACACAATGTGTATCTTTTTCGCTTGTCCGATCCCTACCTCTGATACCGCTCCGGCCCCAGCTCCCGCACATCGATATCCGGCACCTTGCTGGAGATGATGTCGGACAGCACCTTGGCCGAGCCGCAGGCCATGGTCCAGCCAAGCGTACCGTGGCCGGTGTTGAGATAGAGGTTGGAGAACTCCGTGCGGCCGATCAGTGGCGGCCCGTCCGGCGTCATCGGCCGCAGCCCGCACCAGAACGACGCCGCCTTGAGGTCGCCGCCATTCGGGAAGAGGTCGCCGACCGAATGTTCGAGCGTGCGCCGGCGCGATTCCTGCAGCCTGAGATCGAAGCCGGAAATCTCCGCCGTGCCGCCGACGCGGATGCGGTCGCCGAGCCTGGTGATCGCCACCTTGTAGGTTTCGTCCATCACCGTTGAAACCGGTGCGGCCGTTGCATCCTTGATCGGCACCGTGATCGAATAGCCCTTGACCGGGTATACCGGGATCGGGCGCCGCAGCAGGCGCATGAAGCGCGCCGAATAGCTGCCCAGCGCCAGCACATAGGCGTCGGCCGCGCGCGAGCGCTGATCCACGCCGAGGCTGACGATACGATTGCGGTTCTTGGTGAAGCGCCTGAGCTGCGCGCCATATTCGAACGTGACGCCGCGCGCCACGCAGAGCTCGGCCAATCTGTCGGTGAACATCTTGCAGTCGCCGGTCTCGTCGCCGGGCAGCCTGAGCCCACCGACAAACTTCTCCCGCACGCTGGCCAGCGCCGGCTCGGCCCCAATGCAGCCATCGGGATCGAGCAACTCGTAGGGCACGCCGTATTTCTTCAGCACCTCGACGTCGCCGCCGGTGCCGTCGAGCTGCTTTTGCGTGCGAAACAGCTGCAGCGTGCCTTTGCTCCGCTCGTCATAGGCGATGCCGGTCGCCTCCCGTAGCGCCTTCAACGTGTCCCGGCTGTATTCGGCGAGCGGCACCATGCGCGCCTTGTTGATGGCGTAGCGATCGGCCGTGCAGTTGCGCAGCATCCTGATGAGCCACGTCCACATATGTGGATCGAAGGCCGGCCGCACGACCAGCGGGCCGTGCTTCATCAGCAGCCATTTGATCGCCTTCAGCGGAATACCGGGACCGGCCCAGGGCGAGGCATAGCCCGGCGAGACCTCGCCGGCATTGGCGAAGCTGGTTTCCAGCGCCGGCCCTTTCTGGCGATCGAACACCGTGACCTCGTGGCCGGCCTCGGCGAGATAGTAGGCGGTGGTGACCCCGATCACGCCGCCGCCCAACACGAAGATCTTCATCGCATCACTCTCCACGACGACATCTGTCAGAAGGCCGCCGTATCCTGTCTGCCGGATTTTGCAGCGTCCGCCAAGGGGGCGCGGCTCGTCCTATGCGTCCACATAGCGGCGGTGGAAGCGGGGGCCGAGGCTGGTCAGGATTTCATAACCGATGGTGCCGGCATGGCCGGCGGCGTCATCGACGCTCTGCGACGGACCCAGCAGCTCGACAAGGTCGCCTTCGCGCAGCCGCCCGGCCGGCAACGCCGAAATGTCGAGGATGATCGAATCCATCGACACCCGTCCGACAAAGGGCAGCCTGACACCTTCGAACCAGGCGGCCGACGCGGCGCGCCGGTGCCAGCCATCGGCATAGCCGAGCGAGATCGTCGCCGCGCGCAAGGGGCCGCTGGCCAAAAACGCATGGCCGTAGCCGACGCCCGCACCCTTTTCGATGCTGCGCGTCTGGATGATCTTTGCCTCCAGCCGCACCACCGACAGCATCGGGTTTGCCTCGCCCGGTGTCGGGTTGATGCCGTAGAGCGCGGCGCCCGGGCGCCCGAGGTCGAAATGAAACGTCGGCCCCAGAAAGATGCCGGAGGAATTGGCGAGCGAAGCAGGAGCCTCGGGCAGCATCTTGCGCAAGCGTTCAAAGACCAGCCACTGCCGCTCGTTAGCCGTATGCGCCGGCTCGTCGGCGCAGGCGAGATGGCTCATCACCAATGCCACGTCGATGCCGTCGAAGGCTGTCGCGTCTCGGGCAAGCGTCTCAACCTCGGCCGGCGACATGCCGAGCCGCGACATGCCGCTGTCGACCTGGATGGCGGCCTTGAGCTTGCGTCCGGTCTCTTTGCCTGCCTTGCTCCAAGCCTTCAGCTGCGCCACACTGTTGATGACGGGCACAAGATCCGCCGCGAGCGCCTCCGGTTCCGAGCCCGGCGGCAAGCCGTTCAGCACATGGATCGATGGAAACGGCCCGAGCGCGTCGCGCAGCGCGACACCCTCAGTGAGATGCGCGACAAAGAAGATATCGCAGCCTTCGGCAACCAGTGCCGTCGCCACTTGCCGCGCGCCGAGCCCGTAACCGTCGGCCTTGACGACGCCGGCGCAACGCACGCCACCGAGCTTTGCCTTGAGCCGCCGGTAATTCTCCCGGACCGCGCCGAGATCGATGGTCAGGATCGCGCCTGCGGCGGCCTCGGTGATCGTATCGGATTGTGGCAGAGACGCCTTCGCTTCAGTCATGGCAGACACATGGAGGTCGGCGCCGCCCCTCATTGTCCTGCCGGACATTTCTCCCCGTATAGGGACGGGGAGAAAGGGCTGGCCTCAACGCCCGCTCTCTTCTTGCAACGCTGGAGATTGGCGAAATCGTCGACGACATCGCCCCTCTCCCCGTCCCTATACGGGGAGAGGATGGCGGCAGCCAGGTGAGGGGCAGCGCTAACGCAGCGCTAGGGGGCGATTGCCGGGCGTCGTCCATGCTTCAGCCAATAAAGCATGGATTTCTTACAATGCGAACCTGGCTGCTCAAATCCGCCTACGCCAAGTGACGGAACGCCGCCACCACGTCCTCATAGACCTTGCGTTTGAACGGCACGATCAAGTCGGGCAGGTCCCGCATCTGCCGCCAGGCCCATTTATCGAATTCGGCCGTATGGCCGCCGGGCGGCGGATTGATCTGGATCTCGCTGGCCTCGCCGTGAAAGCGGTAGGCGAACCATTTCTGCGTCTGGCCGCGATAACGCCCCTTGAAGGCGATGCCGACCAGATCGGCCGGCAGATCGTAGTTGATCCAGTGCGGCGCTTCGGCCAGCAGCGTGACCGAGCGCATGCCGGTCTCTTCGTATAGCTCGCGCCCGGCCGCCTGCAGCGGCTCCTCGCCCTTGTCGATGCCGCCTTGCGGCATCTGCCAGAGCTGCGTGGTGCCCGCGAATTCGCTGTCCGGTTCGGCGATGCGATGCCCGACCCAGACCAGCCCGTCGCCATTGAGGATCATCAGCCCGACGCAGGGCCGGTACGGCAGCGTCTCTGGATCGACAGTTTTCTTCTTCTCCATACAGGTCAACCTTTTTCCGGATCTATAGCCACCGCCGAGATCGGCACAATTTCGATGCCGCGCTTTTTCGCTTCGAGCACCCACGCCGCAACCGTGTCGACGGTAAGATCGAAAGCCGAGCCAATGCCGACGGCGGAGCCTTTGGCGCGTGCGGTGGCTTCCAGCGCGTCGAGCTTCTTCAGGATGGCACCGCGGTCCTGCACGGCATCGATCGCCATATCGCCGGCGACAAACGGCACGCCGTCCTTCAGGGCGAGATCGGGAGCGAGGCTCCGCGCGGACGAGCCGTCGTCGATATAGGCAAGGCCGCGCTTGCCGAGTTCGGCCATGAACGGTCCCATCGCCGTCGCGTCGGCGGAAAAGCGCGCGCCCATATAGTTCATGACGCCGGTATAGTTTGTCGTTCGCGACAGCGCCCAGCGCAGGTTCTTCAGGTTGTCGTCCGGGCTTGCCGCCACCGTCAGTGTGTTGCGGCCGGGATTGACGTTGGGGTAGTCGAACGGTTCGAGCGGCACCTGCATGACGACCTCATGCCCGCTCTGCCGTGCCGCCTGCATCCAGCGGCCGATGCTGTTGCCTTGCGGCGCAAAGCCCAAAGTCACTTCCGCCGGCAGCTTGGCGATTGCCGCCTGCGTGCCGGTCTGCGACACCGCAAGCCCACCGATGACAATCGCCACCCGCGCGCCGCGCGAACCCGACCACGGCCGCGCATAGACGTCGAACGGCCGCCTGCCGTCGGCGGCGCGTACCGGCAGCGGGCCGGTGTCGCTGGCCTCGATCAGCGCCTTGTCAGGGATATGCGCAATCTTCAGATTCTGGCCGATCGTCGACGGGTCATGGATGACGATGGCTGCATTGGGCGGACCATCGCCCCCTTCGGTTTGCATATGGATGATCTGCGGCCCGCTGGCCTTGGGTGGCTTTTCCTGCTTCGGCGCCGCGGGCGCTGCGGTTGGTGCCGCCGCGGCAGGCTCCGCTGCCGCCGTCACCTTCGGCGTCGAGACCACCGCCTGTTCGGACTTGCGGAACGGCTTTTCGCGCAGGGCGATCGCGCCGGAGATGCCGACCGCGGCCAGCACGACCAGTGTCGTCGCGACAGCACGGGCGCTCAACCCGCGCGACGCGGCGCGCGGCCGGACGGTCTGTCCGAGCGGGCGTTCTATGTCTTTGCCGATGTCAGCCAAGCCGCATCCCCGGGCGCATAATTCCGAAAGGCTTCAGAAAGCGCAAATTCAACCACTGGCACGTCCCCGCGCATTCCTTGGGAACGCCGCTCCAGCCGCCCCCCGAATCAAACTGCCGGAACCTTGCGGTCCCGGCAGCATTGCATCGCATCGATCAGGCGGCCAGAGCCGTTGGTCGAGTTACTGGTTGAGCACGGCCTTCTCCGGATTCGGCGGGAAAGCCGGATCGGTTTTCTGGCCGCGCAGCAGCTGTTCTGCATAGATGAGCTGCAGATCGTCCTTCGGATCCGGCGGCACATAGGCAGCCGAGCCCGAACCGGTATCGCTCTCGTCGGCGCCCTTGATATGGCCCTTGAGGTCCGATTCGCCGCGCGTCAGGTCCCTGCCCTGCAGTTCGGGCGGCAGCGGCTGGTCGACCTTGATGTCGGGCGTAATGCCTTTGCCCTGGATCGACTTGCCGGACGGCGTGTAATAGAGCGCCGTCGTCAGGCGCAGCGCGCCGTTCTCGCCAAGCGGGATGATGGTCTGCACCGAACCCTTGCCGAAGGACTGCGTGCCGACCACAGTGGCGCGGCGCAAATCCTGCAGCGCGCCGGCGACAATCTCCGAAGCACTGGCCGAACCGCCATTGACGAGCACGATCAGCGGCTTGGCGCCGATGTCGTCGCCTGCCTTGGCGTCGAAGCGGGTGACATCCTTCGGATCGCGGCCGCGGGTCGAGACAATCTCGCCACGGTCGAGGAAGGCGTCGGACACACTCACCGCCTGGTCGAGCAGGCCGCCCGGATTGAGGCGCAGATCCAGCACATAGCCCTTGAGTTTGTCGTTCGGCACCTGCTTCTTGATGGTGTCGATGGCGTTCTCGAGGTCGTCATAGGTCTTTTCGGTGAAGGAGGTGATCTTCATGTAGCCGATGTCGTTTTCGACCCGGAACTTGACCGCCTTGACCTTGATGATGTCGCGCACGACGGTGAGCTCGATCGGCTTGTCGGCGCCCTGGCGCAGGATGGTGAGCTTGATCGGCGTATTGACCAGGCCGCGCATCTTCTCGACCGCGTCGTTCAGCGTCAGGCCGCGAACCTCTTGGCCGTCGATCTTGGCGATATAGTCGCCGGCCAGCACGCCTGCCTTGGCAGCCGGGGTGTCGTCGATCGGCGTGATTACCTTGACCAGGTCGTTCTCCATGGTGACCTCGATGCCGAGGCCGCCGAACTCGCCCTTGGTCTGCACGCGCATGTCCTGCGCCTGCTCGGCATTCATGTAGGAGGAGTGCGGGTCGAGCGAGGCGAGCATGCCGTTGATGGCGTTTTCGACCAGCGACTTGTCGTCCGGCGGCGTCACATACTGCGCCCGCACGCGCTCGAAAATGTCGCCGAAGATCGCCAGCTGCTTGTAGGTTTCGGAGCCTGCAGCGTTCGCCGTCGAGCCGGGCGCGCCATAGACCAGGCTCATCGCTGACGCGCCCATCAGCGCGCCGGCAATAAGAAGCGACAGTTTCCGCATCATTTCACGTCCTTCCAGAGAAGCGGTCCGCCCACCATGGGGTCGGATCGACGGGTTTTCCATCCTTGCGGAACTCGACGTAGAGTTCCGGCGTGGCATTTCCATTCTTCGAGGCCGAGGTGCTTGCCACCCGGGCCTCTCCCATCGCGCCGACCGGCTCTCCTGCGAGTACCGACTGGCCAGACGCGACGCTGATTCTGCTCATCCCCGCCAGGACGACATGATAGCCGTCTCCCGCATTGAGGATCAAGAGTTGACCATAGGAGCGAAAAGGCCCCGCATAAAGCACATTTCCGTCCGCCGGTGCCGTGACGATGGCTCCCGATTGTGTCGCAACCATGTCGCCAAGCATCACCGCGCCGTTACCGTCATCGGCCCCGAAACGGCGCTTGATCTTGCCGGTGACCGGCAGCGCGACCTGGCCCTGAAGCGCCGAAAACGGCGCCGCCGCTGTGAGACGATTGCCTTCCGGCACCGGCAGCGAGGCGAGCTCGGTCGACGCGGTGGTATCCGCGTCCGTCTTGTCGCCGTCGGCGGCCTTCTGCTCGCCGGCCTTGGCGGCATCCGCCGCCTTGCGACTCTTGTCGGCCTCGAGCGAGGCAATCAGTTCCTTCAAGCTGCCGGCCTTGGCCGCAAGTGCCTGGGATCGCTGCTTTTCCGCCACCATCGCGGTCCAGGTGTCCGCCTCGAGCTTCTGCTTGGCTTCGAGCAGCATGGAGAGCCGCTTCTTCTCAGCTGTCTGCTCGCCGACCGCCGCCGTCAGCCGGGTCCGCTCGGCCTCGATCGAGGCCGTCACCCGCGTCTGCTCCTTGAGGTCGGCCAGCAGTTTGTCGGTCTGCTGGCGCAGTTCCGGCACCACCGCGCCGAGCAGGATGGCGCTGCGCACCGACGACAGCGCGTCTTCCGGCTTGACCAGGATCGCCGGCGGCGGATTGAGTCCCATGCGCTGCAACGCGCCCAGCACCTCGGCCAGCACGTCGCGCCGCGCCGCCAGCGAGACGCGGATCTTCTGCTCCTCGCCCTTCAGGCCTTCGAGCTTGGCGCCGATATCCTCGATGTCCTGGCCGAGCTTCTGCTCGGTCATCGCCGACTGGATCAGCGCCGCGGTGATCGAGGCATGGTCCTTCTTGACCGCCGCAATGTCGGCAGCAAGCTTGGCCAGCCGTTCGGACGACAGCGTGATCTCGGCCGAAACCTTCTCATATTCGGCGCGGCTCTGATCGGGGTCGGGCGCCACGTCGAGCGTGTTTTCGGCCCGCGCAAGCCCGAGCGACAGCAAAACCACTGCTGCAGCGATGCCGCAGCGCGCGTGCCGGAAGCCCGTTCCTGATTTCCCGTTTTCAGACATTGAAGCCCGACTCTATGCGTGGCTTCGTTAACGAACCATCAACCATGATCGAAACCGAGGCCGAATGCATGTCGCCCAAAAGTGACCTCGGTTTTGGGAAAACGACATGCATAAAACCAAAGACCTAAAGTGTGCCACCTGGCGCGCTTTAGCATAAAACAGCGGTGCATTGGGGCGGAAATCGGTACGGTTGACCTCAACCCACCGGTTTACGAACGATGATAGGGATGGCCTGAAAGAATCGTCGCCGCGCGGTAAAGCTGCTCACCCAGCATGACACGCACCAGCTGGTGCGGCCAGGTCGCGGCGCCGAACGACAGCACCAGATCGGCCTGGTCGCGCAGCGGCTGGTCGTGACCATCGGCGCCGCCAATCGCGATGACCAGCGCCTTGCGGCCGCGGTCGCGCAGTTGGCCGATGCGGGTGGCAAAATCGTCCGAGGACAGGTTTTTGCCGCGTTCATCCAGCAGGAACAGCGCCGTGCCCGGCTGTAGCTGCGCCTGCAGCTTCTGGCCTTCCTCGCGGCGGCGCTCATTGGCGTTCTGGGCGCGGCCTTCGGGAATCTCGGCGACACCAGAGAATTCGAGGCCGATCGCCGGGCCGCTCTTGGCGAAACGCTCGAAATAGCGGTCGGCCAACTCTCTCTCGGGGCCGGTTTTCATCCGGCCCACGGCATGAACTGATATTTTCATCCCTGCCTCGCCGAGCTTTCAGCCCATGTCGCACCCACGACGGTTACGACATGAGACGGAGCTCAGTGCAAGGTCTCTTCCTCGAGATCCGGCGCCTGCCACATCTTTTCAAGATTGTAGAATTCGCGGACTTCGGGGCGGAAGACATGGACGATGATGTCGCCTGAATCGATCAGGACCCAGTCGGCGCCGGACAGCCCCTCGACGCGCGCCATGCCGAGTCCGGCATCCTTGAGCGCCTTGAGGAGATGGTCGGCGACAGCCGAGACATGACGGTGCGATCGGCCCGATGCGACGACCATGTAGTCGCCGAGGCTCGATTTCCCCTGAATGTCGATTGAGACAATATTTTCGGCCTTGGAGTCTTCCAGACTGGCAAGGACTGTCTTGATGGCGCGGGACACGGCGTCGTCTACGCTGATCCCGGCCGGCGAAGGCACGATGTCGGCCTTCTTCCGCAGTGCTGTTCTCAGTGTATTTCCTTTCGCAGCAAGAACAACCAAATCACCCATGAAATCAGGTGACACCCCATAGATAGGCAGAGTTCCGTTGCAGTTTCAAGACGCGCGTCCTGCCAGCGCGAACGTGGCGCCTACCTTGCGGTTCCGCCGGGCTTCAAAAAAATCGGAACCCATGGCGTCCGCAGGGGTTATCGACACTCCCCCAACCGGATTTTCCTGATGCCTATCGACCCCCAAAACACGCTTCTCACCGTGCAGGCAGGGCTTGCGCAACTCAGCACGCTGATTGTCTCCTATTCCTTTTCCGCCATCGGCGCCATCATCCTGCTGGTGGTCGGCTACGTCGTGGCCGGCCTTGCCGAACGTTCGATCTTTGCCGGGCTCGGCCACATCCATGGCTTCGACGCGACGCTGCGCCATTTCTTTTCGAAGATCGTGCGCTACGCCATCCTGATCCTGGTCGTCATCATGGTGCTCGGCCAGTTCGGCGTGCAGACGGCCTCGATCATCGCCGCCATCGGCGCGATTGGTCTCGCCATCGGACTGGCGCTGCAAGGCACGCTGCAGAACATCGCCGCCGGCATCATGCTTCTTGCGCTCAGGCCATTTCGCATCGGCGAATATGTCGAGGTCGGCGCCATCGCCGGCACCATCGAGGAGATCGGCCTGTTCGCCACCAGTCTGAGGACCGTCGAAGGCGTCTATGTGCTGGCGCCCAATTCCACCCTGTGGAACCAGCCCGTCCGTAACTTCACCCGCAATGGCGTGCGCCGCGCCGACATCACGCTGACCATCGGCTCGTGGAACGACATAGATCTCGCCCAGAAAACCATGCTCGGCGTCGCCAGTGGCGAGCGTCGCGTGAGGCGCGAGCCGGCGCCGATCGCCTTCGTCGCCACGGTCGGCGATGCCAGCGTCGCCATCACCTTGCGCTATTGGACGTCAGCGGCGGATTTCTTCGCCACCCAGATCGATGTTACCAAACGCGTCAAGCAGGCCTTCGACGCCGAGGCCATCTCGGTTCCGGCACCGCCGCCGGAGGCCCGACAGGAGGCATCCGCCACCCGACAGTAGGTCTGTGGAACTGTTCCTTTCCTTCAGCAATTCCCAAGGGAAAGCGCTACGCTTTTTCCGGGAAAACCGCTTCACACTTTTCCTGGAATTGTTTTAGCGCTGCTCTCCCGGGGCGTAAGCGAGCTCTACCGGCAACGGCGCCTGTGCCGACATCGGCGCGAAACTGCCGGTCTCCGTGGCGGGGACGGCGCGCGTCGTCGCCACCCGCCACAGCACGAACAGGCAAAAGACGGTGGCGATGACGATGGCCACATAGATGAAGGCCTGCGTTCCATAGACGGCCGACAGGGCCGTCACGATGCCCGGCACGATGAAACCCGACAGCGACCAGGCAAACAGCAGCGAACTCGACAGCGCCACCATGTCGTCCTTGCCGGCGCGGTCGGCGGCATGTGCGCTGGCCAGCGAATAGATCGATTCCGACGCGCCGTCCCAGATCACATAGATCACCACCAGCACTGCCAGCGCGCCGCCATCGAAGCCGATGGCCAGCAAGCCGGCGACGATGGCGAGTGCTGCAGCACCTGCGAGCACGTAGCGGCGGTCGGTACGGTCAGAGATCCAGCCGAGCGGTATTTGGAGGATCAGCGTGCCGACCGGCATGGCCGAGAGCAGCAGCGCCACATCGGCCTGGCTGTAGCCCTTGGCCGTGGCGTGGATCGGCGCGAATCCCGAGATCGCCATCGATAGGCCACCAACCGCAAGCATGCCGGCCACCCCCACTGGCGAAATCCGCCAGGCGCGGCCGAGCGCCACGGACGCGGCCTGCGGCGGTGGCGGCTGGGCGAGCCGCGTCATGCCGACCGGCAGGATCGACAGCGCGGTGAAGGCAATGCCGATCAGCGGCGCTTCGGCCGTCGCGATATCGACCGCCGCCAGCAGGGCATAGCCGACGCCGAGGCCGGCGACATAAGCGACGTAGAACACCGCCATCACCCGGCCTCTGATAGCGTTGGCGACGGCATCGTTGAGCCAGCTCTGGGCAACGATGAACAGGCCGCAAATGGCAAAGCCGTAAAGCGCACGCGCCGCAATCCACAACAGCGGATAGGTGCCGGCGCCGATGGCGGCGTTGGACAGCGCAATCAGCGCCGACAGCACCATGAAGGCGCGAGCATGCCCGACCCTTCTGACGAGAGGTCCGGTCAGGATGCAGCCGGCAAGGCCGCCGGCCGACAGACCGGTGATGATCAGCCCGGCCCAGGTCGGATCGAAACGCTCGACGCCGAGCCGAACCGGGATATAGGCAAACATCAGCCCGTTGCCGACCGCAATCAGCGCCATCGACACGACAACGCTGGCAATGGCGATCACCGGCGCCGGCGGGGCGCCGTGCTGCGGGTCGATGCCGGTTTGGTTTGCTGGGGTGGCCATGTCGGGGCAGGATCGCCTACGCGACAATGAAAGGCCGCCGCAAAAGCGACATCGGCCGGTCTTCCCTTCTCCCCCTGTGGGAGAAGGTGGATCGGCGCGAAGCGCCGAGACGGATGAGGGGTGTTCCAGCGGAGTGAAGCGTTAAAAGACTGAGAAATTCCAAGCGCTAAATTTTTGAGCGCGGCGACCCTTCCACCACCCCTCATCCGACCTCGCTTCGCGAGGCCACCTTCTCCCACAAGGGGAGAAGGGGAGCCAACGCCCTACCCCTTCGCCTGCCTGCGAATAGCGCTGGACGACAGCGACGACCGCGGGCCGTGAATAAAAGTCCAGGCCGGCGCTTTCATGCGGGCAAGCCTGGGCGCGTCGCCCTCGTCGACGCGGGCATAATCGAAGGTCTTGGCAACGACTGAGGACAGGAAAGACAGGGTCGCGCCCGGACGGTCGATGACGGCGATCGGGAAGGTCATGACGATCTGGCGCCAGCGCTGCCAGCGGTGGAAATCGCGAAGTGAGTCGGCGCCCATGATCCACACGAAATCGACACCCGGATTGCGCGCCTTGACCAGCGCCAGCGTGTCGGCGGTGAAGCGGATATGGTGCGCCGCCTCGAAGGCAGTGACCTTGATCTTGGGGTTCTTGGCGATCTGCTCCGACTGAAGCAGCCGGTCGGCGAGCGGCGCCAATTCCCTGGTGCTCTTCAGCGGATTGCCCGGCGTCACCATCCACCATAGCTGGTCAAGCGCCAGACGCCTGAGCGCGATTTCGGCCACCAGCGCATGGCCCGCATGCGGCGGGTTGAACGAGCCGCCGAACAGGCCGACGGCGAGGCCCTTTTCGGCGTGCGGCATGCGGAGATAGGGCGAGGGGATGGCAGGCGCCGACGTGGATAGCATCGCGCTAGGCACTCCCCTCTGTCCTGTCGGACATCTCCCCCGCGGGGGGGGAGATTGGCAGTTCCATCGATAACGCGCTTCTTCCCACGCCGGAGATTGGCGAAAGCCGTAAAGACATCTGATCTCCCCCCTTGCGGGGGAGATGTCCGGCAGGACAGAGGGGTGTGCCTGGATGCAAGCTTCAGGCCTTGTGAACAACCGGCTTCAAGGCCTCACCTGTCCCGATCCGCGCACGCGGTATTTGAACGAGGTCAGCTGCTCAACGCCGACCGGGCCGCGCGCGTGCATCCTGCCGGTGGCGATGCCGATCTCGGCGCCCATGCCGAACTCGCCGCCATCGGCGAACTGGGTCGAGGCATTGTGCAGGAGAATCGCCGAATCGATCTCGTTGAAGAAGCGCTCGACCGCTTGTGGATCCTCGGCGATGATCGCCTCGGTGTGGTGCGAGGAGAACGTTTCGATATGGTCGATAGCGCCGGCAATCCCGTCGACCAGCTTCACCGCGATGATGGCGTCGAGATATTCGGTCACCCAGTCGGCGTCCGTCGCCGGCTTGGCGTCGACGAACAGCTTCATTACTTCGAGATCGGCATGGATCTCGCAGCCGGCCGCACGCAGCGCGTCGAGGATTGGGACGAGATGCGTTGATGCCACCGCACGATCGACCAGCAACGTCTCGGCGGCGCCGCAGACACCCGTGCGGCGCATCTTGGCGTTGACGGCGATCTTCACCGCCATGTCGAGATCGGCCGAGCGGTCGATATAGAGATGGCAGATCCCCTCTAGATGGGCAAAGACCGGCACCCGCGCCTCGCTCTGCACCCGACCGACCAGGCTTTTGCCGCCGCGCGGAATGATGACGTCGAGATTGCCGGAGAGCCCCTTCAGCATTTCGCCGACAGCGGCACGATCGGTGGTCGGCACCAACTGGATGGCGTCTTCCGGCAGGTCGGCGGCCTTCAGCCCTTCGACCAGGCAGGCATGGATGGCAGCGGATGAATTGAGCGAATCCGAACCGCCGCGCAAAATCACCGGATTGCCGGCCTTGAGGCAGAGCGCGCCGGCATCCGCCGTCACGTTCGGCCGGCTCTCATAGATGACGCCGGCAACGCCGAGCGGCGTGCGCACGCGCTCGATATGCAGGCCGTTGGGGCGATCCCAGGCGGCGATGACATCGCCGACCGGATCCTTGAGTGCGGCGATTTCACGGATGCCATCCGCCATGGCGCGAATGCGCGCTGGGTCGAGCTTCAGCCGGTCCATGAAGGAACCGGAGAGCCCTGATTCGTGGCCATTCGATACGTCGATGGCGTTGGCTTGGAGGATTTCAGCTTCGCGACGAACAATCGCATCCGCCATGGCCAGCAGCGCGGCGTTCTTCGCAGCCGTGGTAGCGATGGCCAGCGGTCGAGCGGCAGTGCGGGCGCGATGGCCGATATCGGTCATCAAACTGGCTACATCTTCGCCTTGGTGTTTTTTCAGCATCTGACCGCTCCGGTGAAGCTTGGTGGATTTACACGCGGCTGGCCTTCGCGGCAATGGCCGCAAGGCTGAGGGGGCAGAATGAACAGAGCCATAATCCTGGTTGCGCTCGGAGCGATGCTCTTGCCGACAGGCGTTCGCGCCGCCGATTATTGCGACGACAAGATCGAACCCGGCGAGAGCCCCGACGGCAAGGCCCTGATGATGTACAGCTTGATGGTGCAGCTCGCGCTTGCCGAACGCTATTGCGGCGCGCCGCCAACATCGCTTTCCCAAATCAGCATCGTTGTCGAGGAATTCCACGGATGTGGGCCGCGAGCGCGGCTTGAGGCCGAACTCGAGAAAAGAGCGAAGGAGGAAAAGGCAGCGAAGATAGTGACGACCGACACGCTCATCCGCGATGCCGTCGTTGGAGACGATAAGGATGTTCCCCAAGCCGAAGTAGATCGGCGAGCCAAGGCTGGCATCGAAGCCGAGATGGGAGGCTGCAGCGAGCTGCTGAAAACTCAGCGCGACGTTCAGGAGAGGTACCGCAATCCACCCAAATGGCCTCCTGAACACAAGAACTAGTGCCTGTAGTCACGAGGTTGCACCTCAGTCCGCAGCGCTGCTCACCACCAGATCGTCTCTGTGGATCATTGCCGAACGCGCCTCGTAGCCGAGCACGGTTTCGATCTCGGCGGTCTTCAGGCCTGCGATCCTGACAGCATCGGCGGCATCGTAGGCAACCAGCCCGCGCGCGATCTCGCGGCCTTCGGGCGAGAGGATGGCCACCGTGTCGCCGCGCGAGAAATTGCCGCTGACCAGCCTGACGCCGGCCGGCAGCAGCGATTTGCCCGACAGCAACGCACCGATGGCGCCGGCATCGACGGTGAGCCGCCCGGCCGGTTCGAGCTGGCCGGCGATCCAGGTCTTGTAGCCCTTCACCGGATTGGCGCTCGGCTTGAAGAAGGTGGCGCGTTCGCCGCGTTCGATCGCCATCAGCGGCGACAGCCTGGTGCCCGAGGTGATGATCATGGCGGTGCCGGCGGCCGTGGCAATCTTGCCGGCATCGAGCTTGGTGCGCATGCCGCCGCGCGACAGTTCGGAAGCAGCGGCCCCCGCCATCGCCTCGATATCGGGCGTGATGCGGTCGACCACCGGAATGAATTTTGCTTGCGGATCGCGAGCCGGCGGGGCGGTGTAGAGCCCGTCAATGTCGGAGAGCAGGACCAGCAGATCGGCGCCCATCATCGTCGCCACCCGTGCCGCCAGCCGGTCATTGTCGCCATAGCGGATTTCGGAGGTCGCCACCGTGTCGTTCTCGTTGATGACCGGCACCGCCTTCATCTTGAGCAGCGTCGAGATCGTGGCGCGGGCATTGAGGTAGCGGCGGCGCTCTTCGGTATCGCCGAGCGTCAGCAGGATCTGGCCCGACTTCAACGCGCCCTTGCCCAGCGCATCCGACCACGCGCCGGCCAGCGCGATCTGCCCGACAGCCGCTGCCGCCTGGCTTTCCTCAAGCTTCAGCGCCCGCTTGCCGAGCCCCAGAATGGTGCGGCCGAGCGCAATGGCGCCGGACGACACGACGAGAATCTCGGCGCCGCCATTGGCCAGCACCGCAATGTCGTCGGCAAGCGACGCCAGCCAGTCGCGCTTCAGCCCGCTGGTGCGGTCGACAAGCAAGGCCGAGCCGATCTTGACCGTGATGCGCCGGTATTTTGTCAGCGACTGCGCCGTCATCGTTATGAATTCCAGCGGGTCTCGACGGGGGCCGTAGCCCTGTCGCGCGCTTCGCCAACCACCGCCATCAGCGCGCGCAGCACCGCTTCGACGCCTTCGCCGGTGACGGCCGACAACAGCATCGGCGCGCGGCCGGCGGCGCGTTTCAGCGAAGCAACCTTCTTCTTGCGCTCATCGGCGTCAAGGATGTCGACCTGGCTGAGCGCCACGATCTCGACCTTATCGGTCAGGCCGTTGCCGTACGCTTCGAGCTCGGCGCGCACGGTCTTGTAGGCCTTGCCCGGGTTCTCTTCCTGCGCCGAGACCAGGTGCAAAAGCACCCGCGTGCGCTCGACATGGCCGAGGAAACGGTCGCCGATGCCGACGCCCTCATGCGCGCCTTCGATCAGGCCCGGAATGTCGGCGATTACGAATTCGCGCGCGTCGATGCGGGCAACGCCGAGGCCGGGATGCAGCGTGGTGAAGGGATAGTCGGCGATCTTCGGCTTGGCCGCGGTCACCGCCGCCAGGAAGGTCGACTTGCCGGCATTGGGCAGGCCGACGAGGCCGGCATCCGCAATCAGCTTCAGCCGCAGCCAGACGTTCATCTCTTCGCCGGGCAGGCCGGGATTGGCGCGCCGCGGCGCCTGGTTGGTCGAGGTCTTGAAATGCTGGTTGCCGAAACCGCCATTGCCGCCCTTGGCGAGCAAATAGCGCTGGCCGACCACGGTCAGGTCGCAGATCAGCGTCTCATTATCCTCGGCAAACACCTGGGTTCCCGCCGGCACTTTCAGCGTCACGTCGGCGCCCTTGGCCCCGGTCATGTTGCGGCCCATGCCGTGAACGCCGGTCTTGGCCTTGAAATGCTGCTGGTAGCGATAGTCGATCAGCGTGTTCAGCCCGTTGACGGCTTCCAGCCATACATCGCCGCCGCGGCCGCCGTCGCCGCCATCCGGGCCGCCGAACTCGATGAACTTTTCGCGCCGGAACGACACCGACCCGGCGCCGCCGTCACCGGAGCGGATATAGACCTTGGCTTGATCGAGAAATTTCATTGGACTACGCAGTTTCTGCCGTTGGCCTTGCGGCTTTGCTCTACCCTTGCGCCTTGCTCTAAACCAAGGCGGACCGAAGGGCGAGGCCGATTTGCGACTAAAGCGCCTGATGCCCTTTTGCCGGGGACGCAGTAGCTGTGTTCGCGGGACGGAGCGTGAGGGGGGCGGGAATGAAGGTTGTCACCTATAACATCCAGTACGGCATCGGGCTCGATGGCCGATACGATCTTGGCCGCGTCACCGACGCGGTGCGCGGCGCCGACGTGATTGCGCTGCAGGAAGTGACCCGCAACAACCCGAGGAACGGCAACCGCGACATGGTGACCGAGATCGGCGAAGCGCTGCCTGAGTATTTTGCCGCCTATGGCAGCAATTTCGAAGTCAATGTCGGTTCGCGCCTGGAGGAAGGCCGCGCCATCACCACAACCTTCCAGCTCGGCAACATGGTGCTGTCGAAGACGCCCATCCAACTGTCGCGCAATCTGCTTTTGCCGCGCAGCCGCAGCCTGGAGGCGATGAACTTCCAGCGCGGTGCGCTCGAGGCGCTGATCGAGACCCCGCTCGGCTTCGTGCGCTTCTATTCCACCCACCTCGACCATCGCAGTCCGGTTGAGCGCGCCAGCCAGATCCGTTTTCTGCGCCAGCGCCTGTTGAACTATGCCCTCGAGGGCGGCGGTCTCTCCGGCATTCCCGAGATCGGCCTGCCTGACCTGCCCTATCCCGAAGCCTTCATCGTCATGGGCGACTTCAACATGCTGCCCGGCTCCTCGGAGTATGTCGAACTCGTCGGCCGTCCGGACCACGAGTTCGGCATGCCGCTGACCGCCGATCTCGCCGTAGATGTCGCCCAGCGCCTCGATGCATCGGATCTCGTCACCTGGGTCGACCCCAACCGGCCCGAGGACACAGGCCGCCACAAACGCATCGACTACATCTTCACCTCAGCCTCGCTCGCCGGCTCGCTGAAGCGCCTGTGGGTCGACCAGAAAGCGGTGGGTTCCGACCATTTGCCCGTCTGGGTCGAGATGGGCTGAGCCACGACTTCGCGGACCTTCTGGCCTCGCGGCACGCGCCTAGGTGGGTCGAGATTCAGGTCAGGCCGCGTCGAGAATGGTGGCTTCTGAGAACCGGAGCGGAGCGTACTCAAGTACGTGAGCACCGGAAGCGCAAGAAGCCGTCATTCGCAGACCGGCCTCACCTGAATATCGACCCACCTAAAAGTGGACCCAGTTGCGGAGGCTAATCCACGTCTTGCGATCCAGCCTGTACCGCTCGACAGGCACCTGGCCGGCGACGATCGAGTTGAGCATGCCCTGGCCGGCATACTGGAAGCCACACTTGTGGATGACCCGGCGCGAGGCCGGATTGATGACCCTGGTCGAGGCCTGCAGCACCTGCGTCGAGGTCCGCTGGAACGCGAGGTCGACCAGCGCATGCGCGGCCTCCGTCGCATAGCCGCGCTTCCAGTAGGGCTCGCCGATCCAGTAGCCGAGTTCCAGCCCACGATCGGTCATGTTGAGCCCGGCGCAGCCGACGAACGTGTCGGTGCCGGCCAGCGTCAGCGCATAGGCAATGCCTGCCCGGCGCGACCGCGTCATGGCCAGGAAGGCGCGCGCCTCGGCCTCGCCATAGGGATGCGGCATGCGGGCCAGCATTTCGGCGACATGACGGTTGTCGGCAAGCTCGACCAGTTGCGCGATATCGGCTTCGCAGGGCGCCCGCATCACCAGCCGCTCCGTGGCCAGCGTCGGGCAGTCTATCGCGTAACTTTCGTCTTCGGTGTCTTCCGCTTCGGCAACCATTTTAAGTCCTCCAGGCAAGAAAAAAGGGGAGATGGAAAACCCATCTCCCCTGATCCTTTTCCTGGCTTTGCCAAACCTTTTGGCTTCCAGACACCGGTTCCCGAGATGGGCGCCGGTTTTATAGTGCGGAACCGGCTACTCCGCGGCTTTGGTAATCGGATTGACCGATACATAGGTTCGGCCGTTGGCTTTTTTGTTGAAGGTGACTGCGCCGGTCTCAAGCGCAAAAAGGGTGTGGTCCGTGCCCATGCCGACATTGACGCCGGGATGCCAGGTGGTGCCGCGTTGACGGATGATGATGTTGCCCGGGATGACGGCTTCGCCGCCGAACTTCTTCACGCCCAGACGCTTGGAATGCGAGTCGCGACCGTTGCGCGACGAGCCGCCAGCTTTCTTGTGTGCCATCTAACTAACTCCGATGCGCCCTGGGGCGCTTGAATGGTCTTATGAACGCGTTCGCGTTCCGTTTCAAGTCTCTACCGGCGACCTTGTCGCCGGCTCGCTTTACTTCTTCGCCAGTTCCTTGGCCTGCTCGCGCCAGTCCTTGATCTGGTCGGCGCTGAAGGGCATGTGCTCGTCGATCTTGGCGACATCCTTGTCGGTCAGCTTGGCCAGCTGCGCGAAGGTGATGATGCCCTGTTCGGCCAGATCCTTGGCGGCGACCGGGCCGATGCCCTTGATCACGGTCAGATCGTCCGGCTCGCCCTTCGGCGCCTTGAACAACGGCGCAGCGACAGCGGTCTCAGCCTTGGCTTCCGCCTTCGGGGCAGCCTCAGCCTTGGCTTCCTTCTTGGCCTTGGCTTCCTTCGGCGCGGCCTCGGTCTTCGCCTCGGCAGCGACTTCAGCCTTTGCCTCAGCCTTTGCTTCCGGCTTGGCGGCGGCCTTCTTGGAAGGCTTGGCGCCACCCAGCAGGATCTCGGCGATCCGCACGGTGGTCAGAAGCTGGCGGTGGCCGATCTTGCGGCGCGAATTCTGCCGGCGGCGCTTCTTGAAAGCGATGACGGTGCGGTTCTTGCCCTGCTCGACGACTTCCGCCGTGACCAGAGCGCCATCGACGAACGGGGCGCCGAAGGTGACATTCTCGCCCTCGCCATGCGCGAGAACACTGCCGATTTCGACGATATCGCCGACATTGGCTTCGAGTTTTTCGATCTTCAGGAGATCGTTGGCGGCAACGCGATACTGCTTACCGCCCGTTTTAATGACTGCGAACATTTTTTGCCTTTCGCTGTTCGGTCGGCCTTGATGAACCGCCTTACGCGGTTCGGCCGTCTTTTTGTCAGTCTGCGGGTTCAAAAAACAAGCGGCGCGGAAGAACCCTCCACGCCGATTGCGCGCTTCCCCTAACCGAAGGTTCGGGTGAAGTCAAGGCAAACGGCCGGATTCCTTAGTCATGCTGGCTGCTTGTCGCGCCCGATCCCTGCGGTCGAAGGCTGGTCGGCCTCGCCTGTCGACGCGGCCGCAAACACAGCTCTCCCGGCAGAGCCCCCACAGGAAGCTGAATTTCCCCGCGGATTTGGCCTTGTAACCTGCCCGCCCAGCCGTTATCTAGTGCGCCGCGCCGGCAACGGCCGACCATGACCGCGGAGAGGTGGCAGAGTGGTCGAATGCACCGCACTCGAAATGCGGCATGGGTGCAAGCCCATCGGGGGTTCGAATCCCTCCCTCTCCGCCATTGATCTCCCATAAGATATTGTTTTAACTATATTTCTTTTACCGCTGCAGGGTTTACTTGCACCATCCCTTGCACCTCTGGCGAGCGGTTGAGCCTATATCCACGTGAGCTTAGCGCTTTTGGAACCCGCCTTCAGAAAGGAACGCATGGCTGCTGTCGGCAGGAATTGCGTCGTGCTCTCATGGAACAACAAAGTGCTTGCCGATTGACCTGCCTAAGCTGCTAAACCAGCCGGGAGGGTGATTTGAACCTGGGGGCGTTGTGGCGGTCAAGAAGTCAGAAATCTACAGTCGCATTTGGCAGGGATGCGACGTGTTGCGGGGCAGTATGGATGCCCCCTCCTACAAGGACTATGTGCTGTCGCTGCTGTTTGTCCGATATGTCTCTGATAAGTACGCCGGAAAACCCTTCGGCGACATCACAGTCCCGTCGGGTTCCAGTTTCGCTGATTTGGTGGCGCTTAAGGGTAAGTCGGACATCGGCGACCAGATCAACAAAAACATCATCGGGCCGCTGGCGAAGGCCAACAAGCTTGGCGGCTTCCCGGACTTCAATGAGGATAGCAAGCTCGGCAAGGGCAAGGAGAAAGCGGAACGCCTGACCAATCTCATTGCTGTCTTTGAAGACCCGGCACTGAATTTTTCGCGCAACCGCGCCGATGGCGACGATATCTTAGGTGACGCGTATGAGTACCTGATGCGCCACTTCGCGACCGAGAGTGGCAAGTCGAAAGGCCAGTTCTACACACCAGCCGAGGTAAGCCGCGTCATAGCGCAAATTCTCGGCATACGAAATTCGAATACAACAGCGCAGACGACGATCTACGATCCCACCTGCGGCTCGGGCTCACTACTGATCAGAGTAGCCGATGAGGCTGGCGTGAAGGTCTCCCTCTATGGGCAGGAAAAGGATGGCAGCACCGCCGGCCTCGCTCAGATGAACCTGATCCTGCATGGTTATGCGGGTGCAGTGATCCACCCCGGCCAAAGCACGCTCGCCGCCCCATTCTTCAAAGAGGACGAAGCGCTCAAAACCTTCGACTACGTCGTCGCCAATCCGCCGTTCAGTGACAAGCGCTGGAGCACGGGCATGGACCCGAACGAGCTGCGGCCAACAACGGTCGTGGGTATCGAAAGTCCTGACACAATCAACTTTCACCGCTTCGACGGCTTTGGAGTTCCCCCGCCGAAGCAGGGCGATTTCGCCTATTTACTCCACATCATCAAATCGCTGAAGTCGACAGGCAAAGCTGCTTGCATCCTACCGCATGGTGTACTGTTTCGAGGCAACGCGGAAGCCCAGATCAGGAAGAACCTAGTCCAGCGTGGGCTGATCAGGGCGATTGTCGCTTTGCCAGCAAACCTGTTTTACGGCACTAGCATTCCCGCTTGCATCATCCTTATCGATAAAGGGAATGCTGGCGCGCGGCGTGGCACCTTTATGGTCGATGCGAGCAGAGGCTTTATGAAGGACGGGCCGAAGAACAGGCTTCGCGAGATGGACATCCATCGGATCGTCGATGTGGTTAGGCGTGGCGAAAACGTGCCGAAGTACGCCCGAATGGTCGGCTACGACATCATCGAGAAGAACGAGTTCAACCTCAATCTGCCGCGATATATTGATAGCCAACCGCCAGAGGACCGCCATGACATAGCGGCGCATCTGAAGGGCGGCGTTCCGGAGCGGGATGTTGAGGCGCTTCAAGCGTATTGGGCTGTCTGCCAGAGCCTCAAAGACACACTCTTCAAGCCTAATCGGCCCGGATATGTCGATCTTGCAGTGAAGCCGGAGGCCATCCGTACAGCGATCCATGAGCACCCGGAATTTGGTGCCTTCACAGAGGGCCTGAGCACGCATTTCTCGGCATGGCGCGCGCAACAAACTGGCACACTTAAAGGCCTCACGCGCGGGTTCCATCCGAAGGGTCTGATCGTCGATCTTGCTGAAGGACTGCTCAAGCACTATGAGCGCCGCCCACTCCTCGACGCCTATGACATCTATCAGCACCTCATGGATTATTGGGACGAGGTGATGCAGGACGATGCCTATCTCATCGCCGCCGATGGCTGGAAGGCGGAAACAACGCGCGTGATCGACCCGAAGACCAAGAAGGACAAAGGCTGGATCTGCGACCTAGTTCCTAAGGCGTTGGTCATTGGGAGATATTTCGCCAAGGAACGGAATGAGATCGAGGCACTGCAGGCGAAGGCGGAGGAAATCGCCATGCATCTCGCTGCTCTGGAGGAGGAGCACGGAGGTGAGGATGGCCTCTATTCGGAGCTGCTTGACGAGGATGGCGTCTTCTCCGCCACCCCCGCAATTGTGAAGGCGCGGCTGAAGGAGATCAAGAGTGACAAGGGAGCTACGCAGGAGGCCAAAGTGCTCAATGACTGGCTCGCGCTGTCGGAGGCAGAGAGGGAGAGTAAGCGTTGGGCCAAGGGACTGGAGGATGAACTGGACGACAAGGTTTATGCCGTCTATCCGAAGCTCTCGGAGGCCGACGTCACTACGCTGGTGGTAGAGGACAAATGGCTGGCAACCCTCCAAGCAAGCATAGATGGGGAGACGGCCCGTGTGGCGCAGGCCCTGACAAAGCGGGTCAAGCAGCTATCAGATCGCTATGGTACGACGCTGCCAGCGTTGGCGGGTCGCGTGGCGGAGCTAGAAGGTGCCTTGGCGGGGCATCTTGAGAAGATGGGGCACACGTGAGTTCCGTCCGGGCTGGCTATAAGCTGACGGAAGTCGGCGTGATACCGCAGGATTGGGAGGTCCGATGTCTCGAACAAGTGTGTCAAGTGAAGGGAGGGAAACGCCTTCCACAAGGACGGTCCTTAGTGCAGGACATCACACCTTATCCTTACGTTCGCGTGTCGGACATGAAAGACGGCACCGTAAACACCGAAGCAATTCAATATGTTCCGGTTGATGTTTTTCCGGTGATTAAACGATATACGATTTCGAGCAGCGATCTCTATATTAGCGTCGCAGGCACGCTTGGCCTAGTCGGGCGCATTCCGAGTTCGTTGGATGGCGCCAACCTAACTGAAAATGCAGACAAACTGACCGATATAACTTGTAATCGGGACCTTCTTTTTTACTGCATTCAGACGGATCGAATACAGTCAGAGATTGAGAGTAAGCGCACAGTAGGTGCGCAACCTAAGCTTGCTATTCAAGAGATCCAAGGTTTTCAGGTTGCGCTTCCAACTGACCCAATTGAACAACAGGCTATTGCCGAGGCGCTGGGAACTGCAGATGCGCTGATCAATGCGCTGGAAGCGCTGATCGACAAGAAGCGCGATATCAAGCAGGGTGCGATGCAGAAATTGCTGACGGGATCGCAGCGGCTGCCGGGTTTTCAGAAGAAATGGACCAGAGAGCCTTTGTCAGCCGTTTGCACTAAAATCCAAGACGGAACTCATTTCTCGCCCAAAGTCGGCGGTGGCGACTTCCTCTATATCACTTCGAGGAACATCGGGGCCGGAAAGCTCAATCTTTCCGAAGTAGAGACGGTTAGTGCGGCCGAGCATCTAAAAATTTATGCGAGATGTGACACTCGTTCTGGTGATTTGCTAATTACCAAAGATGGTGCTAGCACTGGCAATGCTGCAATGAATACTATTGATGAGCCGATAAGCCTGCTTTCAAGTGTAGCCTTTTTGAGATTTTCTCCAAAGCACTGCGCGGAGTATTTCTTATATCAACTCCTGTCGGAGCACGGGCAAAACCAAATCAAGGGGCAGATGAGTGGCAATGCCATCACTCGTATTACGCTTAAAAAGATTAAAGCGTTGCTCTTCGATGTCCCAACCATTGAGGAACAAATAGCCATTGCGGCTGCACTTTCAGACATGGACGCTGGGATCGCAGCCTTGGAGTGCAAACTCGCCAAGGCGCGTGATGTGAAGCAAGGAATGATGCAGTCCCTGCTGACCGGGGAGATTAGGCTAATATGAAAAGCTATTACCGCATCATGCTGGGCAGGAAGAGCGCCTTCGCAGCTGAATGCTTCGCGGGCGGTTTCATCGGTGCTGATTTCGGGATCAATGAAGACCTCTCCAAAAAGCTCCCCGACGAATGGCGCGCCTTCAACAAGACATTTATTCCCGTCTATCTTGCAGGTCATCCCGGCAAGTCCAAGGTGACAGCGGGGCTTGCCTGCGGGGCGCTCTGGACCATCGGCAAGGGTATCGACGCTGGCGATATCGTTCTCTGCCCGGATGGAGCGGGTTCCTATCGCGCCGGCGAGGTGACGGGAGGATATTACTACGCGCCCGGTGGAAATCTGCCTCATCGCCGCAAGGTGAATTGGCTCGACATCGCAATCGAACGCGCCGCGATGAGCGAAGCTTTGCAAAGCTCCACTGGTTCCATCGGCACCGTGTCCAACGTTTCAGTCCATGGCCCAGAGATCGAGACCTTTCTGAAGATCGCCCCGCCACCCCTCGCGATCATCTCAGCAGACCCGACCATCGAGGACCCCGTCGCGTTCGCGATGGAGAAGCATCTGGAAGCGTTCCTCGTCGTCAACTGGGACCAGACCGAACTCGCCAAAACCTTTGCCATCTTCGAGGAGGATGGCGAAAAGGTCGGCCAGCAGTATGAAACCGACGCCGGACCAATCGACATCCTGGCCATCAGCAAAGACAGGAAGCGCCTGCTCGTCGTGGAATTGAAGCGCGGGCGCGCGAGTGACGTCGTGGTCGGCCAAGTGCTGCGCTACATGGGCTACGTGAAGGAACAGATCGCAGAGCTCAACCAGACCGTCGAAGGCGCAATCATCGCCTTGGAGGATGACAAAAAACTGCGTTGGGCACTGGCCGTTGTGCCGAACGTCTCGTTCTACCGCTACGAGATCCGCTTCAAGCTGGTGAAAGCGTGATCGGCGAACCGGAACGGACCACGCAAGACCGCGTGATTGCGCTATTTCGAGAGCGCCTCGGCTGGCGTTATCTCGGCGACTGGTCGGAGCGCGCCAACTCTAACATTGAGGAGGAGTTGCTTGGCCGCAACCTAAAGGCGCGAGGCTATTCCGACGCGCAGGTTTCCGCTGCAGGCGAGCGGCTTCGTCGGGAGGCCGGGAACCCGACGCGGAGCCTCTACCAAAACAACAAGGAGGTTCACGGGCTGCTGCGCTACGGTGTTTCCGCCAGAACCGAGGCGGGCAAATTCTCGGAGACCATCCACCTCATCGACTGGGAGATGCCGGAACGCAATGACTTCGCCATCGCGGAAGAGGTAACGCTTCTAGGCGGATATACGCGCCGTCCGGATATCGTGATGTACATCAATGGCATCGCCATCGGCATGCTGGAGCTGAAAAACAGTCGCACTGATATCGCCAAGGGCATCCGCCAAAGCATCTCAAACCAATCGCCTGAATTCAACGCGTGGTTCTTTGCGACAATTCAATTCGTCTTCGCCGGAAATGACAGCCAAGGCCTTCGGTATGGCACCATCGGTACGCCCGAAAAGCTGTTCCTGACGTGGAAAGAAGATGAGGCAGACGACACCGACCTGAAGCTCGACAAGTACCTGCTTAAGATATGCGAAAAGCGCCGCTCCCTAGAGCTGATCCGCGACTTCGTGCTGTTCGACGGGGGGATCAAGAAGTTGCCCCGTGTCCACCAGTACTTTGGGATCAAGGCAGCTCAGGAACGCGTCGCGCGCCGCGAGGGCGGGATCATCTGGCACACGCAAGGCTCGGGCAAAAGCATCGTCATGGTGTTGCTCGCCCGCTGGGTGTTGCAGACCAACCCCAACGCCCGCGTGATCATCGTTACCGACCGCGACGAACTGGACGGCCAAATAGAGACAGGATTTGCTGCGACCGGCGAGAACATCAGGCGTACTAAGAGCGGGGCCGATCTGATGGCACTTCTGAGCGGCGCGCCAACGCCCCGGCTCATATGTTCGCTGGTACAGAAATTCGGCCAGCGCGACGTCGGCAACTTCGATCGCTTTGTCCGCGAACTGGAAGCCAAGCCCGCCCAGACCATCGGCGAGCTTTTCGTCTTTGTAGACGAAGCGCACCGGACGCAGAGTGGCAGGCTCAACCGCATCATGAAAGCCATGATGCCGGGCGCGGTCTTCATAGGTTTCACAGGCACGCCGCTGCTAAAGCAGGACAAAGCAACCAGTCTTGAGGTCTTCGGCAGCTACATCCATACGTACAAGTATAGTGAGGCGGTAGAGGACGGCGTTGTCCTTGACCTCGTTTATGAGGCCCGAGACGTCGATCAACTGCTCGGCAGCCAGGACAAGATCGACGCGTGGTTCGATGCGAAAACGAAGGGCCTGAACGACTGGCAGAAAGACGAGTTGCGCAAGCAATGGGGCACAATGCAGCGCGTTCTCAGCTCGCGCTCGCGCATGGAGCGCATCGTCAGCGACATTGTTTTTGATTTTGGGGTGAAGCCCCGGCTTAGCAATGATCGTGGCACCGCCATGCTGGTCGCCCGAAGCATCTTCGAAGCGTGCAAGTTCTACGCGCTCTTCAGCAAGACCCAGTTCAGGGGACACTGCGCCGTCATAACTTCATACAACCCTCAAGCTGCCGATATCACTCTTGAAGACACCGGCGCGGCCAGTGAGACCGACAAGCAATTCATTTACAACCTCTATCAGGACGTTCTGAAAAACGTTCCCGTTCAGCCCGGGATGACTAGGACCGAAGTTTACGAGGAACAGGCTAAGCAGCTCTTCAAGAAAGAGCCGGCGACGATGAAACTCGTAATCGTTGTCGACAAGCTGCTCACCGGGTTTGATGCGCCAAGCTGTACCTACCTCTACATCGACAAGTCAATGCAAGATCATGGTCTGTTTCAGGCGATCTGCCGCACCAACCGGCTCGACGGGGAGGACAAGCAATTCGGCTACATCGTCGACTACATGGACTTGTTCAAGAAGGTGGAGGGCGCGATCAAGGTTTATTCTTCCGAGCTCGACCACGCCACAGGAAGTGTAGATCCGGAGGTCATACTTCAGGACCGCCTCACAAAGGGTCGTCAGCGGTTGGACGAGGCACTAGAGGCCATCTACCTGATCTGTGAGCCGGTTCCTCCGCCACGTAATGACGACGCCTTTCGCCGCTATTTCTGCGGCAATACCGAGATTGCCACCGACCTGCAGGAGCGTGAGGCCCTGCGTGCGACTTTCTACAAAGCCTGCGCCGGACTGGTGCGCGCCTTTGCCAACATGGCCGATAATCTCGATATGGCGGGTTACTCGGCTACCGAAGTCGATGCGATCAAACGTCAGATAGCCGACTATCTGAAGCTGCGCGACATGATCCGAAATGCCAGTGGCGAGACATTGGACCTGAGGGCCTACGAGGCCGACATGCGGCATCTGATCGACACCTATATCGAGGCGAAGGAGCCACGGAAGATCTCGCCCTTCGATGATATGCCGCTGCTTGAGATCATTGCAACGCTTGGGATCGAAGGGACAATCGACACGCTGCCGGGTAGCCTCAAGGGCAACAAGGACGCCGTCGCGGAAACCATCGAGAACAACGTGCGAGCAAAGATCATCAAGGAGCGGCTAACCGACCCGGCGTTCTACGACAAGATGTCGACGCTGCTCGACGAGATCATTGCGGCACGCAAGGCGCATGCGCTTTCCTATGAGGAGTACTTGAAACAGATCGCCCGGTTGGTGGGCACCCTCAACGCTGGTCAGGAAGGCGGCCGTCCCGCAGCAATCCAGACCGAGGGACAGAAAGCCCTTTACAACAACCTTGCCAAAGACGCTGGGCTCGCTGTGAGGATCGACGCCAAAATCAAGCAGGTCCGTCAGGCAGACTGGAGGGGCGTACGTGCCCGTGAGCAGGAGATCAAGGCCGCGATATATGAGATCGTGCAGGATGAGGCCGAAACCGAGCGCTTGTTCGCCATCATTTATCATCAAAGGGAATATTGATGGAGACGGTGCTCGACCTAGGCGAGCTAACCGTGGATGTTGTCCGCAAGGACATCAAGAATATGCATTTGAGCGTACATCCACCGACAGGCCGGGTGCGGATCGCCGCGCCGGATCGGGCCAGCCTTGACACCATTCGCGCCTTCGCCGTCGCGCATCTCGTCTGGATCAGGCGTAACCAGCGCAAAATCAACATGCAGGAGCGAGAGCCACCACGCGAATATGTTGACCGTGAAAGCCATTTTGTGTGGGGGGAACGTTTTCTGCTGAACGTGGTCGAGCGCGAAGGGGCGGCTGCTGTCTCGCCCCGACATCGCACGCTGGTCCTGCAAGTACGCGCTGGCGCAACTGTCGCCGAAAAGCAGCGCGTCGTGGATGGTTGGTATAGAGATGAGCTACGTCGTGCGGCTGGGCCTCTCATTGCCAAGTGGGAAAACCACCTCAAAGTCGCGGCTCGACAACTGTTTATACAGCGCATGAAAACCAGATGGGGGAGTTGCAACCCTCTTACGGGCAATATCCGCCTGAATACCGAATTGGCGAAAAAGCCTCCTGAGTGCCTCGAATATATTATCCTTCATGAGCTGGCCCATCTTCTTCAGTCGACCCATACGCCGGCATTTTACGGCATCTTGGACGAGGCGATGCCTCATTGGCGGGAAGTCCGCCGGCGCTTGAACATGCTGCCGCTGGCCAATATCTAAGCCTCTCGAAAGTAGGCAGGCCATAGTATGACCAACGTCACGACCCCTATTGACCCTCCGGCCGAGCCCTTCGATCCGTTCTTCTCGCAGATCTACGGCAGCGAGTGGAACGCCTGCGTCGGCAGCCAGGGAAGCGCCGAGAACTACGTTGATGGTTACATGGAGGCCGCGCTTGAACTGGCCAGCGCGGTGATAGATCAGCGCCAATACGGGAAGCGTGATACGCTGGCGATGCCGATCCTTTACAACGCGCGACACGCCGTCGAGCTTTCCCTGAAGTTCGTGATCGACCGATTGGTCGCGGCGGGCGTTGTTTCCCACCCCCATCCGAAAAACCACGATATCAAGTCCCATTGGACGATGATCACCAATGCCCCCCTCGGCGATATGGAATTGCGGAAGCACGTTGCGGATCTCAGTCCTTTCGTAGACAGCCTCCATGACATCGATGAGGATGGTCAGCAGCTTCGGTACGCAGAAACGCAGGACGGCGATAAAAGCCTCGGCGACAAATCGATCTGCAATCTGGAACTCGTTCGCGCGAGCCTCCTGTCCCTGAACAAGACACTACTGGCCATGAAATATCGCGCTATCGATCTTGTTTACGAACGGGCGACCGGGTCCTTTACTGCCGGCTGCTCTAGGCGCGACCTCATTCGAATGGCCAGGATGCTGCCGCCCCCAGATGAATGGTCGGAGGCTGTGTTTACGACCGCGAAAACCCAAGTCATGGAACAGTTTGGCATCGGTAGCAGAAAATTTTCCGAAGCCGTCAGCATTATCAAGGGCCATCGCGAAGCAGGCGGCCTCGTCGGCTTCGAATTTAAGCTGGCACACCTCACAGACGAGCATGCCAAGTTCGTGATCGAAGAATGGATCAAGGCTCACCCAGCGACCGACCGGGGCGAGTTCGACTATTTCAATCGCGACTGGGACAGGTTCCGCAAGTACATGGGAGACATGGCAGCTGCGGTCAAGAGCGTGACTGACACGTTGTCGCCTGAAGAGATAGCCGACTTAGAGACGATCTTTTATATTGGCCGCGACCGCATCTACTGCGAGGGATATGATGAACAGGTCAAGGCGACCCTGAGCGAGCATCGTGTTGCGGGAAATTTGATGGAGGAGGTCCGTCACCTGCTTACCAAGACGAACCTTCTCGACGCCCTAGTGCGCGGAACCGAAATTCTTGGCCGGCGTCGCCTTGCATCGGAACTCCGTGCCCTTCGTCCGGCCGTGACGGCGGATTGATAAATAGGGGGCCGCCTTGCATCGAGCCGCCCGACCGCAATGATCGTTGCCGCCCTTCGGAGGGCTGACCTATTTCCACATGCTTTCCTGCATGTTCTTGACGACTTTGAAATCGTCAAAGTCGGCCCGCGCTCGGAAGGTTTCAACCGAACCGGCCATGCCTCCCAGCGCCTCGGCCACCTGAGCGCGCGTTACCGCACTTCGTGGGCCTACGATCACCGACTTCAACTGAAGGTGTGGAGAGAACGGTAGGAAGTAATGCACTTTGCGCTTTATCTCCTCGCCATTCTCCAGCGGAAGGAAGAACCGATATTCCTCTTCATACTGCCAAGCGTCGAACTTCAACCTAAACAGCCGGTTTAGATGCAACTCACTGACGTCTTCCAAGCTCTTGCACCCAAAGGTCTGCAGCGTTGGGCGCTTCGTAACGTACTCCACCTCGCGGACCCGGGTGGGAAACGTAAAGAACTCAAGGGCGATCCCTGTGTAGCTCGCCCCGTAATGGCTCCACATGAGGGGGTGTGACCACTTTTTGCTCATGCAGATGATCCCAGTGTGGCCGTTCACATGTTGACGCACTCTGCGGAGTTCGATCCGGTCGGCCTTCCGCTTTAGAGCCAGCCCGATAAATTCGAACTCGTCGTTCAGCTCATTAATGCGGGAAATTCGGAGACGACGTTCCCTGATGGCAAGGAGGCCGTATTCTGCGTTGAGGAAGCGATAGAGAAGCATCCGCCTTTCTAATCTTTTTTTACTTGACGACAAAGCCCTCCAGAGAGGTTGGAGATTACCGACTTAGTGGGTATCGAAGTCGTTGTAGGGTGTTTCGAGGACGATACAGACATACGCTTCGAGCAACGCTTGGCGTGTGGGGTTTGGCTCCGATATGTACCGAAAACTCATGCTGCGAATGCGTGCCTTAGCCGCCTTGAAAGCCGCTACAAAGTCAGGATTGAGCATTAGCCCGGCGCGGCTCTTATCGCCCTTCTGATAGCTGGGCTTGGGGTTGCCGGTTGCCTCACGCGCCAGCTTGAATGCGAAGCTTGCCCGGTTGTGGTCGGACGCTGGAACGCAGTGCCAGTCGTAGCGGTTAGTGATGTTCTTGGCCCGCCCGACGTAAAGGTGCTTGTCGCCTTCTGAGAATAGGTAAATGCCGTTAACTCTATCTTTCGGGGCCGCCCCTGAAATTGGCTCCATCGCCATCAGCCGTTCATATGACGGGTGAAGGCTTTCGATGATTTGCTGAAACCTCAAATCCACAAGTGACCTCCCCAAAATTAGTACCTAGTGCTGCCATTCGCGCACTAGTCAAAAACAAAGCGTAGGACAGGGTGCCAGTCGCGAGTGTCGCCTAGGGGCCCCGTAAAACCACCCCGCCCCCCCGCCGACGAACCCCGGCGGGGGTTCAACTTCCGATCTCACACGCGGCCGGCAACGCCGCCCTCAGCCACCGTCTTTTCCACGCTTACCTGACGGAGGCCCAAAGACGTTCTTCGTTAAGTAGTCGATCACTTCGGCGGCCTGTGTTCCTTGCCGGAAGCGACGTTGCTCTTCGAAGTCGATTGACGGCAGCAGATGTATGAACTGGTCATAGCGATAGAGCGAGGCCAGGGCTTCTGGGTCGATCCCGCCTGTTCGGAAGCCCGCGAGGTTGTTGGCGGCGTCAATTGCCGCCCCGATCATTATGTCGGCGAGTTGCACTGCCGGGCTCGACTGGGAATTGACTTGTGTTACCTCACTCAGCTGCAGAGGAAACTTTAGGCTGGCGATTGCAGTCTGCCGGAATTCGATTGCCTCATCGTGGTCGATCAAGCTCTGGAGTAGCTGATGATAAGAGAGCAGATTTTTCGATTGGTCATGCTCGACGCGGTAAGGGCCTCCGGCCATAACTTCCATGCGGGTTATCAGCGATTGCAACACTACGATTGCCGCATCGGTATTCACACCCGGCGTCGCAATGGCATCGAGGCATTCAGGGGCTGCGTATTGGGCCAATGGCCCTAAAACCTCGGGCAACTCGCGCCACCTTGTCTGGCGCGCTGCAGAAACCAGATCCCTTAACGATCCCAGCGTTTTCTGTTTAGCGGCTCGCTGGAAAGCTGCAAGCAGCGCGTCGAAAGCCTCCTTGCCGAGGAGCGTCGGGCCTGCGTAGGACAACATCGACGCCATGGCGTAGTTCTGCCCGTTCTCGTAAAAATTAAAGCCTCGCTCGTAGTAGTAGGGCTCGACGGCGTAGTCGAGGAACATCAGCACCAGCAGGAAACGCTTGTCGCAGACGTAGGTCACGCATTTGTATTCGCTCAGCAAGTCACGTTGCAGCGCGAGAAGCTGTGGACGGTTGACTGGACGCCGTGACAGAGTTCGATACTTGAGTTCCGTGGCCTGAAGCTTGGGGAAATGCTCCTTGATCAGCCGTGCAGCATCTTCATCGCTTATCGCGATTGCAGTTGCGCCCTGAAAGCGCTGATCCGGGTTAAGCAGGTCGTAACCTGTGTACCCGCTCTCGTCGATCCGGAAGCACTCCATGCTAGTTCTATCCAAGCGCTGCAGTTCCCTAAATTGCCTTTTATTCTGCGAACGATGACGGGTCACAACAATCGCCCATCTTCCTTAATGTAGGCGCGTCTGATAGGGGCCCCACAAGAGCATCCTACCCCCACCACCGGCAAACCCGGCTGGGGGGCGGGGCTACCAGCGTGAGCCGAGCGGTGTCCGAGATCCAGACATAGCACCTTCTGGGACTTCGTCTCGTATCCCAGAACAAGCTGGCGCTGGTGGGCTGAGCTTCTCACGAGCATCGCGATTGATGATGTCTGTTACCTGAACAGCTGTCCACGTTCCGCCGCGCGCCGAAGCGACGCCGCGCGCATTGAGCGCCACCGCAATCTGCCTCAGGGATTTGACCCCGCTCGCTTGAATGTCGCGGATGATCGGCAGGATATTTGCTGCAAAGGCGTCGGCCTGTGCCGTGCGAACTTCCCTCGATCTCTGCTGCGCTTCGGCAAGCTTTGGGCCTCCAAGTTGGACGCCGCGCGCCTTTGCCGCCGTTAGGGCCTCCTTGGTGCGCTGGGAGATCATCGTTCGTTCCCTCTCGGCAAAAGCCGCGTAGATGTGCAGCATGAACGGATCGACGCCCGCGCCCAATTCGGCGACGACGAAAGGTATCTGCCGGGACATGAGGTTGGAGATGAAGCTGACGTCTCTCGCCAACCTGTCGAGCTTGGCAACGACCACCGGGCAGCCGCCGTTTCGCTTGGCCGCCGCCAGCGCTGCGGCAAGTTGTGGGCGCTTGGCGAGAGCATCAGAGCCCTTGCCGGTTTCGGCTTCGAGAAACTCGGCGGTGATGTCAAACCCTTCGGCCTCGGCAAAACGGGCGATGGCCTGACGCTGTGCTTCAAGGCCAAGGCCACTTTTGCCCTGACGGTCGGTTGAGACGCGAAGGTAGGAAATGACGGTTTTCATTGAGCGATCCAGCATTGTGTAAGGACTGTATACGCTCGTATACACACCTTACAAGCCCTAAGCGCATTGCATCGCACTACTGCCGGCGCGCAGTCGATTGAAAACACCGGCTTCCACCCCTATTTCGAGGCCACATAAAGCAAAAAGGACCGCCTCAATGGCGTGGGTAAGGCTTGCTAACGACCCGGCTGAGGTTGCCGAAGTCGCTGAGGACTGGGCGCGTTCGGCACACTCCAAATTCTTAGTCGATGAAAACTTGGGGCCAGAGGTGGCTCGTGTGCTCCGCGAACAAGGCTTCAACGTTCGAGACGTTTGGCAAGAGGGCCTCGACGGCAAGAGTGACGAGGCTGTTTTTCAACATGCGTGGCGGACAAGGCGAATATTGCTCACTCATGATACCGATTTCATGGACGACCGCAGCTTTCCAGAGCACTCCAACCCAGGTGTAGTGGTTCTTCCAGGCGGCCACGGCAACGACGAGGCACTGGGCAGGGCTTTGGCAATGTTAGTTTCCTTTATAGGGCGCATGCCAGAGATCTGGCGCAAATCGAAGATCGTCATTGCAGCCAATGGTGAAATGGCGATTAGGTGCCGTCAGGAAGACGGTCGCATGGGCATACAGCGCTATCGAATTGGGCACGGTGCGCCGGAGATCTGGGAAGATGGATAGCCTCGATCAACGGCGCGCCGGGACGCGGTAGCCGGGCTACGAAGAAAGCGTCTTCGGCCTGAACCGATTTTCCCACTCTTCCATAGACATACGTCTCTCGTTGGTCGGCTCGCGGGACGGTTTGCGAACCGTCGCCTCTATCTCGGCTTTGTCAACGATCAGCCCCAGCAGTTTAGCTTTGCCCATGATGGCCGACACGCCTGCGGCCGGGTTCTTGCAGGCGATTGCGAGCTTTCGCATGCCTTCGAGTTCGGCAACCAAATCGTCGACCGTGATCTCCGAACGCTTTGCAGCCGCAGCCTGCAGCTCGGCAACACGGGCGGCGATCTTAGGCAATCTGACCATCTTCGAGGCCTCCACCTCGGCCGCATTGCCGCGCGCAGTGTAGCCAGCCTCAATGTAGGCGCGAGACTGGGGGAGCCCCTCGGCGAGGCCAAGGCAGAAGCGCTCCTGCCGCAGGTTCAATTTGTCGTTTGGCATTGTGGTGTCATATTACCGCGATCTTAGGGATCATGCCATAGGGGTGGCCTGTCTGCGGCAGGAGAACATGAGGAATGACTGATGACAGATAATGACCAGATTTCCGTATCGTCCTTTGGTGCGTGCGCGCGGGCGCGGCGAATATATCGAAATGACGGTCATTTTCTGTCATCAGTCATTCCGGTCGCACGCTCGGCCTCAGCCTTACGCCTTCAATTCCGCGCGCGCCTGACGTTCTCCGCTCCTTCAATCCGTGACGAAGCATGGTCGGCTTGAAGGTTCGGATCGATCCGGGAAGTTCGCCGGCCGCCTTGGCATAGGCAGCCCAACTATCAAATAGCGTCTTCGTAGCTTCCCATTTGTATTGGTTGCCGGGCTCGCAATCGCATTCGTCGGCCAGCCATTGTGCGAAAAGATCCTGATCGGCGAAATAGCCGGCCGTGGCGTCGACGACGCTGGGGGGCCGTACAAGGCCATTCGCGTGCCAGTCGAGGTAGCCGTCGATCATCCAGCGCAGGATCGCTGCCCATTCGCCTTTGAGCTTGGTTTCAAGCTCCTGATCCGGCGCAACGGGCTTGCGTGTGAACGGAACGATGTTGAAGCGTCGGCGCGCCGCGTCGTCAACGGTCCGGAGCTGCGGCTGATGATTGCCGACGATCATGAGTTTGAACGCCGGCTTGTAGGTGAAGAAGTTGCCACGCATGAAGCGGGCGGTAATGGCGTCACCGCCCGTAAGGCTCTTGATGCGGCCTTCAGCCCATGCCTTGCCCTCATCCGTCTCTGAAGCAGTCACAAGACGTGCGCCCCTGAGCATGGCAAGGTCAGTCGGGTGCCGGTCGCCAAACGAAGCGGTGAACGTGTCCATCGGCGCGGTCGTTGCGTAGTCCGCCATGATGCCGGCGATGGTGTTCATAAACACGCTTTTGCCGTTGCCGCCGCCGCCATGCACGAACACAAGCGCATGTTCCCTGATATCGCCGGTGAGGCAGTAGCCGCACCACTGCTGCAGGAAACGAACCATTCCAGCATCCGCACCTGTAGCCTCTTCTAGGAAGCGCAGCCACAGCGGGCAGTCGGCCGTCGACGAAGGCGCAACCGCCGTGAGCTTCGAGATGTGGTCGGCGGGACGGGCCTGGACCAGCGAGCCGTCGCGAAGGTCGATGGTGCCGCCCGGCGTTCCAAGCAGCAATGGGTCCACGTTCCAGATTTCGGATGTGACGGCGAAATTTGGATCGGCTTGCGCAAAGCGTTCCACGCCCGCGACGAAGCCGGTCTTCCGCACAGCGGCCGCCGCCTTGCCGGTGGTGCTTGCGGCCAATTCCCTCGCCAATTCACGCACCAGATGGAAGGTGATTTTCGTGTTGTCCGGCTGCCAACGAGAACCGGTCCACTCATACCACATTCCGGCGTCATGGTCGTAGCGGAGTTCTTCTGAAAAGCGGGCCGCAAAGCTAAGCGCCGCGCCATCTTCCGTGACAGTTACAGTGTCGTCGGTCGGCTTGCGGCGGCGCTTGTTGGGGAAGGCGTCCATCAATAGCTCCTGCCTTGCTGGTGGCGATATTCGACAGCCGCGCGGACGATGTGATCGGGAACAGATTTTGGTTTACGGCCAGCCCAATCGGCGACAAGGCCAGCGCAGCCGGCGTAGAGGTCACTGAGCGCCCCGCAGGTGTATCCGGCATCATCGAGCTTCAGCGTCGCCGCCTGCAGAGCATTGCGCGCCAACTGCACCAGCCGGACGGATACCATCACGTTGATATCGTCCGACGTGAGGTCGGGGCGAAGCGTCGGTGGGGGCATTGGTGCAGACATCGGGCGCGCCTCCGTAGTAGGAGCCGGGCAGTTGACCTGTGCTGCAAACGGGGGGTAATTTCGGGCCGTCTCACCAGCCTGAAAACGACTTTGGTCCGCCGCGCAGGGGTAACTGCCGGCGGGTCTAGGTTGCCTGGTGGGTGCGTTGCTTCGGGATCAGTGTTCTGCCCTGGCTGCGGACCGCCGGCAGGCTGCCGTCCGCGATGCGCCGCAGAACCGTTCGCTGGCTCAGGCCAGTCATGTCGGCGATTTCCTTGATCGAATAGGCAAGCCGGTTGTCAGGCAGCTTCGAAAGGAGGTTCACGATGGGATCAGTGGTGTTCATTGGCTGGCGCTCCTCGAACGGGATGGTCAGCCCATGGCAGCACGTGGCTGTCGCTCGGTCAGTGACCTCAATTATTCAAATCGAGTTACTTGATTTTTTGCCAGACTTCGGCGGCCCGTTCATCGACGCCGACAGCATGCGATAGGCATGCTCCCGTGAAATACCATAGCGCTCCTGAGCGTCTCGAACGCCCGCTTCCGTTCCCCTCTTATCTCGCTGGGCCGCTTCGACAATGGCGACGACCTCGGCCTTGAAGTAGATGTCTTCTGTCGCGCCACCGGGGCGTCGCTGTGAAAACCCAGCCTTGTATCGAGAGTGAGCCAGCCCATGATCGTCATCAGGGACCAGCGTTGCCGCGACTTGCTGCAAAACGTCGGTTGGCGGCTGGCCCGAGCGCAGAACGCTGATCAGGCACCAAAGGCATTCGCGTTCGAGATAGCTGCCTCGCTCCGGAAACCAGTGGCGCGTCCTTCGATCATTGCCACCCTCAAGGAAACCGTTCAGAAGCAATCGGGCCTTCTGTTCGGGCGAAGCGCGAAAGTGCATAGGATAATTGCGCATTTCCGCATCGATGACCTTCGCTATTTGTCGATCAACGTCATCGATGAGCGCCAGCATCGATCCGATATCGCCTTCGGCCTTTCTGCAGGCTCGCTCATATGAATTGAGCGCATTTTTTCTTTTTTTTTCCAAGTCAGCGTATTTCCACGGTGGCCTGATCTTCGGGGATGATCGCTGTTTCATGCGTCTGCACCACGGGCACCATGGTATGCGCAGGGAACCCGGCGGTGCAGGCCGGCATTCGGGCCGTCGCCCTATCCCTGCGCGCTCATTCTGCCGCCACCTTGCGCCGCTCGGCAAGCGAGATCAGCTTGCCCTTGTCATCGCCTTTGGCGAGGAAGTCGGCCCACGCCGTCATCAGCTTGCGGCGACGTTCTAATGCCGTTCCGCGCCGGTAGGCCTGCTCCGACTTGTCGCCGACGACATGCGCCAGCGCAGCCTCCGCGACCTCACGTGGAAAATTGGTGCAGTCGCCGGCCCAATCACGGAAGCAGGACCTAAAGCCGTGAATGGTTGTTTGGTCCTTTAGCTTCCACCGGCGCAACAACATCTCCATCGCGGCTGCCGAGATCGGCCGACCCTTGCGCAGGCCGGGGAAGACATACGGGTTGTCGTTGCGCTTCGGCAGCGAGCGCAGGAGCGCAACAGCCCGTGGCGAGAGCGGCACCTCGTGCCTCCGCCCGGCCTTCATGCGACTTGCCGGGACCGTCCAGACCTGCCGCTCGAAATCGATCTCATCCCATGCCGCGTTGACCGTCTCCCCCGACCGCGCGGCAGTTAGCACAGTGAATTCGAGAACCTTCGCGTCCATGCCACTGGCCTCGCGCAGGCGCTGCATGAACGCAGGCACGCTGCCATAAGCCATCGCACGATGATGGCCGCGCCGTTTCAGCTCTTCCGGCTTCGGCAGGATCGCATCGAGATGGCCACGCCACATGGCCGGGTTCTCGCCCGACCGCCAGCCACGCATCTTGGCGAAGCTGAGCACGCGCTCGATACGACCGCGAAGGCGCGACGCTGTTTCGGGCTTCGCTGACCAGACGGGCTTCAGAACCTTCAGTACGTCTTCGGTCCCGATTGCCGACACCTTCATCGGTCTGAGATGCTTGCAATAGGCTTCGCCGAGCGTCATCTCCCATTGAGCCCGGTGCTTGGCGTTCCTCCACGAGGCCTTCCTGTCATCATCGAGGAAGGCGTTGGTAGCCTCGGCGAAGGTCGGCTCGGCTCCCTCGCGCTCCATCTCCTTGCGCGCCTGCTGCAGGGGATCACGGCCGGCGGCTAGGTTCTTGCGGGCCGCTTCCGCCTTTTCGCGCGCAATGGCGAGGCCAACTGTGGGAAAGGCCCCCAGCCCCATCGCCGTGCGTTTGCCGTCACGCTTCCACATGAAGACCCATGATTTCGACCCGCTCGGCTCGACCTGAAGGTACAGGCCGCCGCCGTCGCTGTGCCGACCCGGTTTCGTTTCGAACTTTACCTCCTGAGCGGAGAGCTTGTTGGTGGGGCGCGCCATTTGACTTGCACCTTTCCTTGCACCTCAATGGTGTCATTGGCGGGCAGTATACGTCAGCGCATGGCGTGTTGGAATGGGAAAATGCGTTGTATTCAAAAGGATTTCTGTGCAACTTGGCACCGGATGTCACTCTAGGGCAACAAGACTACGGCGGTCTCCCTCTCCGCCAGATTTCTCTCCTAACAGATTGATTTTGTGGAATAGTTGTCGACGCCACATGCCTCCTTCCCAATGCAGTTCCCAATTGACTGCAACCCGAAGGAGGACTGGAAATGACCAGCTTTCTGACTCGCCGGCCGCTTGGTTCAAGGGCCGTTTCTCTCGCCGATCCGTACTTATCCGCGCCGTAGTTGCGGCGCCTGTCGTTGGCGCCGCTGCCGTCGCTATACCCGCGGAGACTGCAATCGAGGGCGAACTGCCCGTCCGACATGATCGTTCTGCCGTTCCACCACGCTTACCGCAACAACTTCGGAATGATCCCTGTGCGCACTCAAGACGATTTCATGCTCGTCTCGCCGTCGCACTACGACCCTGAGCGCTACCCGCCGGGCTCTTGCATTCAATAGGTCCGACGCCCACCATTTTAGCCCGCTGCCTCAACGGTGGCGGGGCTTTTCATTTGGCGGTGGGGACTAGCGGGCAAAACGCCGTCGCTTTCGAGTGTCAGCAGATGTGGTAAGGTTGATTGTCGGCGAGTAGCAGAGGTCCAGCAACAATGACTTTGAGACGAACCAGAGCATACGGCGCATCCGGCTTGGTTCTAGCGGTTTGCATTGTATTTGCTTGGCAGAACGCCGCTGCCGCTCAAAATTGCGACGCAGCCGCGACGCCTGGCGTCAATTGGCAGGACTGTGACAAAAAGCTGCTCATCCTAAAAGGACAGGACTTGAGCGGGGCGAACCTGATCGGTGTTGATTTCACTTCGACCGACCTCAGGAACAGCAATCTCCTTGCGGCAAATTTTGAGAAGGCAACGCTTGTGCGTGCTTCCCTGGCCGACTCGACCGCCAAAGGCGCCCGGTTCGACAAAATCGAGGCCTACAGGACCGACTTCAGCCATATGGACGCGCAGGGCGCTGTGTTTACGGGCGCGGAAGTGCAGCGCTCGAATTTCCAGGACGCCAATCTGACCAATGTTGATTTCACAAAGGCGGAATTGGGGCGAGCGCAGTTCCATGACGCCGATATCAGCGGCAGCCGCTTTTCGTTTGCCAATCTCGCGCGGGCGGACTTCCGAGGAGCGACGTTCACCGCGCCGATAGACTTTGGCGGCGCTTTTTTCTTTCTGACCCGTATCGAGGGCCTCGATCTTTCCAATTCGGCGGGTCTGTCCCAGTGGCAGCTCAACATGGCTTGCGGAGACGCCCGGACCGTGTTGCCTTCTGGCTTGACGAGGCCTGAAGATTGGCCCTGTAGCGAACCATAGGCTCGGCGCCGTGTCGCTGCCGGGGCTGAAATCGTCAAGCGCGCCCTTGCGGGGGCGAAGCTTGCCCATCATGCTTTAGCGCATCAATTTGGGAGGCGGCGGCGATGACTGAACGTGAGTACGAGATACTCGCAAATGCTTGGGCGCAGGCAACAGGAGCGCAACAGATCCTTCAGGCGCTTCTCATCATGCTGAAAAAGTCTGGCACGTCGCGCGAGTTTTTGGAGCAGGTGTTTGATCTCGCGGTCCAGCCGCCTGAGGCCATGGCGTTGAGCGACGATCAGACGACTCGGGCGATCACCGTGAGGACGGTTCAGATCGTGGATCACTTTCGCGCTAACGTCCTTGGTTGACGATTAAACCTCGTCCCGGAGCAGCCGCTTGCCTCCTGATGGCCGGCATGGGCGCCTATATGCTGTTTCGCTAGCGCCTTTTCGTGAGGAGACTATGGGCAAGCATTTCCGCGACGAGCAGATCGAGGAATTCCTAAAAGCCTACGTCGCGAGATTCCCGGACGCCGTGGAGCGAATGGAGCATGTCATGTTGAATCCGTTCGACGATAATGACGAGCTGATGTCTCAGAACTTCCGCGAGATTTATCAGGTCGCACAGTCGATGGAATTCTTCACGGCATACGCGACGCATGAGCCGAGTGCGATCCATCATTTGGTCAGGGACGTCTCGAGACGTGTGTCGGATGGGCTTGGCCCTATGGGACCGAGAAAAATCAAATATTGACGCGCCGCCTGGCTGAGGCCTTTATAGCAAGGTGCCCCACCGGAATCAGCCGGTGGGGCTCTTAGAACAGCCCACTTAGGGGACTAGCTGACGGGGCTGTTCGGCGGTGTGACCCGGGGAGGATCACATGTGCAATTTGGCGCCTTCCTTTGCCCGGCACATCGGCCGAACAGATGAGGGCGGTCCCCGGCCTTGGACTCTTGTGTATCGCTGGCAAGAGCTATTCAGGCGGGCCTGGGTAGTAATGCACAATCGCGTCGAGGATCGTTCGATAGAGGCTGTCGACCTCTTCGTCGATGACATCGGCCCACTATTCGGACGGCCATGCGGGATTATAGCACGATTATCCCGGCGCGTTTGTTTAGGCTTCCCTAACGTAATATGATCTCTTGCCAGCCGGCACCCATTGCCGGTTAGGCCCGGCGGTCAAACCCCAAGCCCCCCGCCCTTGACCGCTGGGCCGCCAGTTGCCTCTCCAGCGCGCATTTATGCCGACCGCTGTCTGCCAACGTTGGCGCGACCGGAAAGTGCATCGTTTTACTCAATTTCCAATTGCTGGACTCGCGCGATGCGTCGGTAGTTTAATTTTTGCATCAGGCCAAGGAGGGGAAGGGTCGCGAACTGGGAGGAACTAGACACATGGATTTCGAATTCGACATCCGCCATCCGTCTGACGATCAGCCGTACGAAATCACCTCTTTCGCCCAAAAGTACGGCCTTACGATCCCAATTGCGGACGCCATGCTCTTCGCCAAAGGACCGTCGCGGACGGCGTGCGACGCTGCCGCACTGGCTTTCCTCTGCGCTATTGCCGCACAAGCCAAGAGACAGAGGGCGCAATAGGCCCGCCAGGCGGCCAGCGGGGCTCCTACGTCCGCGAAGCCCTCCGCGCGTCCCGGTGCCCGCCTGTGGCCAGCGCATGCACTGCAACGCCAAACCGCGGGAAAGCCCTTTTTGCTTATCGAGCCATGGCCGGAAATGACCGTGGGGCAGTGACGCCTTGTTGCGTAGCAGCCAGCGCCCGATCGGCGGCTACTAGGCAACGAGGCCGTGCCTGATTTGGTTTACGTCTTCGATCGGGACCGGATGCCCGGTGAGGAAGCCCTGCATCAGATGCACCCCCAGGCGCTGCAGCAACATGTACTGCTCTTCGGTTTCAACGCCCTCGGCGAGCACGACATGACCGAGATTGCGAAGCAGTCCGACCATGTCCCGCAAAAGGCTCAAGCCACGAGACGTCTGGCAATCGTGGAGGAAGCTGCGATCAATTTTGACCACGTCGAATTTGAAACGGCGGAGCCATGTAAGGCCAGCAAATCCCGTTCCGAAGTCGTCCAGCCAGATCTGAACGCCCAATTTTCGCAGCCGCTCCACGTTTCTTACCGCTTGCGCCTCCAGAAAGATGTCACTGCCTTCGGTGATTTCGATGGCCAGTTTCTGTGGCGCAAGGCCATGCCGACTGAGGATTTCGGTGATCCGCAGTGAAAAGTTGGGAACCTTGAGCTGAAGAACAGATACGTTCACGGTCACGACCGAGCCCAATCCGTATTCCGCCATGTCACCGCAGGCTCGATCGATCAGCCACGTACCCAGTTCCACTATCGCTCCGGTTTGTTCGGCAACGGGTATGAATACGGCCGGACTGATCATGGTGCCGTCGAAGTCACATACCCGCATCAGGGTCTCGTGGCCCAGCACTCGTCCAGACGCCAGGTCGCAAATTGGCTGGTAAGCGACAGAAACGAGCTGGCTGGAAACTGCCAGCTTCAGCAGTTCTGAAAGATTTTCGCCGGAGCGATCCCGGCCGGTGGCGTGCGGGTCGTAAATTGTGAACGTAGCCCGACCAGCAAACTTGGACGCATAGAGTGCGCGGTCAGCTTCCTGCAGCAGGATTCTAAGTTCTATGCTCTGATCGGCGCGCGTCAACGAGGCTCCGGCACTGATCGTGACAATGTTGAGCTTGTCGCCCCGATCGGGGTGGTAGATCTCCAAATCCTCCACAGCGCGACAAAATTGCTGCGTTATTTCATGAAGGTGAGCCCGTCCGGTGACCTTGCAGAGAATGACGAATTCTTCTCCGCCATAGCGAGCCGCGACGGCGTCGTTCGAAGCCGCCATCTCGGAAAGGACGTGAGCGAGTTTGATCAGACAATCGTCGCCGGCCTGATGACCAAGTCCGTCATTGAACCTTTTGAAGTAATCCACGTCGATCAGAATAAGGCCTATCTCGTCGTCGTCCGCGACCCAGTCTTCGCGCAGCTCCGAGAATTCTCGAATGATCGCTCTTCGGTTTTTCATTCCCGTGAGCGGATCGGTATCCGCGATTTCGGTTAGCTTCTGCCCCTTCTGGATAGCAGCCTGCTCCTGAATCTGTGCCCGGAGTGCGTGCAGGAACGTCTGGTACCGCTCAAGGCTCAGTCGCCAGGAAAGATAAAGCGACAACACCAGGCAGTTCACGAAATAGGCCGACAGCACAACCCGGCCCGCGATGTCGGCCTGAAGGGAGAACATCGCGGCGTACACAAAGCTTGCGGCGACCGTCGCGGAGGCTATGGCCGAAAGCCAGAACCGGAAGTTGAAGAACAAGTTCGCACCCAGGATGAATACGGTGCCAAAAACCATGAAATGGGAGAGGGCATCCTGATGCTCTGTTCCACGAGCGGATACGAGCCATCCAAGGGCACCCGAGACAATCGCCAGTGCTGCTACAAGGTGCAAGGTGGCAAGGGCGAAGCCTCGCCGGGCGACAAATTCGACGAGCGCCAGGGACGTGACCCCTAGCATAACGCGGGTCAAAAGAAGCCGATCCGCGATATCCGGAAAAAGAAACCAATCGAAGAGGCCATAGGCCACATAGCTGAATACGGCAGCCGCAATTCCCCATCGCACGAGACTGCGATTTTTATCGGCATCTTTCTGCAGGAACAGTGCCAGCAGTTCCGGATCGGCCGAATGCCACCGCGGGCGTGCAATTGCAGCCGCCACCTTCTGGGCAACGTCCTCACTCAGTTGCATTGCAACGCTCCTCCGCGATCTGCAGTAGCGAATGCAATAGCCGAGGTCGCCCGCCATCGGACAATGAAGGCACCACTGTCCGCAAGAAAAGTCGGATGTCGCTAACCGACGGTAAACAGGCGGTTCGGATTTAGCCGGTTCAGGAGGTGGATGACCGCTCAATTGGCTAAAGTTTTACTAAAGTTTTACTAAAGTTTTATTAAAATAGTTCGCGTCGTGCAGCGCCACACCTATGCTGTTTGACGTGGGCCGGGGGGCAAACCAGAGGGTAAACGGCATGCCTATCGACCCAAAATTGCAGCTCGACGAATACAGCCTCGTCACCACAAGGCTGATGAAAAAACATGCCGATACGTCTGAAGGGACGGCCGACTCCGACGAGTTGAGGAACAGCGCGGTCCAGCTCGCATTGATACTGGATCTTGCTTATCAGGCCTTCGTGCGCCGCAAGCCGGCCGCCCTCACCGTCGACCGCCTGGCAGGCAGACTCCATAAGCTTCGCCGGCAGGTTGCTCCCGCGGTCTGGCAGAAACTCGTCCCTTTGGCTCAGCAGCACCGGGTCGCGGAATATTTGATCCAGGACCCGTTCACACGTTGGTCGGTCGAAAAACCTCGTGGGTATTCTGGCGATGCAGGCCTGCTGGACATTTACTACAAGCATCCCACTGCCGACGATATCGTGGCTTCATCGACCTCGCTTGGTCGGCAAATTTACGCGTACACCAGTGAAGCTGCCAGTTCGGTGGCGGGGCGCGAGCGGCGGGATATTCTGGCCAGGACAGTGGACGAGACGGCCAGCAATGTGGAAAAGGCGGAGGTGCTGGCGATTGCCTGCGGCCACCTGCGGGAAGCCGAACGCTCCGACGCGTTGGCCAAGCGTAAATTGCAACGTTGGATCGGCCTGGATCAGGACCCCGTCAGTGTAGCGACTGTGAACCACGACTTTGCCGGCACGGCAGTCGAAGCAATCCAGGGCTCTGTACGCGGCATTCTGCGCCGCGCCTACGCTCTTGGCACATTCGATCTCGTCTACGCATCGGGGCTTTACGATTACCTGCCGCGTGCCACTGGCGTGCGCCTGCTGCAAAGAGCCATGGAACTCGTCAAGCCTGGTGGCGAATTCCTGTTTGCCAATTTCAGCGACGAGATCACGACGGATGGGTACATGGAGACCTTCATGGATTGGCCACTCATCTTGCGTTCGGCTGACGATATGCGGGACATCATCAATGCCGCCCTCGGCGGGAGTTCTTTCGAAGCGCAGGTATATTATGGCTCGAACCGGAACATCGTTTACGGCAAGGTCAGGAAAGGCGACCTCTAGCGGGGCACGGGGGCGGTAGATCGCGCGCGCATCCGCGTAACAAGGTGCGGCCTGCCACGCGCGATGGATACGCTCGAATGGTCACTCAGGGAGCTGATGCTCTACGATGTTCCGGCAAGGAACGATGCAGCGATGAGGTCGTCGCCATCAATGCGACCCTGGCCGTAATCCATGATGGCCGCGACCTTCTGAAAAGTCTGCATTTCGCCTTTTGTAATCTGCGCTTCCAGCATCCTTGCCTTGAGGTCGGCGATGCGGGTCCCCAAGGTGTCGGATTTTCCAGTCTCGGCTTTCAACATGATGTCTATCCATTTGACGTGAGAGCCCGTCGCCACGTAGGCGACGGGCTCGGACCAGGAAACCGCAGGTGGTCAGTCGTAGACCTTGATGATTTTGTGAGTGCCGGGATCGACGATGACCGTGCGGTTGTCGACCACGGTGTACCGATACTTGACGTCGGGAATTTCGTGAAGCTCGACCGTATCGGGCAGCGCTGTACCGATGTTGAGTTCCACGCCGGGAATCTTCACTGAAGCAAGCGGCTGCTTCTTCACATAGGTGCGGATCACCGTTTCCTGTTCAGGCTGGATGATGATGTCTTCCGCCGCGGCTGCGCCGATGCCTGCCAACAACAGAAGAGTCGCGGCAGCGCCGGTGAGATACATTCTCATAGTTTCCTCCTTCATGAGATTGGCGCAGGACGCCATGCCCTGTGCTCGAAGGCCAAACCTGCAGTAAGTTCAAACGTTCCCCGGGCTGGACTTCAGTCTGATGTCATTGGACTTAGGTCCGATCCAAAAACGCAACGGTCTTGCCTGCAGTTTTGCCTGGAACTTCCCGCCTCGAGACCTGTTGCATCCTCAATACTTCGGAGAAATCAAACGGATAGGGGTGTTGGCCAAGCGCGATTGCTTAAGCTTCCTAGGACTGCGGTAGATGCCGCAAAGTGGAACACGCCCAGCGAGCCTATCTCCCTCCCGGCCATCCCCAGGGCACGAATCCGGACGGTTTGATCCGCAGGTGCCGCATTATTGAGCGCCGATACGGTCACAACGCCCATTTTAGGCATCATGGCTGCCAGCGCTTCAGATGATCGATCAGCGCGCGCAGCTTCGGCGCGACATTCCTGCGGCTGGGGTAATAGAGGTAGAAGCCGGCAAAGTGCGGGCAATAATTCTCGAGCACCGGTATCAGTTCGCCGCGTTCCATTGCCGGGCGAAAGCTCTCTTCCATGCCGAAGCTGATCCCGGCTCCGGCGACAGCCAGCTTGACCATCAACGCCATGTCGTTGGTGGTGATCTCGGGCGCGACATCGACGCGGAATTCCTTGCCGTTGTCGGCGAATTCCCATCGATAGGGCGCGGCAGTCGGCGCCGGACGCCAGCCGATGCAGCGATGGCGGGCAAGGTCCGCTGGATGCGAAGGCACGCCGAAGCTGTGGCGATAGGCGGGCGAGCAGACGACAATTTGCCGCTCGTCGCCGGCAACCGGCACGGCGATCATGTCCTGTGCGATGACCTCGCCCAGCCGAACCCCGGCATCGTAGCCTTCGACCACGATGTCGAATTCTTCATCGGTCACCGTAACATCGAGCTGGATCTCGGGATTGGCTTCGACAAAGGCCGCGAGAAACGGTCCCGACAGGAAGCGTTCGGCAATCGAGGATACGGCCAGCCGCAACTGCCCGCGCGGCCGGTCGCGCAGCGCCTGCGTCGCGTCGAGGGCGGCGCGCATGTCGGCAATGGCCGGTCCAACTTCCGCATGCAGCCGCTCGCCCGCCTCGGTGAGGCTGACGCTACGCGTGGTGCGTTGCATCAGGGCGATGCCGAGGCTCTCCTCCAACTTCCGGATCGTCTGGCTGACGGCCGAGCGGCTGACGCCCAGCCTGTCGGCCGCGGCGCGAAAATTCCGCTCCTCGGCGACAAGCGCAAAGACCACCAGGGCATTGATATCGGGCGACATTGGTTAGCTTAGCTTTCCACGGTGCATCGAACTGGGCGTCTTATCGCAACAATGCCTCTGCGCTATCTCCTTTGGCAACCACCTCGCAGTCCGAACATCAAAGGAAGTCGCCATGTCCCTCGACAAAGTTGTTCTCATCGCCGGTGCCTCCAGCGGCACCAGCCAGACGCATCCTTACGTTGGCATGTGGGTCACTGCCGACCGCAATATCCGCCACGAACTCCTGGCCGACGGCCGCTATATCGAGGCAAGGGGGAAACGCGAGCGCGCCTATCTTGGGCGCTATGTCGTGACCAGCAACCATATCGACTATTGGGACGACACCGGCTTTACCGCCGACGGAGACTTCGTCGACGGGGTGCTGCACCACGCCGGCATGATCCTGTACCGGGACGAATGACGAGCCGCGCACCAGACGGAGTGGCGCGAACGGATTTCTAAGCCTTTGCTGTTATTCCGTCGTCAATGGGTGGAGTTTCCCGACAGTTGTCGCAGCGCGCATTCTTCATCCTGCTCATCCTGCTGGCGGTGGTTGTCGCGTTGTCGGCAACACCCTTCCCCGGGGGGATGATCGGCTTCCTGATCGCTATCGCGGGGACCTTCTTCGTCGCGATACCGGGAGCCCGGGAGCCGCCATCGGCGAGGCACTGAACCGGACAGGCGTTCCGGTGACGGGAGAGCAACTCGTCTGGGCTGCGGGCGGCCTCTACGCCGTGTTTGTTCTTGCCGCGGCCGTGCACTCCTGGCTGCGGCTCCGGCGAGGCGACATGAACGGAGCACGATCAGCGGGATTGCGGGTGGTCCTTCTCCTCGCCCTGCCGCTGATCGCCTGGCTGTCCGTCCATGCCATGATGCGCGCGTGGCCCTGATCCCGTTCAGCTCTCGAAATAGCGGGCACGGTCGAGATCGGCGATGAGCCCGGGCCCGGTCGGCAGCCATCCCAACTGAGCCTGGGTCTGCTCGCTTGAAGCCAATAGATCCCTGCCTATGAAATGGCCGAGGAAACCGAAATGCCCGGCCGCCTCCTCGTGGCTCCTGGAAACGACCGGCAGGTTGAGGCGGCGACCGATTGTCTCGGCGATGTCCCTGGTCGCCACGCCCTGTTCGGCAACCGCATGATAGCTCGCGCCGCCGGCTCCCTTCTCCAGTGCCAGCCTGTACAGCGTGGCGGCGTCGACCCGGTGCACCGCCGCCCAACGATTCACGCCGTCGTCGATATAGGCCGAGACGCCCTTTTCACGCGCAATGGCAATCAGCATCGGCACGAAGCCATGGTCGCCGTCGCCATGGACGGTCGGCGCCAGCCGCACCGTCGATGCGCGCACCCCGCGCGCGGCGAGCGCCATGGCCGTCACTTCCGAAGCGCGCGGCATGGAGGCCGATGGAGGCGCGGGCTTGTCGTCTTCGGTCGCTGGCCTTCCCTGCGCAAATCCGGCGAGCCCGGAGGTGACAAGCAGCGGCCGCTCGGAACCTTCCAGCGCCGCGCCGAGCGTCTCGATGGCGCGCTGGTCCGCCGCGCAACTGGCAGCGAATCTCGAAAAATCGTGATTGAAGCCGGCATGGATGACGCCGTCCGCTTGCGCAGCGGCACTGCGCAGGCTGTCCAGATCCTCGATGTCGCCGCGATGCGCCTCGGCCCCCGCGGCGACGATCGACTTCGCACCCGCTTCCGAGCGCGCGAGACCGAGCACTTTGTGACCCGCATCAAGCAGCTCACGGACAATCGCCGAACCGACAAAACCGGTGGCGCCGGTTACGAACACACGCATGATGGTTTCTCCTTGGCTTTTATCGAAGGCCGCGCACGCAGCCCGTTGCTCAAGGAGATAATTGGTTGAGATCATACGATCTATGCTGTAAAATCCGAGATATCTTCGCAATCGTCCGAGAACGCGCATGGATCCGCTGTCAGACGTGCTGTCGCTGCTGAAGCCGCGCAATTACCTCTCGGCCGGGCTGGAAGCCGGTGGCGACTGGGCGATCCAGTTCCCCGACCAGCAGGCCGCCATCAAATGCGGTGCCGTGGTGTTAGGTCGATGCTGGCTGTCGGTCGAGGGCGTCGCCAACGCGGTGCGGCTGGACGTCGGGGACTGTTTCCTCTTGCCGCGCGGCCGGCCTTTCCGTCTTGCCAGCGATCTCGCACTGCCGACGGTCGATGCAAGCACGATCTTCTCACCGGCGCGCACCGGAGGCATCACCACCCACAATGGCGGCGGCGATTTCCTGCTGGTCAGCAGCCGGTTCGCGCTGTCCGGCGACCATGCCGGCATACTGTTGCGGATGCTGCCGCCCATCGTTCACATCCGCGCCGAGAGCGACCATTCGGCACTGCGCTGGCCGGTGGAGCGGATGATGCAGGAATTGCGCCAGCGGCGACCTGGCGGCTTTCTCATCGTCGAGCATCTCGCCCACATGATCCTGATCGAGGCCTTGCGCCTGCATATGGAAGCGCGGCACAGCGTCGGCTGGCTGTTCGCGCTGACCGACAGGCAGATCGGCGCGGCGATCGGCGCCATGCACGAAGACCCGGCCCATGCCTGGACGCTGCAGAGACTGGCGGAGCGCGCCGGCATGTCGCGGTCGACCTTCGCCCTGCGTTTCAAGCAGACGGTCGGGGCGTCACCGCTGGATTATCTGACGCGCTGGCGCATGATGCTTGCCGGCGACAGGCTGATGCATTCCGGCGATCCGGTGTCGGTCATTGCGCTGTCGCTCGGCTATGAATCCGAAAGCGCCTTCAGCACGGCGTTCAAGCGCGTCATGGGCTGTTCGCCGCGGCAATACGGCCGGCGCCTGGAGATGGACTCGCCGGCGCAAGGCGAACGCGAAGCCGCTTGAGGGTATCGCGGGGGAGCGGCTACGGCCAAAGTCCCTTCGTGGCCTTCAGGTTGCTATCGATATGCTCGCCATAGAAGACGTCCTGATCGTCCTTGTAGCCCTGCTTGAATTTCCTGGTGGCCATGTTGTTCTTGGTTTTCTTCGCGCCTTGATTATAGGCGATGGCGACATAGACGCTTTCATCATGCGTCAGGCTTTTCTTGCCCGCGCCATAGAGCGCCTTGGTCTGCACCGTCAGTTCCGACATGCCGCGGCTGAGCGTGCCTTTCCAGGTCGCCCACTTCTCATTGATAAAGTAGTCCTTGTCCCCGTCGAAGAACTGGATGTCGTACTGGAACATGCCGAAGCCATGGCAGAATTTGTCGGGGTTCTTGACGACGGTCTTGTAGCCCGAATTGATCGCGGCGATGCGCACCAGAGCGGCGCGGGCTACCTTGAACATTTCCTTGCCCCTGGCATGGCTTTCAAGGTCCGCCCGGTTTTTTGGCCAGGCGGACGCACGCTTGGGAAAATCGATCGTATCGCCGACGCAGACGGCAAGCACCTCTTCGGGTTTTGCCGTCTTGTACATCTTTGCCCAGATGTAGAAGGTTTCCTGGATGCCTATCGAGATCAGCAAATTCTTGGTGATCGGCGTGCCGGCGACCGCAGCGTCGATATCCGCACCGAAATTCTTGTTCATCCAGATCATCGCATCCTGCATGGCGGTGGTCATGGCTGTCTCCCCAAAATGAGTGGCGTTAAACGGTGACGCTGAAGTCGACGATGGCCTGCGAGGCAAAGCTGCCTGTGTAGACGGGGACGGAGAAATCCTCTTTCTGGCTGACACCGTTGACCGGCACCAGCCGCATCCCCACGGCGAGGATCTCATAGGTTTTCCCCGATGTGACCGTGCGACCGCCATAGCTCGGGAACCGCATCGCGTCGGCCATGAACGCCTCCCGCACCGTTTCCCAGAAAGTCCGTTCAACGAGGGTGCCGGCCAAGGCGGGCGTCGCCGGCGCCTTGGCGTCATCGGCCAGCTCGCGCACGGCGATCTGCACCGGTCCGACCGCCGTGTTCCGCGTTACCCGGATGGAGATCCATGCCTGATCCTTGTTCAGCACCGGCCGCTCGGGTTCGGCCTGCACGGGGCTGCGTATGCCGAGCCGCTGCAGCAAGGTGTTCACGCCCGCGCTGCCGCCGGCGATGATGAGCGCCGACAGGCCGGTCGAGACCTTGCCACTCCAGGTGGCCGGCGTAGTGCCGGACGTGACCAGTGCGACAAGCCGGGCGAAGATGTCGTAGTGGAAGCCGAGCACGACGGTCAGTCCCACCGCGACCATCACCAGGGTCTTCACGGCGCGATTGTTGAACAGCATCCGGTACAGCCGCCACTGGAAGATGGTGGTGAGCGCGCTTTCCACCACCAGCACGATCACGGCGAGCGCGGCAAGCTCGGTGCCCAATTGACCGACATTGGGAACGGCGGCGTCTTCGGCAAAAGCCGGTCCGACGGTTGCAGCGAAAGCGAGCGCAAAACCAAAGATACGAAACATAGCCAGGGCTCCCGACAGTTACGTCCCCAGTGATCCCGCCGGATCGCCGTCCCTTACAGGCTGTAGCGCGAGCGAAACTCGGCGAAGGACATCGCCAAGTGGTTCTCGTCCACCTTTCCGGTGATCCCGTCGACGCTGCCCGAGTCGCTGAATTGCCAGATCGCATAGTTGGTGAAGCCCGACGGTATCGGCGGCGGGCTCGAGCTGTAGCGGGCAAGCCAGAGCGGACAATTGCCAAAGCCGCTCGGGTTGCCGAGCGCCTGCCAGATGTTGGCGCGGGTGTAGATGAACGGCCAGCGGCCACCATGGGCGGGCCGCACCGCGGCGACCCAGTCCTTCGCCTTCTGGACATAGGCGGCCCGCGCCGCCGGCGTCGAGGGAATGAGTTCGATGTCGAGCGAGGGAATGAGGTCGCCACTGCCGAACGACACCGTGCTGAGAAAGGCATGCGCCTGGTCGGCGCCGGGCGCGGTGTTGCGCAGGAAGTGATAGCCCCCCACCAGCAGTCCTGCCGCCTTGGCATCGGCGACATTGCGGACTGCGAATGCATCCTTGCCGGTCTTGTCGGATATTTTTATGAACGCGAACTTGGCCCCTGCGCTGCGGACCCGCGTCCATTTTATGGCGCCGGCGCCGCCGCCACCGGCCTCGTTCTGATAGTGCGAAACGTCGATCCCTTCACGCGTCGGCATGCCCCTGCTCCCATAGCCAAGCGGGCGCCGAAAATGCGGGCGCGCCCCGTTCGTTTTGATGCAAGCTGTAAGAAACTTCCCCGAAGCTCAGCGAACACTGGTGCGGAATAGAGAACCTGACTCTCTTGCTTCGCTGAATTCAGGCATATTAGCCCTATCTAAGGCCGCCTCTGTGAAACCCTTCACACAGCTTTGCAGGAAGCTGGCGATCCGGTCGTTGACGGCTTCGGGCTTTGCGTCCTTTGTACAAACGGGCGGCCAATGGCCACCCGCTTCATTTTCCAGGATCAATATCCGTCGACGTCGATGACCGCCTGGGCGAAAGCCTGCGGCGCTTCCTGCGGCAGATTGTGGCCGATGCCACCCTCGATCGTCCGGTGCGCATATTTGCCTGAAAACTTGTTGCGATAGGCCGTCGGGTCGAGATGCGGCGCGCCATTGGCGTCGCCCTCGAGCGTGACGGTCGGCACATCTATGATCGGACCAGCGGCAAGCCGGTTTTCCAGATCGTCATACTGCGGATCGCCCGCCGCCAATCCGCCGCGCCAGCGGTAGTTGTGAATGACGATGGCCACATGGTCCAGATTGTCGAAGGCCGCTGCGCTGCGATCGAAAGTGACGTCGTCAAAGTTCCATTTCGGCGACGCCGTCTGCCAGATCAGCTTCGCGAAATCATGCCGGTATTTGTCGTAACCGGCCGCGCCACGCTCGGTGGCGAAATAGAACTGGTACCACCAGTCATGTTCAGCGCTTGGCGGCAGCGGCACTTTGCCGGTCTTGATGTTGCCGACGAGATAGCCGCTCACCGAGACCAGCGCCTTTGCGCGTTCCGGCCACAGCGCCGAGACGATGCAGGCGCAGCGCGCGCCCCAGTCGAAACCGGCAAGGATCGCCTTGGGGATACCGAGTGCATCCATCAGCGCGATCACGTCCTGGGCGACCACCGATTGCTGGCCATTGCGCATCGTCTCGGCGGACAGGAAGCGCGTCGTGCCGTAGCCGCGAAGATAGGGCACGATCACCCGGTAGCCCGCCGATGCCAGGAGCGGCGCGACATCGACAAAGGCGTAGATATCGTAAGGCCAGCCATGCAGCAGAATGACCGGCGGCCCATCGGCCGGACCGGCCTCGGCATAGCCGATGTCGAGAACGCCGGCCTTGACCTGCTTCAGTGCCGCGAAGGACGTGTTGGTCCCTGGCTTGACCGTGGGCAGGGTCGCCGCCTTTGCCGTGCTGGCCAGCGCGCCAGCCGAGCCGACCAGGCCGGCGGCAGCGAGGTTCAGGGCGGCCGTACCGAAGAAGCGGCGGCGGTCGTGGTTGATTTCGTCGGCCATTGGTTTCTCCTACTGATTGGTACCAACCGGAAAGGATGGCCCGGGTGTATCTCCCATGTGTCCCCATCCGTCCAAATTGAAAGCGGATGTAGCTAGGCGGCATCCGGACACACTGAGATACATTTCCAGCCGATCAGCACACATTCGGGATACGACAAACCTTGACTTCGGCGAAAGCGTCTAACCTTGCGCTTCCGACTGGTGCCCAGAAATCGCGGCGAGGAAGACCCGGCCGAACTCCTTCAGCTTGGCCGCACCGACGCCGTTCACTTCGGCGAAATCGTCGAGGTCTTGCGGGCGGCGCTCGGCCATATCGATCAGCGTGCGGTCGGAAAACACCACATAGGCAGGCACCTGGCGCTCCTTGGCCAGGCGCAGCCGCAGCGTCTTGAGCGCGGCCAGCAGCGAGGCATCCACATTTTCGCCCTGGGGTATCTGGCCGGCACGAGCCGCGCGGCGTGCGGCCCGCGTGCGCGTCTCGACGCGATACTGGAACGCAACCTCGCCACGGCCGAGCGCATGGCCTTTGTCGGCGATGGCCAGGCCGCCATGACCGCCCGGATCCGGCACCAGGAAACCGTTTGCGACAAGCTGGCGGATGAGCGACAGCCAAAAATCCTTCTTGTGCGCGGCGCCGCTGCCGAAACAGGCCAGCCTGTGATGACCTCTGGTCGCCACCTTTTCGGTCTCGTGGCCAAGCAGGATGTCGATGACATGGCCGGCGCCAAAACGCTCGCCGCTCTGCGCGACCGCAGCCAGGATGATGCGTGCCTCGACGGTGCCGTCGGCGCGCGGCGCCTGCTCCAGGCAATTGTCGCAATTGCCGCAAGGCGCCGCCTCTTCGCCGAAATAGCCGAGCAGCACCTGGCGCCGGCACTCGGCCGTCTCGCAATAGCCGATCAGCGTGTCGAGCCGGCCATGCGAGCGGCGCTTGTGCTCGACCGCGGCGTCCTCGTCATCGATGAACATGCGGCGCATGCGGATATCGCCAAGACCGTACAGCATATGCGCCTCTGCCGCCCGGCCATCGCGGCCGGCGCGGCCGATCTCCTGGTAGTAGGCCTCCAGGCTGCCCGGCAAATCGGTGTGGAAGACATAGGCAACGTCAGGCTTGTCGATGCCCATGCCGAAGGCGATGGTCGCCACCATGACGACGCCCGACAGCGTCATGAACGCGTTCTGGTTGGCGTCACGCGCTTCCTTGCTCATCCCGGCATGATAGGCGAGCGCGGTGACGCCGTTCTTCTCGAGGAAGGCCGCCATCTCTTCGGTCTTCTTGCGCGACAGGCAATAGACGATGCCGCTGCGCCCCTGATGGCGCTCGATGAAATTGAGCAACTGCCGCTTGCTGTCCTGCTTGGGCTCGATGGCAAGCTTGATGTTCGGGCGGTCGAAGCCGAGCACCTGCGTGTCTACACGCCCGCCAAACAGTCGTGTCTCGATGTCCGCCCGTGTCGTCTCGTCGGCCGTAGCCGTCACCGCAATGATCGGCACATCGGGAAAGATGCCGCGCAGCTGCGACAGGTCTTCATATTCGCGCCGGAACGCCGGCCCCCATTGCGAAATGCAATGTGCCTCGTCGATGGCGATCAGGCTGACATCGAGCCTGGCCAACGCATCCAGCATGCGCTCGGTCATCAGCCGCTCCGGCGCCAGATAGAGCAGGCGCGTCTGGCCCGACGCAACACGGCGCCACGCCGCGACATTGGCATCGCGCTCGATCGAGGAGTTGATCGTATCGGCGGCGACGCCGGCAAGGCGCAGCGCCGCGACCTGGTCCTGCATCAGCGCCACCAGTGGCGACACGACGATGGTGAGCCCACCCTTGACCAGCGCCGGAACCTGGTAGCAGAGCGACTTGCCCGCCCCCGTCGGCATGACGGCCAGCACATGACGGCCGGCGAGCAGCGCCTCCATCACGGAGGCCTGTCCCGGGCGAAAATCGTCGAAGCCGAATACGTCCTTCAGGACGCGCCGTTTGGGATCGTGCACGCTCGTTGTCGATATCTGCATCATGCAATTTCTGTGAATCACCGCCCCACAGGGCGCGGGCGTGACGATAAGCGTCGAGCTATGCCACGGCAATCGCCGCGATGGAAATTCTCATCCCAGGAATACGGACGGGCAATTTTGCGCCCTGCCCCGCGCGAGCGGATACCAGGCAGCGCATTCCGCCTTGGCGACGTTGCCTCCGCCCGCCATCGGGACGATGCGTTAAACCTATCTTCACCAAGTTACGGCACCATCCAAACCCTGCGGCGATGTTTCGAGTACCGCTGCGCCGCGAGCGCACAGGCAACAACCCGCGCCTCCCAGGAGGCGCGGGTTTCTGTTTGCGGAACAGACCGGAAAAGGCTCAGGCCAGAAAATCGGCGCGGTACGGCGTAAAACTGTCGACCAGGCGTCCGGCCTCCAGCGCTTTGACGCCATGCACCAGATTGGACGGCACGATGAAGCTGCCGCCGGTCTCGATGATGTCGGTCCGGCCGTCGATGGTCACCTCGAAGCGGCCTTCGGCGACATAGCTGGCCTGGACATGCGGGTGCGAGTGCAGCGCGCCGACGCCGCCCTTGTCGAAACCGAATTCGACTATCATCAGTTCATCGGTGTGCAAGAGAACGCGCCGCCTGTTGCCGTCCGGCGTCGGCGTCCAGGCGCTCTCGCCGGGATGGGCGAAAATCTTCGGCTCGGTCATTGTCCTCTCCTCATCGCGCCAGCCAGCCGCCGTCGACCGGAACCACCGCGCCATGCATGTAGTCGGACGCCGGCGCCAGCAGGAAGACGGCGGCGTCGCCTATGTCTTCCGGCCCGCCCCAGCGGCCGGCCGGGATGCGCGCCAGGATCGCGGCACTGCGGTCGGGATCGGCGCGCAGCGCCTCGGTGTTGTTGGTTTCGATATAGCCGGGCGCAATCGCATTGACGTTGATGCCCTTTGCCGCCCATTCGCAGGCGAGCAGCCTTGTGACGCCGAGAGCGCCATGTTTCGACGCTGTGTAGGAGGCGACGCGGATGCCGCCCTGGAAACTCAGCACGGAGGCGATGTTGACGATCTTGCCGCGCCGTCCGGTGTCTGCCAGCACGCGTTTGGCAAAAGCCTGGCTCAAAAAGAACAGCGTCTTCAGATTGACGTCGATGACGTCGTCCCAGTCGGCCTCGGAGAAATCGACCGCATCGGCGCGCCGGATGATGCCGGCATTGTTGACCAGGCCGTCGATCGGTCCGGTCACTTCCCAGACCTTGTCGAGGATGGTCTTCGCGGCAGCATGGTCGGCGAGATCGCAGCGCACGGCCTCGAACTGCCCGCCCACCTCGACGACTTGTCTTTGCGTGTCATCCATCGCCGAGCGGCCGACGCCGATGACAGTGCCACCCGCGCGCGCGATGGAGAGCGCGATGCCCTGGCCGATGCCGGTGTTGGCGCCGGTGACCAGGATGCGTTTGCCGGCCAGGCTGAAAGCGGACGGGCCGCTCATCGTAGTTCACCCAGCGGCACCGGGTCGACATCGGTGTAGTCGACATTGTCTCCGGCCATGGCCCAGATGAAAGCGTAGTTGGAGGTGCCGGCGCCCGAATGGATCGACCAGCCCGGCGACAGCACCGCCTCTTCATTGGCCATCACGAGATGGCGGGTTTCATCCGGCTCGCCCATGAAATGGAAGACGCGCGCAGTCTCCGGCAGAGCGAAATAGAGATAGGCTTCCATGCGACGGTCATGCACGTGGCAGGGAATGGTGTTCCACACCGAGCCCGGCGCCAGCTGTGTCATGCCGACCACCAGCTGGCAGGTCTTGACGCCGTCGGCATGAATGAACTGGAAGATCGAGCGCTCGTTGCAGGTCTCCTTGCTGCCGAGGTCGAGACGCTTGGCGTCGCCGATGCGGATCAGCCGATTCGGATAGGTGTGATGCGCTGGCGCGCTCAGCAGATAGAACTTGGCCGGTGCGGCCTTGTCGACCGACGCGAAGGACACATCGCTGCTGCCCATGCCGAGATAGAGCATGTCACGCGCCTGCAATGGGTGGCTCTCGCCGTTTGCCGTCACCGAGCCGGCGCCGCCGATGTTGACGATGATAAGCTCGCGGCGGTCGAGGAAATCCCTGGTACCCGTCGGCTTGATCGCTTCCAGCGGCAGCGGTGCAGCCGTCGGCACGGCGCCGCCGACGATCATGCGGTCATAGTGCGTATAGGTCAGGCTGACGCGCCCCGGCTGGAACAGGTCGTCAATGTGGAAGTGATGACGCAGTTCGTCGGTCCCCATGGCAGCCGCGGCGACCGGGTCGATGGCGAAACGCGAGGTGAAATCGGTATGCGGATGAATTTCGTTCATTACTGCTCCAGCTGCTTTGTCTATTCGGTGTCAGCCGCCTTGACCGAGTCGGCATAAAAGACCTGGCGGGCGTGCAGTCGCTCGCGGTAGCGCTGCTGGCTGGCGGTAAGATGGGCGCGCATCGCCTCGCGCGCGGCTTCGGCGTCGCCTGACGTGATCGCTTTCAGGATCACCAGATGCTCGCGCTGCAGGCCGCGCTGATAGCTGTCGGACTGCACCAGTTCGGTCGACCAGGGCGAGGTCACGTCGCAGGGAATGGCGCGGCGGCCCAGCACATCCAGCATCTCGACATAGAACGGGTTGTTGGTGGCGCTGGCGATTGCCCGGTGGAAGGCGAGATCGGCCGGACCGGTCGGCTCGCTGTTGAGCAGCAGCCGTTCGAACTCGAAGAAGGCTTCCTGGATCGCCGCCTCCTGCGCGGCGTTGCGGCGGATGGCGGCGAGCCCTGCCGATTCGATCTCGACCGCCAGGCGCACTTCGAGCACGTTGAGCGCGACGGAATCCTTGGCTCCCATGTCGGCGGCGAGCGCCCCGAACATGGTCGAGATGTGTTCGGTGACGAAGACGCCGGCGCCCTGGCGCGCCTCGACCAGGCCGTCGGCGGCAAGCTTGGCCAGCGCCTCGCGGATGACGGTTCGGCTAACGCCGAAGGTCTCGGTCAACTGTCCCTCGGTCGGCAATTTGTGGCCGGGCAGGATCTCGCCCGCGCTGAGCTGCTTGCGGATCGCCGCGACGACGGTCTCCGACAGTTTGGGCTTTCTCTCGACCTTCAGATCAGCAATTGTTTCGGCCACGTGGGTAACCTTCTAGTGGAACAGGCTCGGCAGCCACAATGAGATTTCCGGTATGTAGGTGACAAGCATCAGCACCGTGAAGGCCGCGCCGTAGAATGGCCAGATCGAGCGCATCGCCGTCCAGATCGGGATCCGACCAATGGCGCAGCTGACGAACAGCACCGCCCCGACCGGTGGCGTGCACAGGCCGATGCCGAGATTGAGGATCAGGATGACACCGAAATGCACGGGGTCGACGCCATAGGCTGTCACCACCGGCAGGAAGATCGGGGTGGTGATGATGATCAGCGGCGACATGTCCATGAATGTGCCGAGGATAAGCAGGATGATGTTGAGCAGCAGCAGGATGACCAGCTTGTTGTCGGATACCGACTGCAGGAAGGCAACCAGCGCGGCGGGCACCCTGAGATAGGCCAGCAGCCAGCCGAAGGCGGCTGCGCAGCCGATAATCATCAGCACCATGGCCGTCGTACGCACCGCCGCCGTGGTTGCGGCGACGAAGTCGCCCCAACTCATCGAGCGGTAGATGATGAGCGTCACCAGGAAGGCGTAGACGATGGCGATGCATGAGCTTTCCGTGGCGGTGAAGATGCCCGACCTGACACCGCCAAAAATGATGCCGATGAGCAGGAGGCCGGGAATGGCGGCGACAAGCAGTTGCAGGACCCGTCTGAAGCCAGCGAAAGGCTCGGTGGGATAGCCGCGCCGGGTGGCGACCCAATAGGCCGTGACCATCAGCGAAAGCGCCAGCAGCAGCCCCGGGATGACGCCCGCAGTGAACAGGTCGGCGATCGAGATACGGCCGCCGGCCGAGATCGAATAGATGATCATGTTGTGCGACGGCGGGATCAGAAGAGCGATGATAGCGCCCACCGATGTGATGTTGACGGCATAGTCGACGCCGTAGCCGCGCGCCTTCATCTGCGGGATCATCAGCCCGCCGACCGCCGAAGCATCCGCCACGGCTGAACCGGAAATGCCGCCGAACATGGTTGACGCCGCAATGTTGACCTGACCGAGACCGCCGCGCAGATGGCCGACCAGCGATCCGGCCAGCGCCACTAGCCTGGCGGCTATGCCGCCGCGCACCATGAGGTCACCGGCGAAGATGAAGAACGGAATGGCCATCAGCGAGAAGACGGAAACGCCTGAGTTGAGGCGCTGGAACACCACCAGCGGCGGCAGGCCGAGCACCAGCACGGTGGCGAAGCTGGCCACGCCAAGACAGAATGCGATTGGCGTGCCGATGATGAGCAGGAAGACGAACGTGCCGAACAGAACCATCAGGGCCATTACAGATCCTCTTCGCCCGTAGCATATTGATCGGCATCGACAGGCAGCCCGGCAAATCGCCCGGCCAGCCGCTCCAGGGAAAACAGACAGACCAGCGCGCCGCCCAGGATGACCGGCAGGAAGGTGACACCGCCCGGCATATCGAGGGACGGCATGATTGTGTTCCAGGTCAGCCTGGCGAGTTGAACGCCGTAGACGATCATGCCAAAGCCAAAGGCGAGCACGACCAAGTCCGAAATGCTGCGCAGCACCGCCTTGCCCGAGTGCGGCAGAAAATAGAGCAGCACATCAAAACCCAGATGCGTGCGCTCACGAACGCCGACCGCTGCGCCTAGGAAGATGAACCATCCCATCAGCAGCACCGAGAGGGACTCGGTCCAGCTCGGCGAGTTGTTCAGGACATAGCGTGAGAATACCTGCCAGAAGATGATGATCGTCATCAGCGTCAGGCCCGCCCCGCTGACCCACAGCGCAAGCTTCGCCAGTTGCGACAGCAGCCGCTCCGTTGCCAGCCAGAATGATTTCATGTGGACCCCTCCGCTGAGTGGTGGCGCGGATGATCGCGCCACCACCTTCGCGACGAATTACTTGGTTGCCTGGATACGAGCCGCGAGATCCTTCAGCGCCGGCGTCGACAGGTACTTGTCGTAGACCGGCTTCATCGCATCGATCAGCGGCTGCTTGTCGATCTCGCTGACCTTGACGCCGGCCTTCTCGACGATATCGCGCGACTTCTTCTCCTGCGCGTCCCAAAGCTCGCGCATCTTGACGACGCTGTCCTTGGCCGCCTGGCGGACGATCGCCTGGTCTTCAGGCGACAGCTTGTCCCAGCTCGCCTTCGCCATCACCAGCACTTCCGGAACGATCTGGTGCTGGTCCATCGTGTAATGCTTGGCGACTTCATAGTGCTTGGCGGATTCGAAGCTCGGCCAGTTGTTCTCGGCGCCATCGATGACGCCTGTCTGCAGTGCCGAATAGACCTCGCCATAGGCCATCGGCGTGGCGTTAGCGCCGAGCGCATTGACCATGTCGACGAACACGTCGGACTGGATGACGCGGAACTTCATGCCCTTCATATCGGCCATCGAGGTGATGTCCTTCTTGGTGTTGTAGAAGGATCGCGCGCCGGAATCGTAGAAGGCGAGACCGACAAGGTCATGCGCCTCAAACGCCTTCAGGATCTCGTCGCCGATCGGCCCGTCCATGACATGGCGCATATGCTCGACCGAGCGGAACATGTAGGGCAGCGACGGCACCGCAGTCTCCGGCACGATGCCGTTGAACGGGCCCATCGAGACGCGGTTGAGATCGATGACGCCGGTCTGCGTCTGCTCGATCGTATCCTTCTCCTCGCCGAGCTGCGCCGAGTGATAGACCTCGACCGAATAGCGGCCGGCGGTGCGCTCCTTGATCAGCTCACCCATGTACTTTACCGCCTCGACGGTCGGATACCCGTCGGGATGGGTGTCGGCCGAACGCAGCACGGTCTGGGCATTGGCGACGCCGATCATCAGCGAGCCGAAGGCGAATGTGGCTGCCGTCAGTTTTGAAAAATAGAACATGACTGTCTTCCTCCCTTTGTAAAAATCAAGGTGCCCGGCTCAGAGCCGGTACGCCTTCTTGGCAAGCGTGTAGGCAAGCTCCCGCGCCAGCTCATGCGCTTCGTCCTCAGTGAGCCGATGCTCGGCAACGAGGCGGGCGAGAAAGGCGCAGTCGACCCGGCGCGCCACGTCGTGGCGAGCCGGTATCGAGGGAAAAGCGCGGGTGTCGTCGTTGAAGCCGACGGTGTTGTAAAAGCCGGCAGTTTCGGTCGTCATCTCGCGGAAGCGGCGCATGCCTTCCGGACTGTCATGGAACCACCAGGCCGGCCCGAGCTTCAGCGCCGGATAGACGCCCGCCAGCGGCGCCAGTTCGCGCGCGTAACTGGTCTCGTCGAGCGTGAACAGGATGATGGTGAGGTCACGCTCCAGCCCGACGCAGTCGAGCAAGGGTTTGAGCGCCGCCGCATAGTCGGTGCGGGTCGGAATATCGAAGCCCTTGTCGCGGCCGAATTTCTGGAAAACACCGGGCGAATGGTTGCGCCAGGAGCCGGGATGGATCTGCATCACCAGCCCGTCGTCGCGGCTCATCTTGGCCATTTCGGTCAGCATCTGGGCGCGAAACAGTTTGCGCTCGCGCTCATCGTTGGAGCCGCGGCGGATGCGGTTGAACAGCTCTTGCGCCGCCGCGTCGGAAAGATTGGCGGTCTCCGCCGTCGGATGGCCATGGTCGGACGAGGTCGCGCCGAAAGTCTTGAAGAAGGCGCGGCGCTTACGGTGGGCGCCGAGATAGCCGGCCCATGTGCCGGTGTCGCAGCCGCTGATCTCGCCGAGACGGTCGAGATTGTCCGAAAATCCTTCGAAGTCGGGATCGACCACAGCATCCGGCCGGTAGGCGGTGACGACGCGGCCCTGCCAGCCGCTGGCGCGGATTGTCTTGTGCCATTTGAGATCGTCGAGCGCGCCTTCCGTCGTCGCGATCACTTCGATGTTGAAGCGCTCGAACAGCGCCCGCGGACGATAGTCGTCACCCCGCAACAGCTCCGCGATGGTGTCGTAGTGGCGGTCGGCGGTTTTGGCGTTGAGCGGTTCTTCGATGCCGAACAGGTGCTCGAGCACATGGTCGAGCCACAGCCGCGTCGGCGTGCCGCGAAAGAGATAATAATGCTCGGCAAAGCGCCGCCAGATCGCCCTCGGGTCGGCTTCGACCGGCGAACCGTCGAGGGTCGATACGCCGAGATCCTCCAGTGGCACGCCCTGGCTGAACAGCATGCGGAAAATGTAGTGGTCGGGCACGACCAGCAATTGTGCCGGATCGGGGAACGGCTCGTTGAGAGCATACCAGCGCGGATCGGTGTGACCGTGCGGGCTGACGATGGGCAGATCCTTGACCCCAGCATAGAGATCGCGCGCGACCGAAAGCGCTCGCCCTTCGGCGGCAAAAAGCAGATCCGGATCGGTCAATCCTGCCACGTCCATCCTCCCAAGGGCGCTTATCGGTAGGATTGCAAAGAAGTAATGTCAACATACAAAAACTGGATTGTTGTATGATGACTTTCAGGCGATATCGGGTCATTGTGCGACGGGAGAACGGATGATACGCCGCTAGCCGATCCGCCCCACACGCCATCCAGCGACAAGCCGCGCCATGACCAGCAGACGCCTTTCCAATACCACGGTGCAATCCCTGCCGACCTCGGCAGCGGTCCCCGCCTATGATCGCGCCAGTGTCGCCCCAGGGATCGTTCATCTCGGCGTCGGCGCCTTCCATCGCGCTCATCAGGCCGCCTATGTCGATGACTGCCTGGCGGCCGGCGAGACCGGCTGGGGTATCATCGGCGTGTCGCTGCGCAGCCCCGACACGCGCGATGCGCTGGCGCCGCAGGACGGGCTCTACACGCTGGCGGTGCGCGGCAGCGATGGTGAAGCGCTTCAAATCATCGGCTCCATCCAGTCGATGCTGGTGGCGCCGGAAAACCCGGGCGCTGTGCTGGCCGCGCTGATCGATCCGCGCACCCGCATCGTCACGCTGACCATCACCGAAAAGGCCTATCTCCGGGCTGCCGACGGCAGGCTCGATGCGACCCATCCCGACATCGTCCACGATCTGGGCAACCCAGGATTGCCGAAGACCGCGCATGGCTTCCTGGCCGAGTCGCTGGTACAGCGCCGCGCCGCCGGCACGCCGCCCTTCACCGTTCTGTGCTGTGATAATTTGCCGGCCAACGGCGCCACGCTGCATAGGCTGCTAACCGCGTTTGCGAGATTGCGGGATGCCCAGACCACTGCATCAGGCGAAGCCCCTCTCGCCGGCCATATCGCCGACGAGGTGGCGTTTCCGTCAAGCATGGTGGATCGCATCGTGCCGGCAACCACCGATGCCGACCGGGCGCGCATAGCCGGCGAGCTCGGCATCACGGATTCCTGGCCGGTGATGACCGAGCCGTTCCGGCAATGGGTGATCGAAGACAGGTTCCCAACCGGAAGACCGGCCTGGGAGAAATTCGGCGTCACCATGGTCGAGGATGTCGGGCCGTTCGAGGACATGAAGCTCAGGCTGCTCAATGGCGCCCATTCCGGCATTGCCTATCTCGGCCTGCTTTCCGGCCACGCGACCGTCGACCGCGCCTTCGCCGACCCGGCGATCCGTCAATTTGTCGACCGGCTCTGGGCCGAGGCGATCCCGACCTTGCCTGGGGATGCCGGGCTCGACACGTCGGCCTATATAGCGGAACTCGCCGACCGCTTTTCCAACACAGCGCTTGCCCACCGCACGGCGCAGATCGCCAATGACGGCAGCCAGAAACTGCCGCAACGCATTGTCGCTTCCGCCATCGAACGCATCCATGCCGGTATGCTCCCGGAGCATCTGACGCTGGTGATCGCCGCCTGGATCGCAGCGTGCGAGGCACGCGGCAAGGACCTGCCGGAAGCCCACTTTACCGATCCGCTCGACTCAGCTCTGGCCGCGCTCGGCGAGCGGCCGACGCTGGAAAATGTCGCGACGGTGTTCGACCTCGCCGGCTTCGCCAGCGGCAAGCCCGAGCGGCAGACGCTGATCGACCTGGTCGCCGCCCATCGAGCCCACATCCAGCAAGGCGGGGTGGCACTTGCGCTTTCGGCGCTCGGCATACCGGGACCGACGAAACAGGCCTAACGGCGCTCTAGGATTCTGATCCGAAAGAGCCCGCGTTGCCGAGCCGGCAAGTCGGCACTCCGTCCGACCGATATCGTTCTCCCGCATTTCTGTGGGCACAAAAAAGGCCGGTTTGAACCCGGCCTATCTCGTCTTTTGTTTTCGCTGAGACTTAAGCTGCCAGCAGAGCGCTTTCGAGCGTGGTGAGCTGGGCGAGGAACTGCTCGGCCTTGCTGCGGGACTGATCGTCCTTGGCGTCGGCAGCGTCTTCCTTGGCGTCCTGGATGCGGCGGGCGAGGTCGGCGCGGTCGATATCGCCGACGGCGACAGCCGATTCGGCGAGCAACGTGCAGCCTGCAGGGACGATGTCGGCAAAGCCGCCGAACACCACATAGCGCTCTTCCTTGCCGCCTGCGGTCTTCACCGTGACGACGCCCGGCTTGATCGTGGTCATGACCGGCGCGTGATGCGCCATCACGGTCATCTCGCCCTCGGCGCCCGGAATGACGACGGCTTCGACCTGCTCGGAAACGAGCAGGCGCTCCGGCGAGACCAGTTCGAATTGGAAAGCTTCAGCCATGATCAATTTAGTGAGTAGGGAATAGTGAGCAGCGGGTAGGAAAAGAAGACCCGCTCAACCCAACATCCCCTATTCGCTACTCCCTATTCGCTATTCGCTTCTTATGCCGCTTCAGCTGCCAGGCGCTGTGCCTTCTCGACCGCTTCCTCGATGCCGCCGACCATGTAGAAGGCGGCTTCCGGCAGGTGATCGTAGTCGCCGTTGCAGAGGCCCTTGAAGCCCTTGATGGTGTCGGCGAGGTCGACCAGTTTGCCCGGCGAACCGGTGAACACTTCGGCGACGAAGAAGGGCTGCGACAGGAAGCGCTCGATCTTGCGGGCGCGGGCCACGGTCTGCTTGTCCTCTTCCGACAGCTCGTCCATGCCCAGGATCGCGATGATGTCCTGCAGCGACTTGTAGCGCTGCAGGATCGACTGCACCTGGCGGGCGACCTGGTAGTGCTCTTCACCGACAACCATCGGGTCGAGCATGCGCGAGGTCGAGTCGAGCGGATCGACGGCCGGGTAGATGCCCTTTTCCGAGATCGCGCGGTTGAGCACGGTCGTCGCGTCCAGGTGGGCGAACGATGTTGCCGGCGCCGGGTCGGTCAAATCGTCGGCCGGCACGTAGATCGCCTGCACCGAAGTGATCGAGCCCTTGGTCGTCGTCGTGATGCGCTCCTGCAGCGCGCCCATGTCGGTGGCGAGCGTCGGCTGGTAACCCACGGCCGAAGGAATGCGGCCGAGCAGCGCCGACACTTCCGAGCCCGCCTGCGTGAAGCGGAAGATGTTGTCGACGAAGAACAGCACGTCCTGACCCTGGTCGCGGAAATATTCGGCGACCGTCAGGCCGGTCAGGCCGACGCGAGCACGCGCGCCCGGCGGTTCGTTCATCTGGCCATAGACCAGCGCCGCCTTGGAGCCTTCGCCGCCGCCCTTCTTGTTGACGCCGGATTCGATGAACTCGTGATAGAGATCGTTGCCTTCACGGGTGCGCTCGCCGACACCGGCGAACACCGAGAAGCCGCCGTGCGCCTTGGCGACGTTGTTGATCAGCTCCTGGATCAGCACGGTCTTGCCGACGCCGGCGCCGCCGAACAGGCCGATCTTGCCGCCGCGGGCGTAAGGCGCCAGAAGGTCGAGAACCTTGATGCCGGTGATCAGGATCTGCGCTTCCGTCGACTGTTCGACATAGGACGGAGCCGGCTGGTGGATGGCGCGCATTTCGATGCCGTCGACCGGGCCTTCCTCGTCGACCGGCTCGCCGATGACGTTGATGATGCGGCCGAGCATGCCCGGGCCGACCGGCACGGTGATCGGCGCGCCGGTGTCATAGACGTCCTGACCGCGCACCAGACCTTCGGTGGAGTCCATGGCGATGCAGCGCACGGTGTTTTCACCGAGGTGCTGGGCAACCTCGAGCACCAGGCGGTTGCCGACATTGGTCGTCTCGATGGCGTTCAAAATGGCCGGCAAGTGATCGCCGAACTGGACGTCGACGACGGCGCCGATGACCTGGCGGACCTTGCCGACAACGCCGGTCTTCTTGACGACGGCGGCTGTCGTCTTCGATGCCGCAGCCTTGGCCGGGGCCGCTGCCTTGGCGGGCTCGGCCGCCTTCTTGGCCGAAGCGGCCTTCGCCGCTGCTGCCGGAGCCTTTGCCGCCGCTTTGGGAGCTGCCGCCTTCGGGGTCGCTGCTTTCGCCATCGTCTTTACCCTTTTCGTCCTTTGTTTCTCACGCTCCACCGGAAGGTCGATAACCTCCTGGCGGCCGCGCCTAGAGCGCCTCGGCGCCCGAAATGATTTCGATCAGTTCCTTGGTGATCTGCGCCTGCCGCTGGCGGTTGTAGGTAATCGACAGCTTGTTGATCATGTCGCCGGCATTGCGCGTCGCATTGTCCATGGCGCTCATCTTGGCGCCCATCTCGCCGGCTGCGTTTTCGAGCAGCGCACGGAAGACCTGAACCGAGATGTTGCGCGGAATGAGATCGGTCAGGATTTCGCCCGGCTCCGGCTCGTATTCGTAGACGGCGTTGCCGCCTGCGGTCGCCTCGGCCGGGGCGGAAGCGATGCCGGCCGGAATGATCTGCTGCGCGGTCGGGATCTGACTGATCACCGACTTGAACTGCGAATAGAACAGCGTGCAGATGTCGAAACCGCCCTCGTTGAAGAGGTGGATGACCTTGCGGGCAATGGCATCGGCATTGACGAAACCGAGCGTCTTGACCTCGCGCAGATCGACGCGTTCGAGGATCATCGAGGCATAGTCGCGGCGCAGGATGTCGAAACCCTTCTTGCCGACGCAGATGATCTTGACCTGCTTGCCGTCGGCCAGCAGCCGGCGGATATGGTCGCGGGCGAGACGGGCGATCTGCGAATTGAAGCCGCCGCACAGGCCTCGCTCGGCCGTACAGACGACGAGCAGATGCACATCGTCCTTCCCGGTGCCGGTCATCAGCGCCGGGGCATCGCCGCCGCTGCCGATTGCCTGGGTGATGTTGGCCAGCACCGCGCCCATCCGTTCGGAATAGGGGCGCGCGGCTTCCGCAGCTTCCTGCGCGCGGCGCAGCTTCGCCGCGGCGACCATCTGCATCGCCTTGGTGATCTTCTGCGTCGCCTTGACCGAGGCGATACGGTTACGAAGGTCTTTTAACGAAGGCATGCTTCAACCTGATCCCGTGCGTCCGGCTTTCTCAAGCGAAGGTCTTGGCGAAGGTGTCGATCTCGGCCTTCAGCTTGGCCCGAAGATCGTCCGACAGCGCCTTTTCCTTGCGGATGCCGTCGAGCACGTCCTTGCCGGCCGAGCGCATGTGGCTGAGCAGGCCATGCTCGAACTTGCCGACCTGGTTGACTGCCAACTTGTCGAGGTAGCCGTTGACGCCGGCGAAGATCACCGCGACCTGCTCCTCGACCTTGAGCGGCGAGAACTGCGGCTGCTTCAGGAGTTCGGTCAGGCGCGAGCCGCGATTGAGCAGGCGCTGCGTGGCGGCATCGAGGTCGGAGCCGAACTGCGCAAAGGCCGCCATTTCGCGGTACTGCGCGAGCTCGCCCTTGATCGAGCCGGCAACCTGCTTCATCGCCTTGATCTGCGCCGACGAACCGACGCGCGACACCGACAGGCCGACGTTGACGGCCGGGCGGACGCCCTGGAAGAACAGGTTGGTTTCGAGGAAGATCTGGCCGTCGGTGATCGAGATCACGTTGGTCGGGATATAGGCCGACACGTCGTTGGCCTGCGTCTCGATGATCGGCAGAGCGGTCAGCGAACCGCCGCCATTGTCGTCATTGAGCTTGGCGGCGCGCTCGAGCAGGCGCGAGTGCAGGTAGAACACGTCGCCCGGATAGGCTTCGCGACCCGGCGGACGGCGCAGCAGCAGCGACATCTGGCGATAGGCGACGGCCTGCTTCGACAGATCGTCATAGCTGATCAGCGCATGCATGCCGTTGTCGCGGAAATATTCGCCCATGGTGCAGGCGGTGAAGGGCGCCAGGAACTGCATCGGCGCCGGATCGGAAGCGGTGGCGGCGACGATGATCGAATAGTCGAGCGCGCCGCGCTCCTCGAGAACCTTCACGAACTGCGCGACGGTCGAGCGCTTCTGGCCGATGGCGACGTAGACGCAGTAGAGCTTTTCCTTCTCGGGGCCGTTATCGTGGACCGCCTTCTGGTTCAGCATCGTGTCGAGAATGATGGCGGTCTTGCCGGTCTGACGGTCACCGATGACCAGCTCGCGCTGGCCGCGGCCGACCGGGATCAGTGCGTCGATGGCCTTGAGGCCGGTCGACATCGGTTCGTTGACCGACTTGCGCGGAATGATGCCGGGCGCCTTGACGTCGACGCGCTTGCGTTCGGTCGCCTTGATCGGGCCCTTGCCGTCGATCGGGTTGCCGAGCGCGTCGACGACGCGGCCGAGCAGGCCCATGCCGACAGGCGCATCGACGATGGCGCCGGTCCGCTTGACGGTGTCGCCTTCCTTGATGTCGCGGTCGGCGCCGAAGATGACGACGCCGACATTGTCGGCTTCGAGGTTGAGCGCCATGCCGCGGATGCCGCCGGGGAATTCGACCATCTCGCCGGCCTGGACATTGTCGAGGCCGTAGACGCGGGCGATACCGTCACCGACGGACAGCACCTGTCCAACTTCGGAGACCTCGGCCTCCTTGCCGAAATTCTTGATCTGGTCTTTCAGAATTGCGGAAATTTCCGCGGCGCGGATGTCCATCAGCCGACCTCTTTCAGTGCAAGCTTGAGCGAATTGAGTTTGGTTTTGAGCGACGTATCGATCTGGCGCGAGCCCATCTTGACCACCAGACCGCCGAGCAGCGACGGATCGACGGTGACGGAGATGGCCACGTCCTTGCCGGCGACGCTTTTCAGCGCGGCCTTCAGTTCGGTCTGCTGGGCAGCCGTCAGTTCATGCGCCGAGGTGACCTCGGCAGCGGTCTCGCCGCGATGCTCGGCGGAAATCTGGCGGAATGCCTTGATCATGCCGGGAACGGCAAAGAGGCGACGGTTGCGCGCGACGACACGCAGGAAATTGCCGGTGAGACCGGTGATGCCTGCCTTGTCGGTGATTGCCGCGATGGCCATGGCCTGGTCCTCACTGGAGAACACCGGGCTGTTGATGAGGCGCGTCAGGTCGGCGCTGCCATCCAGCATCGCTGCGAAACTGTTGAGGTCAGCCTCGACGTTGGCAACTGAATTGGATTGCAGTGCGAGTTCGAACAGCGAACCCGCATAGCGTTCTGCGACACCTGAGATTGGCGATGACGATTGAGCCACGGACCGTCTTTTCTCTTGTCTGACAGGCCGCAGATTGTTGGCGCGAGCAAAAAACTCTGGCTAAATCTTTGACCTTACTAAGTTTTTTCAAGCACGGAGGCGCGGCTTCCGCTATCCCCGGCCGAAAGTCGATTGCCGTCTAGCACAGGCATTTTAAGACCGCAATGCGTCGTTCCGCATGCTTTTCGGGCACTATTGTCGCATCCGGCGGCAGAGTTCAACCAAAGCCTTCGGATTGGCCGCCGATTCAGGGCAGAAAGCCGAAGACGAAGGCGAGCGGAAGTGCGGCCAGCACCAGCTCGACAATGATCGACGCCCAGTTGAAAGGCGTGTTGGCGCCATCCGACATCATCGACAGCAAACGGCCGAAAGCGGTGAACAGCCAGGAGAAGCCGAGCGCCATGTAGAGCCATGGCTGCGCAAGCAGGATGCAGCATAGGCTGACGCCGAGATAGAAGCCCGACATGCGGCCGCGCCCTTCGGCGATGGCCGCTGCCTTTTCAGGCCGCACCTGCAGCCGCAGAATCCGGAAGGCGAGCCCCGGAGCGAGGAAAAACAGCAAGCCCAGCGCCAAGGTGACCACGGCGCTCGACCACGCCAACCACTCGCCCTGACTGGTTGGCCACGGAAACGCAAATTCCATCTGCCTCGATCCCCTCACAGCAATGCAGGGTGCATTGAATGTTGCCGGGAAGGGAAGTCAAGCGCGCAACGGGGCGTCAAGGGTTCCGGCACCAAAGGCGCGGACCTGTTGCGGCCGCGCGCCTGGATCGGTTTTGCTGCCCTTTCAGCCTATATATAAGAAGATACTTAAGAAAAGACAGCCGTGGAGTGAGACGTTGGAAAGTATAGCACGCGTGACTTGCCCTTGCGTCAAGTCGGCGTTATGCTTTCAATCTACTGTTAGCTGATTTATTGTTTGCACAAGCAATTTCACATATTTTGCAACCACTTGTGAAATCTGCGCAGATGAATTGCGGCGAGCAGGGTCTCAGAATTCGGAGAAGATCATGCCGGATCTTTGTCGAACGTCGCATCTGGCCGGGATCTGGGTTGTTGCCGCGACCCTCGTTGGCATCGCGCAAGGCGCACGCGCGGACTGTATCGCCGAACGGCCGACGGCCATGATTCCCGCCGATCCTTCGGTCTGCCAGCAACTTGAGGCCACGATCCGGAAGCCGTCGGCACTGTCCCTGGGGGACTACGAAAACAAGCTCAATCAGTATCTGGGCAGCTACTGCTACCGCGACGAGGCCGCCGGATGGGTGCACGACAAATTCGTGCGCCAGGCCGGACCGCGCATCGCGACCCTGGTCAACGGCGCCTGGCAGGGCAAGGATTTCGGGACCCATGCGCCTGTCATGATCTGGTATTCGCCCGAGATGGCGGACTGGCTTCGCAAGAACCGTCCCGCCGACGGTGAGGTAGACAACCCGCCGCCGGTTCCCGACGGCGCCATCATGGTCAAAGAGATGTTTTCGGAGCCCGCGTCGGATTGCCGGGTGGTCGATCCGCGCAAATTGTTCCCGACCAGCGGCGCCGCGATCATGATCCGCGATGCCGGCGCCTCTCACGACGGCTGGTTCTGGGGCTGGTATGGCTTTGGCAGCCAGAGCGGCTGGACGCCGGATTGGCCGGCTCTGCCCACCGACAACAACAGTTTGCCGAATATGGGCTTCGCCCAATACTGCATGAATTGCCATGCCTCGGCGGCCGACAATCTGACCTTCGCCTCGCCCAAGAACATCGTGGGCGAGCCCGGCAAGCCGCTGAACTATCTGGCGCAGGATTTCTTCACCGGGGCGCCGACGCCGACATTGCACCAAACTGTCGTGCTGCCCACCAACGCCAAGCCGCGGCTTGGCGAGCCGCTGTATAGTGCCAATGCCGACGTGGTGGCCGCGCTAAAAGCCTATGTCCGCGACATGCCGACCTATGGCAACGTCCCGAAAATGCCTTCAGAGACCTATGACAACACCTGGGTGGGCGCCAAGGGACCCGATGCGTCCGACACCTTCCTGACCTCGAGCCAGTGCCTTGGCTGTCATGACGCCGGCAGCACCGGGCTCCAGTTCGACATGACCAAGCCGAACCCGCATGGCGATGGTTTGATCAATCTGTCGCCCTTTGCGACCTGGCGAACCTCGCCGATGGGTCTCGGCGGCCGCGACCCGATATTTTTCGCACAGCTGGCGAGTGAGACGCAGAGCTTCCATCCCAAAATGTCTGGCGTCGTGCAGGATGTTTGCCTCGGTTGTCATGGCATAGGCGGCGAGCGGCAGTTCCATATCGACGAGAAGGCGAGTTCCGGGAAATGCGAGAAGTTCACGCGCGAGATGGTCGACGCGGTGCCGTGGCCGCCGGCAAATCCCAGCGCCGCCCATGCCAATTACGGCATGCTCGCACGCGATGGCATCACGTGCACGTCCTGTCACCGCATGGTGCTCAACACCAAGGCCAGCGAGCCGCTCGCCGACGCGCTGCAGAACGCCTGCGTCGAAGAACGGCAGGCGCTTCTCAATCCGCATGCGAGTGGTTTCGCCAAGACTTTTACCGGCAGCTTCATGGTTGGTTCGCCCGATACGCTCATCGGCCCGTTTCAAAAACCGGAAGTCGGTCCGATGCAAACTGCCCTCGGTATCAAGCCGGTCCACAACGCTACGATCACGAGCTCCGAGGTTTGCGGGACGTGCCACACGGTTCACCTGCCGGTACTTCAGGGCACCGACACCTTGGCGCATATCTACGAGCAGACGACCTACCCGGAATGGGCGTTCAGCGCGTACCGGACCGGCAGCACGCCGGACGGCCCGCTGCCGCTGGGCGCCGGCGCCACGCCGCAGAGCTGTCAGGGTTGCCACATGTCGTCGAAGGAACCCGACGGGACTTCCACGGTAAGCAAGATCGCCAGCATCCAGGAGAATCTGAATTTCCCGCAGACCGAGTCCAGCAACGCACCTGACCTTGTGGCGCGAGAAGGGTTCGCCCGCCACACGCTCGTCGGCCTCAACGTCTTCCTGGTCAAGATGGCGCAGCAGTTTCCCGATGTCTTCGGCATCAGGACGCGCGATCCGATGATGGGCAAGAAGGCTCTCGATCCTCTCGTGCTGACCGAGCAGGCGATGCTGGACCAGGCCTCGCAGGCGACCGCGACTGTTGCCGTCAGCGATCTTGCCGTCGGTGCCGAGACGCTTGATGCCAAGGTGACGGTGAAGAACATGGCCGGCCACAAGTTTCCGTCAGGCGTCGGCTTCCGGCGCGCCTTTCTGACTTTCAGCGTGCTCGATCAAAATGGCGAGGAGCTCTGGGTCTCCGGCCGGACCAACGCAGCCGGTGTGATCACCGATCCGGACGGCAAACCACTCGATGGCGAACTCTGGTGGAAGGACGATTGTTCCGGCCGCATCCACCCAGGCGAGCGGCCGCATCAGCCGCACTATCAAAAAATCACGCGACAGGATCAGGTGCAGATTTATCAGGAACTGGTTTCAACGCCGCCCGCCAATACGCCCAATCCGATCTGTGACGCCAAGGCGAAACCGGAAGGCGAACTGACGACCAGCTTTCTGTCGATCTGCACCGAGGTGAAGGACAACCGGGTATTGCCGGCGGGCTTCCTGCCACTCGACAGCCGCCTCGAAATTGCCAAGGCGCTGGGCGCGGATGAAGAGCTCGCCGTCGATGTCGGCACGACAGCAGTCGAAAACGACCCCGACTATATAGCGGGCGGCAGCGACACACTGAGCTATTCAATACCGCTTGCCGATTTGCCGAAGGGCACACACGCTGCCAGCGTCGAGGCAGACCTTTACTACCAGGCGACGCCTCCTTCCTATTTGCAGGATCGGTTCTGCACCGCCAAAGGTCCCGACACCGATCGCCTGTACTTCCTGACTGGCCATCTCAATCTGGCGGGAACGGAAGCAGAGGGATGGAAGTTGAAAGTGGTCGGCAGCGGAAATGTCGCCGTGACCGCCCAGCCTTGATTACTGCAGCATGAATGCGACCGCCGCCTCGGCATGAATGCGCGTGGTGTCGAACACCGGTATGTCAAAATCGCTTTGACCGATCAGCATGGTGATCTCGGTGCAGCCCATGATGACGCCGTCGATCTTTTCATTGCGCCGCAGGCGGGCGATTTCATCGATATAGGCCGCCTTCGATGGCGCGCTGACGGTGCCCTGGCAGAGCTCGTCATAGATCACCCGATGCACCATGTCGCGCCCCGCCTGATCCGGCACCACCGGCTGCAGCCCATATTTCTCCGTCAGCCGGCCCTTGTAAAAATCCTGCTCCATGGTGAAGCGGGTCGCCAGCAGCGCCGGCCGCTTGACGCCGGCGCCCTTCACCGCAACCGCCGTGGCATCGGCGATGTGGATCAGCGGGATCGACACCGCCGCCTGCACCTGGTCAGCGAGCTTGTGCATGGTGTTGGTGCAGATCATCAGCCCCTCGGCGCCGCCCGCCTCCAGCTTGCGCGCGGCATCCACCAGAAGCACGCCCGCGCCGTCCCAGTCACCGTGATGCTGCCGCTCGGCAATCTCGGCGAAGTCGAAGGAATGGAGCAACAGCTTTGCCGAATGCAACCCGCCCAACCAATCGCGCACAATCTCGTTGAGCAAGCGGTAGTAGATGGCTGTCGATTCCCAGCTCATGCCACCGAGCAGGCCAATGGTTTTCATAGCGTTCGCGGCTCCTTACAAAAAACTCTGCGGATCGATGTCGACCTGCACGCGGACCGAGCCGCGCGGCTTCGGCCCTTCGGCCAGCATGGTGCGGATGAAACCTTGCATGTCGGCCCGCCGCTCGCCCTGGATCAGCAGGCGGAAACGGTGGCGTCCGCCAAGCAACGACAACGGCGCCTCGGCGGGGCCAAGCACGAACAGGTCGCTGGCCTGGGGTGCGGCGCGGCGCAGGCCGCGTGCATGGCCCTCGGCCTCCGCCCGGGTCACTGCGCTGACGATGACTCCGGCGAGCCGGCCGAAAGGTGGGAGTGCGGCCCGTTCGCGCTCAGTGATCTCGCGCTCGTAAAACGCCTCGGCGTCGCCCGACACGATCGCCCGCATCACCGGATGGTCCGGCTGGAAAGTCTGCAGCAGGCCTAGGCTCTTCTTGCCGGTGCGCCCGGCGCGCCCGGTCACCTGGCTGAGCAATTGGAAGGTGCGCTCGGCGGCGCGCGGATCGCCATTGGCAAGACCGAGATCGGCATCGACGACGCCGACCAGCGTCATGTTGGGGAAGTTGTGGCCCTTGGCCACCAGTTGCGTGCCGATGACGATGTCGGCCTCGCCATTGGCGATGGCTTCCAGCTCCAGCCGCAACCTCCGCACGCCGCCCATCAGGTCGGACGACAAGACGATGGTGCGCGCGTCGGGGAAATGCGCCACGACCTCCTCGGCGATGCGCTCGACGCCCGGGCCGCAGGCGACGAGATGGTCGAGCGTGCCGCATTCCGGACAGGCCTCCGGCCGTTTCTCATTGTGCCCGCAATGATGACAGACGAGCTGGCCGCGAAAGCGGTGCTCGACCAGCCAGGCCGAACAGACCGGGCAGCCGAAGCGATGGCCGCAGACCCGGCATAGCGTCAGCGGCGCGTAGCCGCGCCGGTTGAGGAACAGCAGCGACTGCTCTTGTCTCTCCAGCGTGTGTTGCATCTGCTCGATCAGCAGCGGCGACAGGAAGCCGCCACGCGCCGGCGGCGCGCGCCGCATGTCGATTGTCTTCAAGTCGGGAAGAGCGGCCTCGGCAAAGCGCGCTGACAGCACTGCTCTCGCATAACGGCCCTGTTGTGCGTTGACCCGGCTTTCGACCGAAGGCGTCGCCGATGCCAGCACCACCGGAAAGCTGCTGATATGGCCGCGCACCACCGCCATGTCGCGCGCATTGTAGAAGACGCGGTCCTCCTGCTTGTAAGCAGGGTCGTGTTCCTCGTCGACGACGATCAGGCCGAGCTCCTTGAACGGCAGGAACAGCGCCGAGCGCGCGCCGGCGACGACGCGCACGCCGCCTTCCGCCACCTGTCGCCAGACCTTTTCACGCATCCTTGGCGGCAGGTCGGAATGCCATTCGGCAGGCTTGGCGCCGAAGCGCTGCTGGAAGCGTTCGAGGAAGGCATGCGTCAGCGCGATTTCCGGCAGCAGGATCAGCACCTGCTTGCCCTGATCGAGTGCCGCCGCCACCGCTTCGAAATAAACTTCCGTCTTGCCCGAGCCGGTAACGCCGTCGAGCAGCGTGACGCTGAAGGCGCCGGCCCCGACATTGGTGCGCAGCATGGCGGCCGCCTCGGCCTGGTCGGGCATCAGCTCCGGCAGGGCGTAGGAGGGATCTGGCGCTGCGACCACCGGTCGCGGCGGGATCATCACCGTCGCGAACACGCCTTGCGCCTTGAGCCCCTCGACCACCGTCGACGACACGCCGGCGGCATGCGCCAACCCCGAGCGCGTCCAGGCAAGCCCGCCTTCCGCCGTCTCCAGCACGCGCGTTCTGGCATCCGTCATCCGGTCGGGCATGACGAGCGTCCGCTGCAGGCCCTCGATCCACGGTTCGGGATCGAACGCCTCCGGCGCCCTGAGCAGCATGCGCGCCACCATGCCGGGCGGCGACAGCGTGTATTGCGCGATCCAGTCGACGAAGCGGCGCATGCCGCGATCGATCGGCGGACAGTCGAAAACCTGCTCGATCGGCCGCAATTTCTTGGCGTCGACCTTTTCGACCACGCCGTCCCAGACGATGCCGGCAACCTGGCGTGGACCGAGCGGCACGCGCACGATCGAGCCCGGCACCACGCGCATGCCGGCCGGCACGGCATAGGTGTAGGGGCGCTCGGCGGGCATCGGCACCAGCACCGGCGCGGCTGCGACAAAGGGCGAATCTTCGATCATCGGGCGTGACCTTGCCCCGACTTTGGTCTAGATCAAAGCGCAACCCCGAATGTGCATGAGCTGCACATGGAAATCTTTCAGGAGACCCCCATGAAATTTTTTGTCGACACCGCTGACATCAAGGACATCAAGGAACTGAACGACCTGGGGCTGCTCGACGGCGTCACCACCAATCCCTCGCTGATCCTGAAATCCGGCGGCAAGATCGCCGATGTCACTAAGCAGATCTGCGACATCGTCAAAGGCCCGGTTTCGGCCGAGGTCGTCGCCACCGAATACAAGGACATGATGGCCGAGGCCAAGATCCTGGCCAAGATCGCCGACAATATCTGCATCAAGGTGCCGCTGACGCTGGACGGCCTGCGCGCCTGCAGGACGATCCGCACCGAGATGAACCGCATGGTCAATGTGACTCTGTGCTTCTCGGCCAACCAGGCGCTGCTCGCCGCCAAGGCCGGCGCCTCGTTCATCTCACCCTTCGTCGGCCGCATCGACGACACCGGCGCGAACGGCATGGAGCTGATCGAGGAAATCCGTCATATCTACGACAATTATGATTTCGACACCGAAATCCTCGTCGCTTCGGTTCGCACCGTGAACCACGTCAAGCAGGCAGCTCTGATCGGCGCCGATGTGGTTACCGCGCCGGCAGCAACGTTGAAGGCGCTGGTCAAGCACCCGCTGACCGACAAGGGCCTCGAACAGTTCCTCGCCGACTGGGCCAAGACCGGCCAGAAGATCGGCTGAGATCAGGCTTCGACACCAATAAAAAAGGCCGGGAAACCGGCCTTTTTTATTGCAATCAGAAATATGCTGAAGCGCTCAGGCCTTCTTGCCGTGCTTGACCAAGTCCTGGGCGACCGACAGGCTCACGATTTCAGCCAGTTCGCGCGCGGCGCGGTTCTCGGCGTCGAGCTGCGCCCGGTAGGAGGCGAACTCCTGTGTCGGTTTGTCGAAGGATGACGGGATCGAGCGTTTGCCGGTGGCGATGACCGCGCCGGTCTGGGCATCGGTCAGCACATAGTTTGCGGTCAGCGTCACCGTGCCTGCGGTGGGCTCGTCCTCGTCTCTCTGAATTTGCACTTGCGCCGCCGATTCGACCAGTTCGGTAACGCCGATATCGAGCATGTAGACCGGCGCCGGCGGCTCGCCGGCGCCCTGTCCAAAGGCAAAGATCAGATTGTTGCGGACCTGCTGGGCGTAGCGGGTCTTGACCGGCTTGACCGCGATCGATGCCAGTTCGGCTGAAGCGCTGACGGTCGAACCTGCCGTTAGCGGCGCGCTCGAATAGAGCGGCCTGACCGTGCAGGCCGAAACCAGCGCCATCGAGGCGACCAGCCCGCACAGCGCGGCGCGGCGCAGCAAATGCGTCGTCTTTTCAAGATCAGGCAACGACATTGACGATCCTCTGCGGCACGATGATCACCTTGCGGGGCGCCTTACCTTCCAGCGCTTTTTGCACGAAGTCGAGGGCCAGCACCGCTTTTTCGACCGCACCTTGGTCCGCGTCGCGGGCAATTGTCAAATCCCCGCGCTTCTTGCCGTTGACCTGGACCGGCAGCACGATCTCGTTGTCGACCACCAGTGCCGGATCGTAGACCGGCCACGGCCGTTCGGCGACCAGATCGGCGCCGCCCAGCGTGTGCCAGCACTCCTCAGCGAGATGCGGCATGACTGGCGCCACCACATGCACCAGGATCTCCACGGCCTCGCGGCAGGCGCCCTTGAGCGCCGCATCGGCCTTGCCCTCGGCGACGTCGTTGAGCGGCGTGGTCAAGGCGTTGGCCAGCTCATAGATGCGGGCGATGGCGCGGTTGAAGCCGAGCCGCTCGATGTCCTCGCCGATCGCCTTCAGGATCTTGTGCGCGGCCCTTGAAACGGCACCGGCCTCGCCCTCCTTCGCCGCCTGCGGCTTGACGCCGCCGAGCATCTCGGCGGCGATCGACACCAGGCGCCAGACACGCTGGATGAAGCGATGCGCGCCGGCGGCGCCGTCGTCGGTCCATTCGACGTCGCCCTCTGGCGGCGAATCCGACAGCATCAACCAGCGCGCGGTGTCGGCGCCGTAGCCGTCGGTAATGTCTTCCGGGCTCACCGTGTTCTTCTTCGACTTCGACATCTTTTCGAGCGAGCCGATCGCCGCCTCTTCGCCGGTGGCGATCTCGATGGCGCGGCGCTTGCCGCCGGCATCCTCGATCCTGACCTCAGCTGGCGACAGCCAGCGTCCGTTGGTCGACGCGCCGCCGACACGGTAGGTCTCGTGCACCACCATGCCTTGCGTGAACAGGCCCTTGAACGGCTCGGCGAGGTCGAGATGCCCCGTCTCGCGCATGGCGCGGGTGAAGAAACGCGAATAGAGCAGGTGCAGGATCGCATGCTCGATGCCGCCAATATACTGATCGACCGCCAGCCAGTCATCGGCAGCCTTGGGCTCGGTCGGCTCATTGGCCCAGGGCGCGGTGAAGCGGGCGAAATACCAGGACGAATCGACGAACGTGTCCATCGTGTCGGTCTCGCGCCGCGCATCCTTGCCGCATTGCGGGCATTTGACATGCCGCCAGGTCGGGTGGCGGTCGAGCGGATTGCCCGGACGGTCGAACTCGATGTCATCGGGCAGCTTGACCGGCAGGTCGGCCTTCGGCACCGGCACCACGCCGCAATCCTCGCAATGGATCATCGGGATCGGGCAACCCCAATAACGTTGCCGCGAAATGCCCCAGTCGCGCAGGCGGAAGTTCACCTTGCGCTCGGCCATCGGCCGACCGCCGATGCTTTTCTGTTCCAGCAGCTTCGCGACCTCGTCGAACGCCTGGTCCGGCTTCATGCCGTCGAGGAAGCGCGAATTGATCATCACGCCGTCGTCGACATAGGCTTCTTCCGTGATCTGGAAGGTCTTTGCGTCGGCATCTTCCGGCATCACCACCGGAATGACCGGCAGGCCGTATTTGTTGGCGAAGTCGAGGTCACGCTGGTCGCCCGACGGGCAGCCGAAAATGGCGCCGGTGCCGTATTCCATCAGCACGAAATTGGCGACATAGACCGGCAGCGTCCAGGTCTCATCGAACGGATGGACGACGCGGATGCCGGTGTCGAAGCCCTTCTTCTCGGCCGTCTCAAGTGCGGCCACCGACGTGCCCATATGGCGCACCTCGTCGATGAACTTGGCCAGCTCGACGTTATTTTCGGCGGCCTTTTTGGCCAGCGGATGGTCGGCGGCGACCGCCATGAACGAGGCGCCGAAAATGGTATCGGGCCGGGTCGTGTAGACTTCCAGCTCGTGCGCATCGCCGACCGGCGCTGCCAGCGGCCAACGGATCAGCAACCCTTCCGAGCGGCCGATCCAGTTCTGCTGCATCAGCTTGACCTTTTCCGGCCATTCGCCGAGGCCATTCAACGAGTCCAGCAGGTCCTGCGCATAGTCGGTGATCTTGAAGAACCACTGCGTCAGTTCGCGCTGCTCGACCAGCGCGCCCGAGCGCCAGCCGCGGCCGTCGATGACCTGCTCGTTGGCGAGCACCGTCATGTCCTCCGGGTCCCAGTTGACCTTGGAGGATTTGCGCGTCACCAGCCCCTTCTCGACAAAATCGAGGAACAGCATCTGCTGGCGGTGGTAATAGTCGACGTCGCAGGTGGCGAATTCGCGCGCCCAGTCCAGCGACAGGCCCATCATCTTGAGCTGCTCGCGCATGGCGGCGATGTTGGCGTAGGTCCATTCCTTGGGATGGACCTTGTTCTGCATGGCCGCATTTTCGGCCGGCATGCCGAAGGCATCCCAGCCCATCGGATGCAGCACGTTGAAGCCCTTGGCCCGCTTGTAGCGTGCCACCACGTCGCCCATCGTGTAGTTGCGGGTGTGGCCGATATGGATCTTCCCCGACGGATAGGGGAACATCTCCAGCACGTAGTATTTCGGCTTCGGGTCGTTGTTGTGCGCTTCGAACAGCTTCTTCTCGGCCCAGGCTTTCTGCCATTTGGGCTCGGACGCGCGCGGATTGTATCGTTCGGTTGCCATCGGATGATTTTCACTTAAAAGCAGGCGCAGACCGCCGGACAAGGCCCGGTGGCCGAGGTAAATGTCGTCGCGGTGTTCACCATGGATTGCCGGACCCGTCAACTGCGGTGAGCCGGCCAGCGCTAGAAAGACAGGCAGGATATAGGCATGGCCAGCGCCGTCGAACAGTTTTTCGCCGTCAGGACGAGGATCGCCGCTGCCGAGCGCGAGGCCGGCCGCGACGCCGGCTCGGTGACGCTGGTTGCGGTGTCGAAGACCTTCGAAACCGAAGCTATCCGCCCGGTCATCGAAGCCGGCCAGCGCGTTTTCGGGGAGAACCGCGTCCAGGAAGCGCAAGGCAAGTGGCCGGCGTTGAAAGCCGAATTCCCCGACATCGAGCTACACCTCATCGGCCCGCTGCAGTCGAACAAGGCGAAGGAAGCGGTTGCGCTGGCCGACGTCATCGAGACGGTCGACCGCGAGAAGATCGCCGCCGAACTCGCCAAAGAGATTGCCAGGCAGGGCCGCGCGCCAAAGCTGTATGTCCAGGTCAACACCGGCTCGGAGCCGCAAAAGGCCGGCATCGAGCCGCGCGACGCTGTCGCTTTCGTCGCCCGTTGCCGGGATGTCCATGGCCTCGCCATCGAAGGCCTGATGTGCATCCCGCCGGCGGACGAGAACCCCGGCCCGCATTTCGCCCTGCTGGAAAAGCTCGCTCGCGAGGCCGGCGTGGCCAAACTGTCGATGGGCATGTCCGGCGACTACGAAACCGCCATCGCCTTCGGCGCCACCAGCGTCCGAGTCGGCTCGGCAATTTTCGGCAGCAGATAAGCCACCCAACGTTTGGACCAGCGCCACCAGTTCGTTGCACCACGACTGGAAACGAAACGTGCCGTTCCTATTTGACCAGTGTCACCACCAATCTGCTGGAGCTGCTACCCATGCGCTACAATCAACTCGGAAATACGGGGATGTTTGTCTCCGAACTGTGCCTCGGTACCATGACCTTCGGCGCCGCCGGCGAGAATGCCCAATGGGGCCTGATCGCCAGCCTCGACCAGAAGGGCGTCAACGACATCGTTGCCCGTTCCATCGCCGCCGGCGTCAATTTCTTCGACACCGCCGACGTCTATTCGTTCGGCCAGTCCGAACGCCTGCTCGGCCAGTCGCTGAGGGATCTCGGCGTCAAGCGCTCGGACGTCGTCATCGCCACCAAGGTGCATGGCATCATGGGCCAGGGGCCGAATGAGCGCGGTTCCTCGCGCGGCCATATCATGGATGCGGTCGACGGCAGCCTGGAGCGGCTGCAGCTCGACCACATCGACCTCTACCAGTTGCACGGCACCGACACGGTGACGCCGATCGACGAGACGTTGCGCGCGCTCGACGATCTCGTCGCCAGCGGCAAGGTGCGTTATGTCGGCGTTTCCAACTGGCAGGCCTGGCGCATCGCCAAGGCGCTGGCATTGCCGAGCGCAAGGGCTTTTCCCGGTTCGAGACGATCCAGTCCTATTATTCAATCGCCGGCCGCGACCTCGAACGCGAGATCGTGCCGCTGATCAACGAGGAGAAGCTCGGTCTGATGGTATGGTCGCCGATGGCCGGCGGCCTGCTGTCCGGCAAATACGGCCCCGGCGCGCCCGGCAATGGCGAAGGCCGCCGCGCCGCCTTCAACTTCCCGCCGGTCAATGAGGACCGCGCCTGGGCGGCTGTCGCCGTGATGCGCGACATCGCCAGGAAGCACGATGTCAGCGTCGCCACGGTGGCGCTCGGCTATGTGCTGGCAAAACCGTTCGTCATGAGCGTCATCATCGGCGCCAGCCGCATGGAGCAGCTGGAGCAGAACCTTGCCGCCGCCGATGTAAAGCTCGACGCCGACGATCTCGCCAGGCTGGATGAAGTCAGCGCCCTGCCAGCCGAATATCCCGGCTGGATGCTGGAGCGCCAGGGCGCCGGCCGCCGCCCGGCGCCGTTCACGCCGAAGAAGTAGTAGTCCGTCAGTTGGATGCTTGGGGAGCCAGATGGGCTCCCCAAAATCGTTCAGGCCATCCGAACGCTCTCAACCAGAAAGTCGAGAAAGGCCCGCACCCGGGCCGGAAGGTGCCTCACCTGGCCGACATAGACGGCATGGGTAAGTTCTTCGTCGCCCGGATTGAAATCCTCCAGCAGCGCCGCCAGCCGGCCTGCCGCAATGTCATCGGCCACATGCCAGCGCGCCAGCCTGGCGATGCCGGCGCCGCCTACCGCCATCAGCCGCATCGACTCGCCATCGCCGACCATCGTGTTCCCCGTGATGGGAACCATGATGTCATTGCCGGCTGCGTCGACAAACTGCCAGCCATCGACATGCCGGACAAAGCCGAAAGCCATGCGATTGTGCTTGTCGAGATCGGCCGGTATCTGCGGCGCCCCATGAACGGTGAGGTAGGACGGCGCGGCAACGACCGCCATCCGGCTTTGCCCGAGCTTGCGCGCCACCAGCCGTGATTCGCCGAGCGGCCCGGCGCGGATGGCGACGTCGGCACGCTCCTGCATCAGGTCGATGACGCTGTCGGTCAGCACCAGATCGACTGAAATCTCGGGGTAGCGTTCGAGAAAGCGCGGCAGCAGCGGGATCAGCCGGTGCACCCCAAACGGCACATAGCTGTTGACCCGCAGCCGTCCGCGCGGCGCGGCGCCAACTGCGGCCTCGCGCTCTGCTGCCGCCATGTCGGCCAGGATGCGCACCCCGTTGTCGTAGAAAGCCGTTCCTTCCGGCGTCAGCAGCAGCTTGCGCGTCGAGCGGGTGACCAGCCGTGCGCCGAGCCTTGCCTCGAGCCGCGCGATCAGCTTGCTCACCGCCGACGGCGTCATGCGCAGCGCCCGCGCCGCGGCCGAGAAGCTGCCCGCCTCGACGACGCGGACAAACACTTCGATCTCGCCGGAGCGGTTGATGTCGGGCCTGGCCATCTGTGAATCTATTTCACAGGAAATATGCCTAAGGCAAGTCTGGTTCACAAGGCATGGCAACACGATCTCTCGGGTCGGGGCGCGGGTTTGGACAGGGCGCCTATCGCCTTCGAAGTGGAACCGCCATGCCTCTCGCTCTTTACGCCCTCGCCGCCGGTGCCTTCGGCATCGGTGTCACCGAATTCGTTATCATGGGCCTGCTGATCGATGTCAGCAAGGATCTCGGCGTCTCGATCTCCGCCGCCGGCCAGCTCATTTCCGGCTATGCGCTCGGCGTCGTCATCGGCGCGCCGCTTTTGACCATCGCCACCGGCAACTGGCCGCGCAAGACCGTGCTCTTGGCGCTGATGGCCATCTTCACGCTCGGCAATCTCGCCTGCGCGCTGGCCCCGGACTACTGGACGCTGATGGGCGCCCGCATCATCACCGCCTTTGCCCACGGCACCTTCTTCGGCGTCGGCTCGGTGGTCGCCACCGGTCTGGTCGCGCCCAACAAGAAGGCCTCGGCGATTGCGCTGATGTTCACCGGGCTGACCATCGCCAACATTCTCGGCGTGCCCTTCGGCACCTGGCTCGGCCAGGCCTTCGGCTGGCGCGCCACCTTCTGGGCCGTGACCCTGGTCGGCCTCGCGGCCTTTGCCGTCATCCTCCTTCTGGTGCCGCGCAGCCAGGAGGCGCCCGAAAAGACCAATTTGCGCGCCGATCTCGCTGTTCTGCGCCGCACGCCGGTGCTGCTCGGCCTCGCCACCACCGTGCTCGGCTATGCCGGCGTCTTCGCCGTCTTCACCTACATCGCCCCGCTCCTGACCGAGATCAGCGGCTTCAAGGAGGCCGCCGTATCGCCGATCCTGCTCGTCTTCGGTGGCGGTCTCATCGCCGGCAATCTGCTCGGCGGCAAGGTTGCCGACCGCTGGCTGGTGCCGGCCGTGCTGGGCAGCCTCGTTGTGCTGGCGCTGGTGCTCGCCACCATGACCTTCGCCGTCCACAGCCAGGTCCTGGCCGTGATCTATGTCGGCCTGCTCGGCGCTGCTGCCTTTGCCACGGTGGCGCCACTGCAGATGTGGGTGCTGGACAAGGCGCAAGGTGCCGGCCAGAGCCTCGCCTCGTCCTTCAACATCGCCGCCTTCAACCTCGGCAATGCCGCCGGTGCCTGGCTCGGCGGCGCGGTGATCGCCCATGGCCTCGGCCTCGGCTCGCTGACCTGGATCGCCGCCTTGCTACCGGTCGCCGCCCTCGGCGTCGCCGCCCTGGCGCTGCGTCTCGACCGCACCCCGGCGCTCGGCGCGCCGGCCTCTATCCCCTCGTAACCTCGCACTTCGACAGGAGAAAAAGAATGAATTACAGACCTCTTGGCGCATCGGGGCTGAAAGTGCCCGCACTCTCCTTTGGCGCCGGCACTTTCGGCGGCTCCGGCCCGCTGTTCGGCGCCTGGGGCAACAGCGACGCCAAGGAGGCGCGGCGGCTGATCGATATATGCCTCGAAGCCGGCGTCAATCTGTTCGACACGGCCGATGTCTATTCGAACGGCGCTTCGGAAGAGGTGCTGGGCGAAGCCATCAAGGGCCGCCGCGATGCCGTTCTGATCTCGACCAAAACGTCGCTGCCGATGGGCGATGGGCCGGCCGACTGGGGTTCGTCGCGCTCGCGGCTGATCAAGTCGGTGGACGCTGCATTGAAGCGCCTAGGCACCGATTACATCGACCTTCTGCAACTCCACGCCTTCGACGCCGGCACACCGATCGAGGAAGTGCTGTCGACGCTGGACGACCTCGTGCGCGCCGGCAAGCTGCGCTATGTCGGCATCTCCAACTTCTCCGGCTGGCAAGTGATGAAGTCGCTGGCCGAGGCCGACAAGCGTGGCTACCCGCGCTATGCCGCGCATCAGGTCTACTACTCGCTGGTCGGCCGCGACTATGAGTGGGAACTGATGCCGCTCGGCCTCGACCAGGGCGTCGGTGCGCTGGTGTGGAGCCCGCTCGGCTGGGGCCGCCTGACCGGCAAGATCCGCCGCGGCGAGCCTCTGCCGGAAAAGAGCCGCCTGCACGACACCGCCGATTTCGGCCCGCCGGTCGCGGACGAACATCTCTACCGGGTCATGGATGCGCTCGACGCAGTGGCGCAAGAGACCGGCAAGACCGTGCCGCAGATCGCCATCAACTGGCTGCTGCAACGCCCGACCGTTTCCTCCGTCATCATCGGCGCCCGCAACGAGGAACAGCTGCGCCAGAACCTTGGCGCTATCGGTTGGACGCTGACGCCGGAGCAGGTGAAGAAGCTCGACACCGCAAGTGAAGTTACGGCGCCCTACCCCTACTTCCCCTATCGCCGCCAGGAAGGCTTCGCCCGGCTCAACCCGCCCGCGGTGTGATCGCATCGGCCTACTGAGGCCAAAGGTTCGCGGGACAGCGCCCCCCTCTGTCCTGCCGGACATCTCCCCCACGAGGAGGGAGATTGGACGTCACTTTGGCTTTCGCCAATCACCAGCGTAGAAGGATAGCGCCATCAGCGGAACTGCCGATCTCCCCCCGTGTGGGGGAGATGTCCGGCAGGACAGAGGGGGGCGCCGTAGAGCGCCTACCCAACGATTCCGAAGCCGCAGCCCTCAGTGCAGCACGAACTCGCCATCCACCTTGCGCCACTCGTTCGGCGCGATCAGCTTCTGGTGGGTGTAGCTGATCGAATGCAGCGGCCCGTCCAGCTTCGCCTTCCAGAACTCGATGAATTTGATCAGCACCGGAAACTTCGGCGCCAGATCGTAATCCTGCCAGATGAAGCTCTGCAGGAGATGCGGGTGGTCGGGAAAGTGATACAGTATCTTGGCGGTGGTCAGGCCATATCCCCTAAGCATCAGGTCCATTTCGGAATGATCGCGCATGGCAGCCCCCTTAGGCGTTCCCCAGGTTGATTCTCCATTCCTCCCAACTCCGAATTGTGCGCGCCGTTCCTTAACTGTCTATTGATTTTTCCTGATCGCAAACGGGTTTTCCGCGCGAAAACATGCAGTTAGCAGCGACCGCCCGCGAGTGCTGACACAAGCGAAAAGACGAACTGCGGCATCCCGCCGCGCGAATCCAACGTCTAATATTGCTGTCACGGCGGAACTGTTAATAATGCCCGCGAATTCGTGGCCGCTTCGCCGCGATACCGCCGGTCGTCAAGCCGTCGGAACGGTTCGGGAGGAAAGCTTTACATGTCCGAGGTTCACGTCCACCGCGTCCAGCCGGCGTGGAAGAAGAACGCGCTGGTCGACAACGACACCTATCTCAAATGGTATGCTGACAGCGTGAAGAACCCGGACAAGTTCTGGGGCAAGCACGGCAAGCGCATCGACTGGTTCAAGCCGTTCAGCAAGGTCAAGAACACCTCCTTTGACGGCAAGGTGTCGATCAAATGGTTCGAGGATGGCGAGACCAACGTCTCGTACAATTGCATCGACCGCCATCTGAAGAAACGCGGCAACCAGACCGCCATCATCTGGGAAGGCGACAATCCCTACGACGACAAGAAGGTCACCTACAACGAGCTTTACGGGCACGTCTGCCGGCTGGCCAATGTGATGAAGAAACACGGCGTCAAGAAGGGCGACCGCGTCACCATCTACATGCCGATGATCCCGGAAGCCGCCTATGCGATGCTGGCCTGCACTAGGCTAGGCGCCATCCATTCTATCGTCTTCGGCGGCTTTTCGCCGGACGCTTTGGCCGGCCGCATCGACGACTGCAAGTCGACTTTCGTCATCACCGCCGACGAAGGCCTGCGCGGCGGCAAGCCGATCCCGCTGAAGGAAAACACCGACAAGGCGATCGAGATCGCGGCCAAGGCCGGCACCAAGGTCGAAAAAGTGGTGGTCGTGCGCCGCACTGGCGGCAAGACCGGTTGGGTCCAGGGCCGCGACGTCTGGTACCATGACGAGATCGCCACGGTGAAGGGCGACTGCAAGCCGGAGAAGATGAAGGCCGAGGATCCGCTGTTCATCCTCTACACCTCGGGCTCGACCGGCAAACCGAAGGGCGTGCTGCACACCACCGCCGGCTATCTCGTCTATGCCTCGATGACACACCAATATGTCTTCGACTACCATGACGGCGATATCTACTGGTGCACCGCCGATGTCGGCTGGGTCACCGGCCACAGCTACATCGTCTACGGCCCGCTCGCCAACGGCGCGACGACGCTGATGTTCGAAGGCGTGCCCAACTACCCCTCGCAGTCGCGCTTCTGGGAAGTCATCGACAAGCACAAGGTCAACATCTTCTACACCGCGCCCACCGCGCTGCGGGCGCTGATGGGCGCAGGCGACGACCCGGTGAAGAAGACATCGCGCAAATCGCTGCGCGTGCTGGGGTCGGTCGGCGAGCCGATCAACCCGGAAGCCTGGGAATGGTATTTCAACGTCGTCGGCAACGGCAAGGTGCCGATCGTCGACACCTGGTGGCAGACCGAGACCGGCGGCATACTGATCACGCCGCTGCCGGGCGCCACCGACCTCAAGGCCGGTTCGGCGACGCGGCCCTTCTTCGGCGTCAGGCCACAGCTGGTCGACGGCGAAGGCAAGGTGCTGGAAGGGGCGGCCGACGGCAATCTCTGCATCACCGATTCCTGGCCCGGCCAGATGCGCACCGTCTATGGCGACCACGACCGTTTCGTGCAGACCTATTTTTCCACCTACAAGGGCAAGTACTTCACCGGTGACGGCTGCCGCCGCGACGCCGACGGCTATTACTGGATCACCGGTCGCGTCGACGACGTCATCAACGTTTCCGGCCACCGCATGGGCACGGCCGAAGTCGAATCGGCACTGGTGAGCCATGACAAGGTTTCCGAGGCGGCCGTGGTCGGTTATCCCCACGACATCAAGGGCCAGGGCATCTACAGCTATGTCACCTTGATGAAAGGCGTCGAGCCGACCGAGGAGCTGCGCAAGGAGCTCGTCGCCCATGTCCGCAAGGAGATTGGCGCCATCGCCTCGCCTGACAAGCTGCAGTTCGCCCCCAGCCTGCCGAAGACTCGCTCCGGCAAGATCATGCGCCGCATCCTGCGCAAGATCGCCGAGGACGATTTTTCCGCGCTCGGCGATACTTCGACACTGGCCGATCCGGCGGTGGTCGACGACCTGGTCGCCAACCGCCAGAACAAGAAGGGCTGACGGGATTTGATGGCTGCACTGGGCGCAGTCACGGAGCTCTGGCGTTACCCCGCTAGTTCGCTTGCCGGCGAGCGCCGGAACGCCATTTCGGTTGGCCTTGAGACCATCGACGGCGACCGTCTGTTCGGCCTCGTCGATACCTCCGACAACGAGATTGCGCGGCCTGACCGCGACGCGAAGTGGCACAAGGTGCCGCGCATCCGCACAAGGCTGAGCAGCGACCGGAAGCTGGAGATCGCCGTTCCCGGTGGTGACTGGCTGGCCGCACCGGGTGCAGAATGCGACAGCGCGATCTCAGCCTATCTCGGCTTCCCCGCCTCGATCCGGCCGTTCAGCCTGGACAACGCGCCCGGCTACACTGGCCCGCTGACCGCCGAGCGCTACCGCAAGGCGCCGATCCATCTCTTGACCACCGCATCGCTGGCGCGACTGAAGGCGCTACACGCTGAAGGCGTTCCCGACCCGCGCCGCTTTCGTCCCAACATCGTCGTCGACATGGCGGCGGTCGAAGGCTCGTTTCCGGAGACCGAATGGATCGGCCGCAAGCTCGCCATCGGCGATCTGCTCTTGACCATCTCCGAGCCCTGCCGCCGCTGCGGCTTCACCATCATTTCCCAGGACGGCTTCGACAACGACCCCGGTATCCTGCGCAATCTTGTGCGTCACAACGCCCACAATTTCGGCGTCTACTGTACGGTGGACAGGCCGGCCAGCGTCGAGATCGGCGCGCCGATGCGGTTTCTCTAACCCTACCGATACAAATCCGCCCGCGTCGGCGGCAGGCCACTCGGCCCTCGGGCGCGCTTGGTGACGACGGTCTGGAAAATCTGCGCCGAGGCGCGCTCGAAGGTGATCGAGCAGCCGGTGAGATAGAGCAGCCACAGCCGCGCCTTGGCCTCGCCGACCTCAGCGACCGCCTCGTCGAAGCGGGCCTGCAGCCGCTCGGCCCACAGCCGGCAGGTGCGCGCATAATGCTCGCGCAAATTCTCTACGTCGTAGACCAGGAAGCCATGCGCCTCGAAATTGCCGAGCGTCATGCCGATCGTATCGAGTTCGCCGCCGGGGAAAATGTATTTGAGCAGCGCCTTGAACTCCGGCCCCTTGCGCAGGGTTTTCTTCAAGTCGCCCTTGCTGCGCCTGGTGATGGCGTGGTGCAGATAGATGCCGCCTGGCTTGAGCAGGCGATGGATGGTCTTGAAATAGGTAGCGTGGTTGGCGAGGCCGAGATGCTCGAACATGCCGATCGACGATATCTTGTCGAAGGAACCGGTGAGCTCCGCATAGGATTTGATCTCGATGGTGATGCGGTCTTCCAGCCCCTCGGCGCGGATGCGCTCGCGGGCGAGATCGGTCTGCGCCTGCGACAGCGACACGCCATGGCCGACGACGCCGTAATTCTTTGCCGCATGGATCAGCATGGCGCCCCAGCCGCAGCCGATATCGAGCAGCTTTTCGCCAGGCTTCAGCCGCAGCTTGCGGCAGATGTGATCAAGCTTGTCGGCCTGAGCCTGGTCGATGCCATTGGCGAAATCTGTGAAATAGCCGCAGCTGTAGACCATGCGCTCATCAAGGAAGAGCCGGTAGAAGGCATTCGAAATGTCGTAGTGATGCTGGATCGCTTCCTGGCTCGACCCGCTGACATAGGGATTGCGCCCCGACAGATCGGTGCGCGCACTCATCTGCTTGCGTGACAAGAGCACCGCCGGCAGGTCGCGCAGGATCGCCAGCTTCGGCAGGGACTTGATCTTGGTCCTGAGCTTGCCTTGCGACGGCAAGGCGTAGAAATCGAAAATCGTCCCGTCTTCGATGTCTATCGTCTTGGAAATCCACATCTCGATCAGCGTTGACAAGGACGGCCGCTTCACCACCTGCCAGACAATGTCCTGGTCGTTGATGGTGAGCACTGGCCCACTGGCGGGGCCGATTCGCTCGCCGGTCCACAGCCGGACCGCAAAACCCGGCTTCAGCGTTTCGATCACCGTTCGCACGATGCGCGCCGCCTTCTCCGCTGCTTCCATGCCATTCCTCCGAAGGCTGGTCCCCAGCCGGAGTTTGCCCGCCCCGGCGGCCGTTCGCAACCCAGCGCGCAGACGGCGGCTCGCCAGCTATTTCAAACCGGCATCTTGTCTTTTGCTCCGACGCACCCCATCATCACTGTGTGTTCAACAAATCGAAAGGAGGTGATCCGATGTCGAGTGATTTCGTTTTCCAGAACGTGGCCTCAGCGGATTGCACTTTCGGGAAGCAGTCTTCCCGTTAAGGCGCGAGAAGCGCGGCGGGTGACTTCGGTCGCCGCCATCGGCCGCGCCATGGACGGAAACACGGAAGGCCGCCGGCTTCGTCAAGAAGCGGCGGCCTTTTCCTTTGGAGCCTGAAAGTCGGCTAGTTGGTCAGCGCAAGGTTCTCGATGTTGCGGGCAATGGTCTGGAAGGCATCGTTGAGTTCGGTTCCGCTGGCAACCTGGTAGAAATGCCTGATGCTACCGGTGTCCGGGCTGGCGCAATCCTGCAAGGTCGCCTTGGCGTTCTTCTCGGTGAGATTGAAGCCGATGGTGAATATCTCGATGCCCTTGTTGCGCATCGCACCGCACAAGGTCTTGGCTGCCGTACGGGTCGGTTCCTTGCCGGCGTCGTTGTAGACCTGATCGACGCTGCTGGCGTCGAAATAGGACAGGTTGAATTCGCCGTCGGTCATCAGGATCGCAAATTTGGCGACCTTCTTCGGGTCCATTTTGGCAGGCCGCTGCGACGCCTTCATCACGCTGCCCCAGTTTTCCGACAGCATGTACCAGGCCCACTGCACGCCGATATGGCCGGCGGTGCCGCCCGAAGCGGAAAAATTCTTGATGACGTTCTTGAGCGCGTTGGCGTCGGCCGTCAGCGGCATCAGCGCTGCGGCCGGACAGGCCGCCGTGTTGGTGTTTTGCGCGAAGCCCGACAAGAGATAATCGCGATTGACCATGCCGACATCGGGGCCGGCATCCGTATACTGGTTGGCGCCCTTGCGCTCGGTGGCGCAATTGTCCGGACGCGTCGATGACGAGACGGCTTGCGGGTCGTCATTGGCCGGAGCCTGTTTGCGCTGGCTGGACCTGGTTTCGACAAACACGCTGCTGGCGGCAAGCGCACCGGCATTGACCGAGTTGGCGTAGGGCACGATGGCGACGCGCACCCGCGGCTTCGAAATGTCCTGGCCGGCAAGGAACGCATCGACGGCATTGCTTGCCGCCACCCTCAAGTCCTTGATCTTCTGACCAGCCATCGAGCCGGTGACGTCGAGCATCATCGAGACCTCGATGGTCTTGTCGGAATAGAGCGCCGTGGTCGAAGCGCCGACGCGCTGCATGTCGCCGACGCTGAACAGCGGAAAGTAAAGCCCGATATCGACGTGGGCGTCGGCCTTGACCGTGTTGGCGGTCCTGTCGACGGTCAGCTTGTCAAGCACGATCTGATCGGCCTGCAGTATGCCGGCCATGCTGTTGGCGTCGAGAAACGCCTGCACGGACCTGTTGGCGTCGGCTTCCTTGATCACGCCGGTGGTCAGGTCGCGGGCAGTCGAGGTGACAGCGGCATCGACCACGCCCTGCAGGCTCGATTTGGCGTTGTAGATCTGGGAGATATTGACGGCAAAGCCGACGCCGAGCGCCAGGACCGAAGCGGCAACGCCGAACAGCACCGCGAAACTTCCGCTGCGATCCCTGGCGAAAACGCCAGCCGCGTGAACAAGACCTTGGTAATTCCGCATCTGTTAGCTCCTCTCGGCCTTGTCGCCGTGTGGGGGCCGATGCAGGTTTCCGGCCGGATCGCGCAGCTACGTTGACGAAGGCCGCCGCAAGGCAATCAAGCTGTTGTTTTTGCTTGGTTTGCTCAGGGTACAAGGTAAACAGCCGGTAAACAGAAAATCGCCGGAGAAACTTCGTTTACGAAGCGCTTACCATGATCCACCGCATGCGGAATCCCGGTCCCGATCCGGCACAGATATCTGGCAGATGCAGTGTGTCGAAGCGGATCAGAATCCCGGCAGCGAACCGCTCTACGCGAGCATGCGCGCGCTGACAGTCTTGTCGACCCCGTGATAGGGCGGATTGAACAGTTTGCCTTCCTGCTCATAGGTCCAGACCTTGAACAGGCTCAGCCGGTGCGGACCGAAACTGTGCAGCAGCGGCACATCCGTCGCGTCGCGGCCGCGCGCGATGACGACGCGGCCGATCCTGGGTTTGTTGTGCCGGGGGTCGAACGTATACCATTTGCCGTCGAGGAACACTTCCATCCAGGCCGAGAAATCCATCGGCGCCGGATCGACCGGCACGCCGATGTCGCCGAGATAGCCGTTCACGTAGCGGGCCGGGATGTTCATGCAACGGCAGAGCGTGATCGCCAGATGGGCAAAGTCGCGGCAGACACCGACGCGCTCCTCATGCGCCTGGGCGGCCGTTCGCGTCGGGCGGGCATAGCCGTAGCCGAAGGACAGCCGGTTGTGGACATAGTCGACGATCGCCTGCACCCGCGCCCAGCCGGACGGCAGATGGCCGAAAAGCTGCCAGGCCAACCCGCCGAGATGATCGGTCTCGCAATAGCGGCTGCCGAGGAGATAGCCGAGCACATCGTCCGGCAGTTCCGCCACCGGCACTTCCCTGGCCAGCGTGTTGACTTCATCGGGCTCGCCGCTGTCCTCGACGGCGGCGTCGTAGAGGATGCGGAAATTGCCGGCGGGCGCGACAAAGCGGCGACAGGCATTGCTGAACAGGTCGTGATAGACCTTGCTCGGCACCGAAGGCGACGTAAGCACGCGCGTCTGCCGCTTGATGTCGGCTTGCCGGTCCGCATGGATCTCGAGCAACGAGATGACCGGCGTGGCATTGGTGCACTCAATGGCGATTTCGTAGCCGAGCCGGATCAGCATGGCGACTCCCCCCGTCATTTCGTCGTGGAAGACAGTTTGGTTCAAACGCCAAAGGCAGGATCATGGTTCCCTGGAACGATTGAAATGACCCGCCCGCATCTTCCCAGCAAGGCGCCATGGCGTTACGGTCGAACGACATGTTTTGACCCTTCGAAAACCCCAAAAACGATCTGGAAAATTTGATGTTTGCAGGCAGACAATTCGCCGCCTTCCTGTTCGATATGGACGGCACGGTGCTCAATTCGATTGCTTCGGCCGAACGCGTCTGGGCGGCGTGGGCGCGTAAGCATGGCCTCGACGTTGACGCCTTCCTGCCGACGATCCATGGCGTACGCGCCGTCGAGACCATCACCAAACTGGCGCTTCCCGGCGTCGACCCGGTGCACGAGGCATTTGTGCTTCTTCAGGCCGAGTCCGACGATGTCGAAGGCGTGCTGCCGATCGCCGGCGCCGTACCGTTTCTCACCGCGCTGCCGGCCGATCGCTGGGCGATCGTCACCTCGGCGCCGCGACCGCTGGCGCTGCTGCGGATGCAGGCGGCCGGCATCCCGGTTCCGGCGTTGATGGTCGCGGGCGAAGACGTCTCGCAGGGCAAGCCGGCGCCCGATTGTTTCCTGCTGGCGGCAAAACGGCTCGGCGTCGATATCAGCGACTGCCTGGTCTTCGAAGATGCCCCGGCAGGCATCGCCGCGGCTGAGACGTCAGGAGCGTCGGTGATGGTGATCAGCGCCACCCACCAGCACCCGATGGCGACACCGCACACGGCGATTGCCGGCTATGACGCTGTTTCCATCGCCATTGATGACAGCGGCTGGATGACGCTGGAGGCACAGCGCAGCGCGGCCTAGGACGTTATCTAAAAGTCGCTGGTCAGGCCTTTGACTTCCCAGTCACCATAGCGGCCGGGTTCCTTGCCGCCGCGGCCGCCGACTTCCTTCGGCAGCGCGGCTTCCTTCTGGCGATACTCTTCACGGCGCGCCCTGGCTTCGGCCAGCGCGCGGCGGGCGGCGGATGTCAACTCCTTTGGCGGCGCGCCGTCATCCGTGCCGGCGGGCGTTTTACTGGGTTCGTCGGTCATGCGATAATTCCGCGGATTGAAACGAGAGGCGGCGTTTCCCATCATATAGCGATGATGACACCCGGATCGACCCTTTTCTGTCACAGCCGCAAACGGAGCAGACGATGAGCACGCTACGCACCGCCATGCTTCTGGCCGCGATGACGGCGCTGTTCATGGGCGTCGGCTTTCTGATCGGCGGCACCGGCGGCATGATGATCGCTTTCCTGTTCGCCGCCGGCACCAATCTGTTCAGCTACTGGAATGCCGACAAGATGGTGCTGTCGATGAACAACGCCGTCGAGGTCGACGCCAGGAATGCACCCGAATTTTACGCCATCGTCGAGGCGCTGGCCAAGCAGGCCGGCCTGCCGATGCCGAAAACCTATCTGATCGACAACCCGCAACCCAACGCCTTCGCTACCGGCCGCAATCCCGACAATGCCGCGGTCGCGGCCTCGACCGGCCTGCTGGAGCGCCTCTCGCACGAGGAGGTGGCCGCCGTCATGGCGCACGAGTTGGCTCACATCCAGCACCGCGACACGCTGACCATGACCATCGTCGCCACGCTCGCCGGCGCGATCTCGATGCTCGGCAATTTCGCCTTCTTCTTCGGCGGCAGCCGCGACAACAACAACCCGTTCGGCTTTGTCGGCGTGCTGGTGGCGATGCTGGTTGCGCCGTTTGCCGCCATGATCGTGCAGATGGCGGTCAGCCGCACGCGCGAATACGAGGCCGACCGACGCGGCGCCGAAATCGTTGGAAATCCGCTTTGGCTGGCGTCCGCCCTTGACAAGATCGCCCGCGGCGCCGAACGCATCCGCAACCCGGATGCCGAGCGCAATCCCGCGACCGCGCATCTCTTCATCATCAATCCCCTTCATGGCGAGCGCATGGACAGCCTGTTTTCGACCCACCCGAACACCGACAACCGCATCGCCGCGCTGCAGGCGATGGCGCGCGAGATGGCAGGCCGCACCAGCCAGCCGGCGCCGCGTCAGGCGTCAGCGCCCGAGCCGTCCGAAGAACTGCAGACTGATGGCCAGCAAGGCCCGTGGGGCAAGGCGGCCCAGCCCGACCCACTGGCCGAACCGGAACAGCCAAGATCCAATCCGTGGGGCCGCAACCCGACCGGACCCAAAGGTCCGTGGTCGTGAGCGGAGCCAGGGGCCGGCCCGCGCATTCAGGCAATCGTGAAGACAATGCAGGCGAGCCCGTCGCCGGCCTTGCCGCGCGCAAGGCGGCGGCGCGGCTGCTGGCGGCCGTCATCGATGCGAGGACACCACTCGACGGGCTGACCGACCACGAGAACGGCCATCCGCAATACAAGGCGCTCGACCTGCGCGACCGCGGCCTGGTGCGTGCCATACTGGTGACCGCGCTGCGCTACCGCATGACCATTGCCGGGCTCTTGGCCAAGCGCCTGGAAAAGCCGCTGCCACCCAATGCCACGGCGCTTTCGCACATCCTCCATGTAGCTGCCGCCCAGATCCTGTTCCTCGACATTCCCGACAGCGCCGCCGTCGATCTGGCCGTGACCCATGCAAAATCCGATCCGCGCACGCAACGCTTTTCCGGCCTCGTCAACGGCGTGCTGCGTACACTGGCACGCGCCAAGGACACGCAATTGCCCGCCGCCCTTGCCGCCACGGACGAGGCGCCAAAGTGGTTCTCCGACCGGCTGAAGGCCGCCTATGGCGCCGAGAAGACGAAGCAGATTCTCGCCGCGCACCGCGTCGAGGCGCCAGTCGACTTCACGGTCAAGGCCGATCCCGAACTCTGGGCCGAAAAGCTCGGCGGCACCGTGCTGCCGACCGGCACAATCCGCGTGGAAAAGCTCAGCGCCCCCGTCACCGAATTGCCCGGCTTCGGCGAAGGCGCCTGGTGGGTCCAGGACGCCGCCGCCAGTTTTCCGGCGCGACTGTTCGGCGATGTCCAAGGGTTGCGCGTCGCCGACCTCTGCGCCGCGCCTGGCGGCAAGACCGCCCAGCTGATCCTTGCCGGTGCCAAGGTCACGGCGGTCGACACCTCGAAAAACCGGCTGGCGCGGCTGACCCAGAACCTCGAACGGCTCGGCCTGTCGGCGGAAATCGTCCAGGCCGATCTGCTGAAATACCAGCTGGGGGAACTGTTCGACGCGGTCCTGCTCGACGCGCCCTGCTCGTCGACCGGCACGGTGCGGCGGCATCCCGATGTGCCATGGACGAAGACGGTGGCCGACGTCGAAAAGCTCGCCGAGCTGCAGGCAAGGCTGCTCGCCCGCGCCGTCATGTTGGTCAAACCGGGCGGTCGGATTGTTTTTTCCAACTGTTCGCTAGACCCGATCGAAGGCGAGGATCTGTACCGCGCCTTTCTGGCCGGGAACAAGAACATCGCCGACGATCCGTTGCAGCCGGGCGAAATCGCCGGGCTCGACGCGTTCCTGACCCCGCAAGGCACGCTGCGCACAACGCCCGCCGATCTCGATCGCGGCTCGCCGGGAATTTCCGGGCTGGACGGCTTCTTCGCCGCTCGCATGCGGCGTGTGGCTTAGGATTTTTGGCACAGAGGTTTTGAACCGCTGACCTTGGTGATTGGCTGAAGCATTCGTGACTTCGTCATTCTGGGGCGGAGCAAGGAGCGAAGCGACGCGGCGCAGACCCCGGAATCCATGCCGTGACACCAAGGCTTTGACACGGTGCAGAATTCTGCTCCGCTGCGTCCTCCGATCGATGTCGCGGCATGATCCCACGGTCTCCGCGACAGGCTTCAGCTTCGCCCTGGGGTGACGAAGTCGTGGAGGTCCAGCCAATACCCGAGCGCTTGCGATTCCTTAAAGCATGTCGTCGAGAGACCAATGCTTCCCCCACCTGGCATCGATTTCATCATCGACATTCTGGTAGCGAATATCGGTGGACAATCCATCGCCGCCGCCGTCGGCATCCACGAGGCCTTCTATTTCTCGCGCCTGTTTCGCGATCGCGAAAACTGTTCGCCGAGCGAGTTCCGATCGCGTCACAACCGCAAGTGAGCGCTGGATTGTCGGGCTTAGCCTCGGAAATCGCTTGACTTTTTTCGGGATGGATAGGCCGACGGCAACGTGAAGCCCTTCACGTCGGCGGAATTCGACTTCGCATAAGTTCTTGAATCATATAAGCTTGTGCTGGGGTACAGGAGCATAGTGCCGAAAAGTGTGACGCGGTTTTCGGACAACATCATGCTCTATCACCAGGTAACGAGGAGGGGTTTTGGCACTGGCGGCCGGCAGCACGACACGTCTGTGGACGCTTGTCGCTAAGGAGCTTTGGCGCAAGACGCGCCGGCGCCTGCGCGCAGGGCCAGTCTATCGCTGGCGCTATTCCGGACGCACGCCGGAGCGCGTCCTGATTGCGCCGCCGGACCTGCGCCTCGCCGACCCTCAGATCGCGCTCGAAATCTATTATGGCCGCTATCCGCTATCGGGCCACCTGGTCGAGACCGGCGGCAAATCGCCATTCCAGATCGAAGTCGCCAATCGCGGCTGGGTGAAAACGCTGCACGGCTTCCGCTGGCTGCGCCACATGCGCGCCGCCGGCACCGAGCTTGCCGCCGCCAATGCCCGCGCGCTGGTTTCCGACTGGATCGCCATCCATGGCAATCAGATTTCCGGCATCGCCTGGGAGCCGGGCACCACGGCCAAGCGGGTCATCGCCTGGCTGCAACATTCCTCGGTTGTCCTACAAGGGGCCGAATTTCCCTTTTACCGCGCCTTCCTGAAATCGCTTGCCGTGCAGATCCGCTATCTCCGTTCGATGGCGCGCGAAATGCCGGATGGCAAGGACAGGCTGCGCGCCCGCATCGCGCTTGCTTTCGCCGCGCTATCGCTCCCGGCGCCGGCCTCGGCACTGCGCGGCGCCACCCGCAATCTGGCGGAAGAACTCGATCGGCAGATCCTTCCCGACGGCGGCCATATTTCGCGCAATCCGATGTCGGTTCTCGAACTGCTCGCCGATCTCCTGCCATTGCGCCAGACCTATGCCAACCAGGCCGAAACGCCGCCGGCAGCACTTATGGGCGCCATCGACCGCATGCTGCCGGCGCTGCGTTTCTTCCGCCATCAGGACGGCAGCCTCGCCCGCTTCAATGGCATGGGCGCGACCATCCACGACCGCATCGCCACCATACTGCGTCATGACGACACCGCCGGCGCGCCGCTGCTTCACGCGCCGCATTCCGGCTATGAGCGGCTGTCGATGGGCGGCGTGACGGTCATTGCCGATACCGGCGCGTCGCCACCTGTCGACGTGTCCAACGCCGCGCATGCCGGGTGCCTGGCCTTCGAGCTATCCTCGGGCCGCCAGCATTATGTCGTCAACGCTGGCATCGACACCTACGGCGCCGCCGAATTCCGGCCGCTGGCCCGCGCCACCGCGGCACACTCGACCGCCACCATCAACGACACCTCGTCGGCGCGGTTTTCCCATTCGCTGCGCGTCAACGACCTGCTCGGCACGCCACTGCTGGGCGGCCCGCAGCATGTGCCGTGCAAGCGCATCGACCAGAAAGGCACGCAAGGCTTCATCGCCCGTCACGACGGCTATATCCAGCGCTTCGGCTTTCAGCACGAGCGCGAGATGAAATTGTCGAGCGAGGGCAATGTGCTCGCCGGCAGGGACCGCATCCTGCGTCCCGGCGGTGCGGCGATCCGCAACAACGGCCGCGATTTCGTCGTCGTGCGCTTCCACATCCATCCCGACATCAATCTGCTGCAGGACGAGCATGACCGCCTGGTGCTGACCGCCGACCAGGCCGACACCTGGGTCTTCACCTGCTCGGAGGTGGTGCCGGAGGTCGAGGAATCGATCTATTTCGCCGGCCTTGGCGGCCCGCGCCGCAGCCGCCAGATCGTGCTCGCCTTCAAGGCCTCGGAAATTGCCGAGGTCCATTGGCAGCTGACGCGCACCGGCATCGCCGGCTACCCCGAGAACAACTGAGCGTCGTTGCCGGTGCCGGCTTGATCGAGCTTCCGCTTGATTTCCTGACCTCATGTGCTACGGCCCGGCAACGCTCTCCAATCAGCCCTGAAAGGCCGCCAGCCCATGGCCGTCGCCGCCAAGAACATTCCGGCACCCGACCTCGTTCCGGTTCGCCGCGCACTGCTTTCCGTTTTCGACAAGACCGGCCTGATCGACTTCGCCAGGGGCCTGGCAGCGGCCGGCGTCGAGCTGGTCTCGACCGGCGGCACGGCAAAGGCGATTGCCGAAGCCGGCCTTGCCGTGCGCGATGTCTCCGAACTGACCGGCTTTCCCGAGATCATGGACGGCCGCGTCAAGACGCTGCATCCGTCGGTGCACGGCGCGCTGCTCGGCGTGCGCGATGATCCCGAGCACGCCAAGGCGATGCATGATCACCGTATCGAGCCGATCGATCTTCTCGTTTCCAATCTCTACCCGTTCGAGGAAGTCCGCCGGTCCGGCGCCGACTATGCCGCTGTTGTCGAGAATATCGACATTGGCGGCCCTGCGATGATCCGCGCTTCGGCCAAGAACCACGCCTATGTCGCCATCGTCACCGATCCCGGCGACTACGCCTCGGTGCTCAATGCGCTGGAGATGAACATCGGCTCGCTGTCGCTGGACTTTCGCAAGAAGCTGGCGGCCAAGGCTTTTGCCCGCACCGCGACTTATGATGCCGCAATCTCCGGCTGGTTCGCCGAGACGCTGGAGATCGAGCATCCGACATGGCGTGCCTTCGGCGGCAAGCTGGAAAGCGTCATGCGCTATGGCGAGAACCCGCACCAGAGCGCCGGCTTCTACGTCAACGGTGACAAGCGGCCGGGCGTCGCCACGGCGCGGCAGTTGCAGGGCAAGCAACTGTCCTACAACAACATCAACGACACCGACGCCGCCTTCGAGCTCGTCGGCGAGTACGACCCCAACCGCTGCGCGGCCGTCGCCATCATCAAGCACGCCAACCCGTGCGGTGTCGCCGAGGGCGCCTCGCTGGCAGAGGCTTATGCCAGGGCGCTGGCCTGCGATCCGGTCTCGGCCTTTGGCGGCATCGTCGCCATGAACCGCATCCTCGACGCCGAGGCGGCGGAGGAGATCGTCAAGACCTTCACCGAAGTGATCATCGCGCCGAATGCCTCGGAAGACGCCATCCGCATCGTTGCCGCCAAGAAGAATTTGCGCCTGCTGGTCACCGGCGGCCTGTCCGATCCGCGTTCTGCCGGCATCACGGTGAAGTCCGTCGCCGGCGGCATGCTCGTCCAGGGCCGCGACAATGCGGTTGTCGACGATCTCGAACTCAAGGTGGTGACCAGGCGCGCGCCGACGGCAACCGAAATGGCCGACCTCAAATTCGCCTTCCGCATCGCCAAGCACGTCAAGTCGAACGCCATCGTCTACGCCAGGGACGGCGCCACCGTCGGCATCGGTGCCGGCCAGATGAGCCGCGTCGATTCCTCGCGCATCGCCGCCCGCAAGGCGCTCGACGCCGCCGAGGCTGCAGGCGTGGCCGAGCCGCTGACCAAAGGCTCGGTGGTCGCCTCCGACGCCTTTTTCCCCTTCGCCGACGGGCTTCTATCGGCGATCGAAGCCGGCGTCACCGCCGTCATCCAGCCCGGCGGCTCGATGCGCGACGACGACGTGATTGCCGCCGCCGACGAGCATGGCATCGCCATGGTGTTTACCGGCGTGAGGCATTTCCGGCATTAGCGCCTTTCTATCCTTCTCCCCTTGTGGGAGAAGGTGGATCGGCGCGCAGCGCCGAGACGGATGAGGGGTGTTCCAGCGGAGTGAGGCGTTGGTGTCCTTCTGGAACACCCCTCATCCGTCGCCTTCGGCGACACCTTCTCCCACAGGGGGCCTGTTGCGTAATTGGCTGGTTGTGATTCTCTGAGACGGAAGTTCGGAGGGAATCGCAATGGCGGTGAAGCAGACGGGTCAGTTGAGCCTGGCAGAGGCTTTTCTTGGCCATAAGCTGGTGGGAGGCTCTTCGCCGCTCGACCGATTGTCAGGTCTGGTGAAGTGGTACCGTTTCGAGAAGCTGCTGGCGGCGTTGCGCGATGGCGGGCCAGGACGTGCTGCCTGGCCGCCTCTGGTGCTGTTCAAGGCACTGTTGCTGCAATCACTTTATGGGCTGTCGGATCGCGAGCTGGAGGAGGCGCTCGGCGACCGGCTGTCGTTCCGGCGCTTTGTCGGGCTTGGTCT